>DAORTY010000113.1:0-12164 GCA_035432905.1 Ilumatobacteraceae bacterium | reverse complement strand
CTCCTCGACGCAGAGGAACGGTCCATTGTCGGTGATGGCACTCATGCGGTTCTCCTCGCTCTCGCCGGCCCCGCCGGTGGAGCGGGGTGGGTCGGCGATGCGCTGGGGACGCAACGCGCCGACACGGACTTACAGAGGGAGAAATCGTCAAGGCGCAGCAGATGTACCCAAACTTCTAGTGCCGCTCCCGTACATGGAAGTCGCATCCGTCGTACCGGGACGTCCAATGGCAAGGATGCGGTGGAGTCAGAAGGAGGCCGCTGGTCGGCGGGCCGGAACGGCTGATGTGCATATTGCATGCGTTCAGTGGATGACGCGCCTCGTCGACGCTGGGACGAAGAACAGGTCAGGCGTTGGATAACACCTATGGGGTGTGGAGTCCAACATCGGGCTTCGCTTCGTCATCCGTGGGAACCGCGACAAGTCGGCGCGGGCACCACGGGCTCGACTTCTGGAGGAACCATGAAGAAACTCATCGTGCTCGCGACTCTCGTGGCCGCCGTGTTCACGGTGCCCGCGTCGGCAGGCGCCGCAAGCAAGGACAACCGAAACGGGGGCTTCTACGAGAAGATCACGTACACCAATGTCGGCGGGGCGAACCCAATCGCGATCTCTGACTGGCGCTCGGAAATCACGTTCGTCAACTCCGGCTGCGGGTCTCACAAGTTCAAGGTGAATGGCGGCACCCAGTTCTCGACAGCGACCATCTGCCCGACGGGTGGCACGGTGTCGGTCGCAGGCGCACATCCGTCGTCGAACTACGCAGCAGGGAACACGTACACCAACCACTGGTCGGCGACGAGCGGATGGTCCCCCGGGACCGGAAACGCCACAGTGGTCGTTTGACGTCAGTCATGCAACGACTTCGGACGAGGAGTGTCGCTGCACTTGTGGGTGTGGCGACTCTCTCCGTACTCTCGATACCGTCGTGTTCGGACCACCACGCCAAGGGCGACACGGCAAGTGTTGTTTCAACGCCATTCTCGCAGTCGTTTGGTTTTGATCCGTTCACCGGTTCGTGGTCCGACGTGCAGCGCGAGCAGCGTGTCGCAGCCTGCATGGCGGACCGTGGGTTCCGATACATCGCCAAGCAAACGTCGGATCTTCCGCCGCCGTTCGGCACCGGCACTCGCGAAGGTGTGGATAGGTCCGGATACGGAATTACGCTCGGCTTCTTTGACAAGGCGCCCCCTGATCCGAACGATGCAGTCGTCGCAGCCCTCACACCGAGTGAGCATCAGGCCTACATGTTTGCGCTCGTCGGCCCAGCAAGGAAGTCTGGTGAATCGGTGCCGACGGAGAAGCTGGGTTGCATCCCGAAGACTCAGATGGAAATGTACGGCTTCGAGGGCCAGTTCCCGCCGGCGTTGCAGTCGCTCGTCGACTTCTTCGTGGCTGGAGTCGCATCTGACCCCGCGGTGGTGTCGGCGACCAAACGATGGCAGGGCTGTGTCCGCGCACTGGGCTACGAAGTCACCGATCGCCCGGCCATCGTGCACCAGATTGAAGGGCGTAGGGATGCGATCCTGTACCCCGGTTCAGGTGCACAGGTGGGCGTGAGTGACGGCAGCTTCGATCACGCAGCGTTTAGGGAGCTTCAGACGTATGAGCATGACATCGCGCTTGCGGACTTCGACTGTGACCAGAAGGTTGGGTTGGCCGTGGCGCAGGGCGACGCACTCTCCCGGCTTGAAACTGACTACTCCAATCAACACCCGGGGTTCGATTTGAGGCGACTTTCTTCCACCGGGAGTGACGGCTGATATCGACGAGCGCACCGCAAGCAAACGGGTCAATTTCGGCCGACGTGTTCGCTTCTCAGCCTGGCCTCATCCGCGGAGCGTGTCGGCGGGTGGGGTACGGGCCGCTTTGATGGCGGGGGCGATACCTGCGAGGGCGCCGGTGATGGTGCCGATGGCGGGAGCGGCGAGGAGGACGGCGGGGTGGATCGTCGGGGTCCACGTTCGGTCGATGGCGACGCCGACAACGGCGATGAGTCCGACGATGGCACCGACAACTCCGGCGATCGCACCGGTGATGGACGCTTCGAGTGCGATCTGTCGGGTGATGTGGTGACGGGTTGCGCCGAGTGCACGGCGAAGTCCGATCTCGGGTCGTCGTTCAACGACGTTGAGCAGGGTGGCGTTGGTGATCGCGATGGCACCGACGAGCAGGGCGAGGCCAGCGAGGGCGTAGAACAGGGTCTGGACATCGTTCTCGACCTGGTTGCGGAGCGTTTCCGGGTCGGGTGGTACAAGGGCCTGGAGGCGGTCGGGTTGCTGAGGGCGCAGCGCAAGGGGTGCTTGGGTTCCGATGAGTTGAGCGGCGCCGGGAGCAGTGTCGATGAGGACTTGACGTTCAGGGTTGGCGGCGACGAATTGCGTGTCGGCAGCGGAGGTCGGGATGGTGATGGAGAGGAGGAGGTCGGGGTTGCGGCCGACGTTGTCGAGGATTCCCGCGATGACGTAGGGCGTGTCGCCGAGGAACACGACGGGGAGGCGGTCGATGCCGGTGATGCCGAGTTGGTCGGCGGCGACGCGGCCGATGACGGCCACGTGTTCGGCTCGTCGTTGGTGCCAGTCGTCGTACAGGCGGCCCGTGGCGAGAGTGGGAAGCGCGGCCAGAAGGGCGCCCGGCGTGGCGGCGATCACGGGGATTGGGGTTGTGGTCCGCAGCGGTCGGGTGGCGAGGGTGCGGGGTTGGATCGTGCCGGGGTCGGTGACGGTGTAATAGACGCCGGCGTGGTTGACGCCGTTGAGTGCTTGGAGGCGTTGGTCCGTGTCGGTGGGGAACGGGTTGTTGCCGTCGGGGGCGCTGTCCTGGACGCGGACTTCGGTGGCTCGGAGCGCGTCGAAGCGCGAAGACACTTGGGCGCTGGCGGTTTGGGCGAGTCCTGTTGTGGTGACGAAGGCGCCGACACCGAGGATGGTGCCGAGCGCGGTGAGCAGGGTTCGCACGGGGCGTTGCGCGATGACCGCGAATGCTTCGGCGAGGGCATCGCGTCGACGGAGCACGGACGGCGCTGTGACGTTGGGGTCATGCCGTCGTCGCATGTCCGGCCTGAACTTCGGTGACGTTGCCGTCGGTGATGGTGAGGTGTCGTTGTGCTGCAGCGGCAATGGCCGGGTCGTGGGTGATGACAACGATGGTGAGTCCGGCGACGTGCAACTCGTGGAGTAGGTCGAGGATCTGGCGGGTGGTGGCGGTGTCCAGGTTGCCGGTGGGCTCGTCGCAGAGCACGAGTGACGGGTTTCGCACGAGGGCGCGTGCAATCGCGACGCGCTGCTTTTCGCCGCCGGACAGGGTGGAACAGCGTGCGTGGCATCGGTGGCCGAGTCCAACCTGTTCGGCGGCGGCGAGGGCGAGGGTGCGTCGTTCGCGCGTGGGTGTGCCTTGGTAGAGCAGCCCGAGTGCGATGTTGTCGACAACGCTGCGGTAGCTGACGAGATGGAACGCTTGAAACACGAAGCCGAGGCGGCGGGCGCGAAGCGCGGAGCGGGTCTTGTCGTCGAGTTGGGCGACGTCGATGCCGTCGACCAGGTAGCGGCCGCCGGTGGGAGTGTCGAGGAGTCCCAGTAGTGAGAGCAGCGTTGTCTTGCCGGAACCGGAGGTGCCGGTGATCGCGACGTACTCACCGGCGCGGATCGTGAACCGACAAGGGAGTAGGGCGGTGACCGGCGGCGGACCGGGGAAGGTCTTGGTGAGCCCGTCGACCACAACCACGTCGCATGAATCATCGGTGCCTCGGGCCGCCGAATCGGCCCCGGCGTGCTCGACGGTGGGTGGTTGCTCGAGGTGAGAGGTCATCGGCCGACGACGACCTTGTCGCCCTCGTGTAGCTCGGCGGTGTGGGTGGGTTCGATAGCGACGAACCCATCTGCGCTGATTCCAGCAGTGACTGTGACCGGCGCCGGCTCCCGGGCTCCGGTGTGGAGCACGGCGACGGTGGTGGTGCCATTGGCAGCGGAGGAGATCGCGGTGATCGGCACGACGAGGGTTTCGAATTCGCTGGACGCTGCGTCGACGGTGACGCGGAGGTTGTTGCCGGTGAGCTCTCCTGGCAGCGGTTTGACGGGTGTGATAGTTGCCCTGTAGCCGCTGGTTCCATCCGGTCCAGTGGTGGGGCTGTCGTCGATGGTGGTGAGCGACGCCGGATACTTGGTGCTGGCTTGTTCGTCGAGCAGTTCGACGGGCATGCCGGAGCGGACGAGCGCGACCTCGTCTGCTTGCAGCGTCACGGTGACGACGAGTGCTCCTCCGCTCAGTTCGACGATGCCGCTCGAGGTCGCGCCAGTCCCGTTGTTGGTCGTGTCCAGCGATCCGAGTGAGGTGACAGTGTTACGCACGCGCGCGGGCAGCGCGGGCATGAACACGATCTCGCCCTGCGCGACGGTCGGGCCGGTCGTCGCCCGGAGTGCGTCGAGTGCAGCAGCGGCCGTGTCCCGGGTGGCCATTGCCTGGCCGAGAGCGATGTACGCCGCGGTTGTGTCGGGGTGGTTGGCCTCGGCGAGTCGGGCCTCGGCGAGCCTCACTGCGTCAGCCGCAGCGGCCACCGTGGATGTGGTGGAGCGTTTGGCGGCGTCGACCGCTGTTTGCTGCTGGGCGACCTTGAGTTCTGCCGCCGAGACATCGCTCGAGCTCGCCGCCGGGTCGGCTCGCACCCGTCCCAGTTCTGCTTGGGCTGCCGCCAGCTCGGTTTGTGCCTGAGCCACGGTGTCGGCGGAGGCAGCTACGGCATCGTTGTAGCTGCGGCGGGCAGCGTTGAGGTCGAGTTGAACAGCCAGGAGTGCCGAGCCATCCAACCCCTGCGACGCTGTCCGCCATGCGGCGGCGGCGGTGTCGGCTGCGTTCTGTGCATCGGTGGACGTCTTCTCGGCTGCCGCGAGGTCGGTTGCTTCGGTGTCCGACGAGGGAACCGCCTCGTAGCCGGCGGTCGAGTAGAACGCAGCGACGCAGATCTTGGTTTGCGGCCCGTACACGCCGGTGGGGTCTGCGTTCGGACAACCCAGCCGTGAGAGCGCCGCCTGCAGTTGAGCGACGTCGGCACCGGTCATGCCGGGCCGCAACGACCGGTAGATCGGGACGTCGCCGACCAGGACGAAAACTGGGCGGCCGGACACTTCAATGACCCGCTGACCCTCGATCACGTCGTCACCGCGCGAAACCGGGAGGTCGGTGATCACGGGGTCGCCCACCACCGACACCGGCACGCGCAGCGACGCTGACAACTCTGGGATCACGTCACCACGGGTGATCAGGGTTTGCGTCAGTACGCGACGCTCGACGACCGCGGTGACCCAGGACGCTTCGGGCGGCGCGGCATTTGAGGCGGCCTGCTGTGGTGACTGCACGCTCCCAGCCACCACCCAGGTCACCGCTGTCGCTGCGACCACACTGGCGACACCTAGCCACCACCACAATCGGCGACGGCGTACGCTCCGGTCCTCGGCGTGAGTGTCGATGCGGGAGGCGACGGGGCTGACCTCGAGTGGACCAACGGGCGCGATCTCGCGACCGTCAGGTGGGCCCGTGTCCGGCGCATTCGGCTGGTCGACGCGGTCGGTCAAGGCAGTTCGGTCACGTGATGTAGACACTGCTGATCCGGTTGTCCCAGCCCGCGACCATCGACGATGCCGATGCGCCGGCTCCCGTGGCGCCTGGGTACACGGGAGCGCCACCGTTTGCGCCGTCATAGAACGCCGCAGCGCATGCGCCGACCCGGTAACTGCTCGTGTCGTTGTCGAATCCATAGGCGGACAGGTTGATGTACGTGTTCTGCGTTGTCAGGCTCAACACGCCACCGGCGAATGCGGTCGAGCGGTAGAGGCGCAGCGACGATGAGCACGACGCCAAGGGCACCAACGAGGTGGTCAACGATGCATTCATCGTGCGATCCATCTCGGCTTCCGTCCGGAAACACGCAGTGGATGCACCGTCACTCCAGCATGCGGTCGCGTCGCCCCATCCCTTGGTCAGATCGATTCGGCCGCCGGCGAACGAGGCGATCACCGCGTCCGGTGAGCTTCCGCTCGGGACGTCAGCCGCGGTGGCGTGGGCCACCGGGAAGACCGTGACGGCAATGACGGCTGTTGCGGCGAGCAAACGTGCGGTGCGGAACATGGCATACCTCCAGTTACGGGAACTTGATGATCTCGATGACTTTTCGGTCGGCGATGACCGCAGCTTTCGCGCACGACGCTGTGGCAGAGTCCGGACGAATCTGCACCTGCCAGCCGGTCAGACCCGCTTCGCCGAGGACGCGTTCCGAGGTCGCAGCCGCATCACTGGCACTCGGGCACGGCGTCAATGAGTTCACGTCCTCGACGATCCGGTCGTTGAGTTCAACGACGGCTCGGTTGTCTTCGTCGAGCGCGCCGTCAGCGACCGCCAGGCCCAATGCTTCGCATGTGCCGAACTCTGCTGGGTGCACTTGCACGGCACCGCCCGAACCCACGCAGGCAACAAGTGGGGGCGGTTCCGGCGAATGATTGCGGTCTTCGTTGAACCGTCCCGCCCGCCAGGCATTCTCGCAACCACCGATCGGGTCGTCGGTCGGGCCAATCACAACAACGACCGCGCTGTCGCCGACTCCGTCCTGGCACGCGACTCCTGCGATCGGTTGCGAGGGCTGACCCCGCAGCAGCGCTGCGACTCCGACCGTCCCACCGACCACCAGTACTGCGGTGACAGCGCCCACAGCGATGACCTTGCGACGCCGCCGTTGCGAACCGCGCAGCTGTTGCGCTTGCGAACGCCCGATCACAATGTCGACGAGGGCATCGATGCCATCGGGGTCGAGCGGAGCCACTGCGTCATGCCACGTTTCTGGATGCTGGCCAATCCAATGGGAGACGGCGTCCACGTCGTTGTCGTTCACGTCGTCGACGTCGCTCACGACACGCTCCCTTCGCAAGGTTCGCCGGTCTCGACGGTCGCCTTCATCTGCTCGTAGGCAACGATGAATGCGGCGCGTGCCACCATCAATCGTTTGCGAGCCGTCCCTGCCGTGGTGCCCAGCATCCGACCGATGGACGGTCCGTCGTGCCCGAGGGCTCGAAGCACCAGCACCTGACGTTGCGCCGCATCGAGCCTCGACAACGCCAAACCGACCGCCTCCTCAACGTGTGGAACCACTTCGTCCTCCGCCGACAACATCCCGTCCTGAACCTGTAGCGCTCGGAGCGCGTCAGCAGTGCGCCTCCGAGTCGCCATCCGCCTCCCGTGATTCGCCATCAGGAAGCCCGCCGCACGCGCCAACCACGCCCGCTGCTGCGCAACATTGAGCCCCGACAGCTCACCGAAGCGTTCGTAGGCCAGCACGAACACGTCGGCACACAACTCCTCGACGTCGGACGCGTTGCCCTCGGAGCGCGAAAGGGAGGCACGCACCATTCGCTCATGCGTGCCGACGAATTGGCGGAACTCGTCGCGGTCGTCATGTTGTTCGTCGGTCACATCACCCGCTCTCTCCCTGCGCCTCGCTCAGAAGGTGTCGGCTCGGCGTCAAAGTGTTCCCCCGCAGAGATCCACCTCAGCGTCGAACAGTTCCTACTCGCTTGGATCGAGTGGCGCCACGAGATCATCCGCTCCATCAATGACAACGCCGACGCTCTCGAACGCGTGCCGGCCCCGAAGCGCCGCTGGATCCCTGGGGATGGGGCGAGACTCCCGTCTCGTTGGAGACGAGGCCTGAATCGGCTCTTCAGCACCTGTCATTCAGCTGGCGCCGTCTGCTCATGCCGGCCAGCTCTCGCAATCGTTTGCTGCAACGAATGAGCCTGCCAGGCTCTTGGAGCCGCTCTTCGGCTCCGCTGCCACTTCGGCGAGATACCCACCGCTGGAGGTGTACCTGAAGCGTGAGTCGAGGGTGGCGAGCACCTTGGCTGCCGCCCGGAGTCTTTGTTGATCGTGGGCCTCAACGGCTTCAGTCACCTCTAGCACCCAGGCGCACATGTTCCACGCTTCCACGAGTTGTACGGCGTCGATCTCGCCGAGTGCGGTGTCTTGGCGCGGCTGGCGCGAGCTTCGAGGTCCACAGCGCTAACGGACGGCGTACCTCTGGCGGAGAGTTCATGCTTGGTCGGCCAGTCGAGTTGTTGAATGGCACCTTCCATCGAAGCCATGAGTTCGACCTCGCTCTTTGGTGTGTTCTGGTTCTCGGGGAGCCCTATGCCGGGCGAGGTGGCGGCCCTCGTCTTCGCAGGCCCGGGGTCTGGGGCTGTAGAAACGGTCGAGATCACCTGCCCGGTTGACGAGCACGCTGGCAGCAGCGACAGCACGCCTCCGAGCATGGCGATGACGATGCGCCGACGAGCGCGGCAGCGCGGGTTGAAGGGGGTGGACCTTGTGTGTTCACTCATGTCAGGTCCCCTGTTTGAGGACGTGCGTGCGCTCCCGCGCGACCTCATCGAGCAAAGGCGCCTATGTTTTGGCAAGCTTTCGTTCAGCTGCGAGTTGTACGTCGATTGTGGTGCGTTCCAAGCCGACCTCCTTGTCGCATTGCACGTCAGCTTCGGCGAGTGTCTTGGCACGTTGTTCGAGCTGGCTGAGTGGACGTCGTATCGAAGACCTCGATCGGTCATGCACTTCTGGATCGTGGCTTCCTTCAACCGGTCGGCGGCACGGACGATGTCCGAGTTCAGGACGTAGGCGGCTTCGATCGGGCCTTGCGCGTCCTTCGCCTCCGTTTTGGATCCCGTTGTATCGCATCCTGCCATCAGGAATGCCGCCAGGAGCAGTGATCCGACGATGTGGCGGACCCAGCCGGGTCGATCGCGACACGTCCGTAGCGTGAGCGCAGGGTGACCAGCCTGCTGCGCGCCACGGGCGCTTCGATCGAGCAGGCCGCGACCTCGGCGAGAGCGCCCTTTACCCCCACTGACCGCTCCCTCGCGGCGGCGGAGACTCAGGCGAAGTTCGCGTTCCAAGCGACCGTGCCCGTGAACGTTCCACTGGCCTGTGTCCAGCCGCGGTACTGCAGCTTGAAGCACGCGCCCTGGATGAAGTTGGCCCAGATGCGCTGGTTGCCGTCGTTCGTGATGTTCGTGATGGTGGTCCCGACCACGGACGGGTCCGTGCACTTCACCCACCGCATGTCGATCGCTGGATTGGTGCCGCCGGTCTTCGTGAACCCGAGATCGTCGCCGGCATGGTTCTGGGTGCGCTGTGTCGTGCCTGTCGTGAAGGTGAAGATCGAGCTGGTCGTCCCGGAGGTTGAGGCGGTGTCGGCCATCGCCGTGTGGGCGAACGTCAGCAGTCCGAGTGCCAGCGCCAGTAGGCCTGCACCTGCTTTGCGTGGCAGCGTTCTCATGACCTGCCTTCCTTGCCATGGTGATGTGCTGGCGCTTCTGCGCTGGGGCAGGGGCTGAGCCTTCAGCCTCCGTAGGGAACGTGTCGGCCCGGCGCCGAGGTGTTCCCCTGTGACGACCGACACTGACACGAAGCGGTTCCTACTCACCCGGATCGAGTGGCGCCACGACGACATCTGTTCCACCAGAGACGACGTTGGCGATCTCGAATGCATACCGGTCTGCGAACGCCGATGCCTCTACCGGACCGACGAACGGGCCGAACACGGACACCAGCCCAGAGGACCGCTCGGACACCACGACCACATGCTCCAGATCGAGCCGGAGCCTCTCGTCAGACGACCACACAGCCATCAACGACTCGTCGGTCACACTCGCGCCGGACATCGGGCGAACCTCCTCCACGGCACACAGAGCGAGCGGTCGCAGAGCGAATTGCGCTTGTCGGGTTTTTCGGGGGGGGGGGATCCACTTCCTCACCTGTTGCACTGCCTCCTGCACGTGAAAGGTGTCTGCGACCCTGGGATGTGTTCCACGCTCGTCCAGCAGGCCGCAAGCCAATGCGTGGACAGGAACACTTGCGCTTCCAGCCGACACCAAGAATGCAGGCGCCTCGCTGATCGATGATCTGTAGTGCGCTGATGTGAACCGACACAAGGAGGACCAAGATGCGATACAAGCGGATCCGAGTGGCAGCGCTGACGTTGGCGGCCGCCGGAGCAACAACGATTTCGATGGTGTCGACGCCGACGCCGGCACTTGCACACTGCGTCGGCAGCTCAACCGCGAGCAGTTCGACCGGCAGCGGCACGGAGTACAACCTCAACGCCAACACCTGCAACGGTGACACGATCTACACCGGTCGGTTCGACGATGTGTCGACCTCGGTGAGCATCCGCATGCGGTGGGATGCCGACCAGAACGGTACGTACGAGGGCATCTCGGGAAACAGCTCCAGCAACGTGACCGACACCGTCGCCGGCATCCTGTGGTCCTACGACGAAGCCGACAGCGCTTCCTGGTTTCAGATCTGCCACACGAATGGGAGCGGTGGGATCATCGCATGCGCAAGCCGCGGCACGAACTCCGGCTACTGAGGCATGGGCAAGCACTCCTTGGAAGTGGTGACTATCACCGCCGTAACCAGCGGCCACGTCCCGGCAGGCCGATGTGGGCGCTATGGACGGCTCAGGTTGCTGTCGACCGTGGTCGCATCTGTGTCTATCCTCGCCGGCTGTTCACCAGACCAAGGACGGACGGCGGGATTGGGCTCGGGCCTAGCCGATACGGCCACCTCGTCGGTGTCGACGGGCACCGACGACACCGAGCCATATCAGGCGCCGGTCATGTCGGCGGTTTCCGCGGCGCTCGGAGCTGACCTCGAGGACATCTACCGTGCGGTTCTCGTCAGACGCCGCACCGCGACCGAGGAGTGCATCACCGCAAACGGATGGTCAGTCTCGCAGGCTGAGATGGAGGACTTGTTCGACCCAGGGCCGAACGATGGAGGCACCACCACTGCGTACATCGATCAGCTGATTGCCGAGTTCAGTCAGCCCGAACCATCGACGAAACCGACCACCTCGACGGACCGCCAGCGTGTCGAGCGAATCGTGAGCTGCATGGACGCGGCCGAAGCGACTTATCCGAATCCGAACACGATCGTCCTCACCGCGATCGAGGACTTCGACAAGGCAGTGTCGGCAAGGGTGGCGGCCGACCAACGAGTTGCTGACGCTCGTCATGGCAGAGATGACTGCGCCGCAAAGCTCGGTGTGCCAGCGCGGGGCACACAGGACCCGCTCGGAGTTCTGTCCCAGAAGATCGCCGACGTGCAAATGGCCGCGTTCGAAGGGGGCAGCGACGCACGGACGACCGCCATACGTGACCTTCGTTCGCTTCGCGAAACAGCGGTCAAGGTGCAAGCCTGCTTCCAGGAGTACAGCCGTGCCATCCAGCCCGTGGTCGACGAGGTGCAACGCGCCGAACTCGCTGCACGCCCTGACCTGATTCCCTCGATCGTTCAGCAAACGGCAACCCTTATGGAGCAGTACCGCGCCCTGTTGCCACCCTGACCTGTCCGACCGCCGCTCCGGCCGATACGAACCTCATACAGGCTTGCATACGCCTTCGATATCGGCGACCAGGCACGAGCGATGGCTGGCTGGATCCGACCTGCGTTCAGCCCGCGGCAGAGAGCTCGACGGAGACCTTGTCTCGCTGCTCTCGACCGAGTCAGTGGCAGCGCGCCTCTCAGCGCCGGCCGAAGTGAGCGGCAAGGTCAGCGTTGTGACCTCTTGCGTCGTCCGCGGCTATCAACGTGAGTTGCGGCCTCCCCTCTCGGAGAGTTCATGGTCTGCCATCCTCAAATGAGCCGTCACCTCCAGACACTCCGTCCCAAAGCGCTGCGACCGGGACCGCCCACACCCGCTCGCTAAGACGTCCGGTGATCGGACCCGTGTGGAACAGGACGCCGCACGCGAACCGATCGCCCAGGCGATCCCGGAGGAAGGTCAAGCCGCTGGCGTCACGCTGGTTCACGGATCGGGCGGACTTCACCTCGATGGCCACCACGCTGCCGTCGGGGCGTTCGACGATGATGTCGACCTCGACCCCGGAGCGATCGCGGAAGTGGGCGAACGTGAGCGCCTCGTCGATGGTGGTGGCCTGCCGCGTCAGCTCGGCGACCACGAATGATTCGAGGAACGCACCGCCCATCGCAGCCGTGGCGAAGCGTTGCGCCGAGAGCGAGAGGACACCGGCAGCGAGCCCGGTGTCGGTGACGTGGACCTTCGCTCGGTGTCCGGTCTTGGCGGAGACGCCGACCGTCCAGCCGGGCAGCTCGGTCGTCAGGTA
>DAORTY010000112.1:4219-12327 GCA_035432905.1 Ilumatobacteraceae bacterium | reverse complement strand
GCCATCCGCACACCAACATGGCCAAGGCGGCGCTCAACATGATGACCCGCACCTCCGCCGCGGACTACCACGCCGACGGCATCCACATGAACAGCGTCGACACCGGCTGGGTCAGCGACGAAGATCCTGTTCACATTGCCGAACGCAAGACCGCGCAGCACCACTTTCACCCACCGCTGGACATTGTCGACGGCGCGGCACGAATCGTGGATCCGATCATCGATGGTGTCAACACGGGTCGACACGTATGGGGCCAGTTCCTCAAGGACTACACACCGACCGACTGGTAGCACTCGGTATCGGGTTGGGCGGTCGCTGCGGGATGGTTGACTGAACGGCCATGCCCATCCTGCTCGCCCTCGGTTCTGCGCTCGTCTACGGCGTCGGCGACTACTTCGGCGGCCGTGCCAGTCGGCATCAGGCCAGTGTGATCGTCGCCGCTCTCGGGCAGATGGTGAGCCTGGTGATGGTGCTGGCTGCAGTCGTCATCATGGGCACGCCTGTGCCGTCGATCGGCACATGGGCATGGAGCGCGTTCGCGGGGGTGATCGGCGCCCTGGGCATCGCGGGGCTCTATCACGGCTTCGCCCATGGCGAGATCTCTGTCGTCGCGCCGACCAGCGCTGTGGTCGGAGCGGTTGTGCCGGTGGTTGCCGGCCTCGCGATGGGGGAACGGCCCAGCGGCCTCGCGCTTGTTGGCATCGCAATCGCAGTGACCGCGGTGGCGCTGGTCAGTGGCGCGATCGGCACCCATCAGCACAACACCCCTCCGCGAATCGTCGTGCTCTCGGTTGCTGTCGGCGCCTGTTTCGGGCTGCTGTTCGTCGCTCTCGACCAGACGGACGCCAACTCAGGCATGTGGCCGCTGGTCATCGCTCGCCTCGCATCCGTTCCGATGCTGATCTGTCTCGCCGGGGTCACGCGAGCGCGCCTGGTGGGTCACCGGGGATCGCTCCAACTCGCAGTCGTGGCCGGCGTGTTCGACATGGGTGCCAACGTCTTGTACCTCGCCGCTGTGCGAGGCGGAATGCTGGCGATCGTGTCCGTCGTCGCCTCGCTCTACCCTGCCAGTACCGTCGCCCTGGCCTTCTCCATCGACAAGGAGCGTCTGACGAAGTGGCAAACGATCGGGCTAGGGGCGGCTGCCATTGCACTCGTCCTGGTCAGCCTCAGCCGCCAGTAGCGCCATCCGCAGCGGAATCTGCGACGGCCTGGCTCTCGCGGGCAGCGGCGGCAAAGATGCCCTTTGCCATCAGGCTCGGCTCGGTCTTGCGGCGCGAGAGATAGACCGCGGCCCGGCCGGCATGAATTTCCGGGTCGGCAGGCGCCGCCCAGCCGGCGAGGTCGGCCAGGTGACAGGCCAGCCGAACGTCGCCATCGACAAGCGCCTGTTGGGCACGGCCCAGCAGCACGTCAGCTCCGCCCGCAAGTTCGGCTATGGCGGCAGCGAGGTGCGCGTCGGGGGACGGCTTCAACCTCGACGCAGCACCGTCCCACCATCCGCCGAACTGGCGCCAGACGCCACGCACCACGAACTCGGGCTCGTCGTAGAACGGCCGCAGGTACGGCTTTGCCAGCGTTTCCTCCGGTACCCGGACGGTGTGCACGATCGCGTCGAGGTTGGCCCCCGCGTTCATCATCGCAACGACGTCGGCCACCAGATTCTCGAGCGCAGTGGCCACATCGTCGAGGACGCGGACAATCCGGTCGGAGCCCTCGATGGGTAGACCGTGTGCGGGCAGCAGCAGCTCGGGACCCTTCGCAATCATCTTGCGCAGCGCGGCGGCCCATTCGATGGGGTAGCGCTGGACCTTCTGGGGGTTGCCGGCGTTGGGGAAGTTCCAGATCAGGAAGTCGCCGGTCATCAGCGCCTTGCGTCGCGGCAACCATGCCCACAGGTGATCGTCCGTCTCGCCGCGATCGTGGTGCAGGTCGATCTGCTCGCCACCGACGTGCAGTTCGCCGGCGTCGTTGAACGTCGTCTCGGGTCGCAGGGTCGCAGATGGAAGGAAGCGACGGCCCATCCGCTGTGCCCCGAGAGGCGCATCGACGTCGTCGCCCGTCATCGCCAGATTGAGGTCGCCGGAGATGCCACCGAACTGGCGCGCGTTGATCAGCACGTTCCAGTTGTTGGTGTAGTCGTAGCGGTCCATGCGCACCGCGACGTTCTCGTGGCCAACGACCATCGGCCGGTCGTCGGCGAAGAACATGCTGCCACCCACATGGTCGGCGTGGCCGTGGGTGTAGACGAGGTGGCTGACCCGGTCGCCGCTCCAGCCGCGCAGCGATTCACGCACCGCCTGGCCGCTCTGTGCGCCCGACGCATCGAAGCAGACCAGGCCGTCGTCGGTGCTCAGCGCGACACAGTGGCTGAAACTCTCCACCATCGCAATTCCGTCAGCGAGCTCGCTGAGTTCATTGGTGACACGGTTGACGGGCTGGTCGGTGTGCCCGCTGTCGATGATTTTCGTCGAGAGCGCAAGTAGGTCTGCCATGGCGCCGACCGTAGCTGGCGAGTTCCTGCTGACGGAACAGCTAGCGAGGTAGGCCGAGCACTCGCTCGCCGAGGATGTTGCGCATCACGTTGGAGGTGCCACCCATGATGGTGTAGCCGGGTGCGTAGGTGAGGCCCCTGGTGACGTCGTCCCACAGCATTGCCTGTGGGCCGAGCACCCGGGAGACGAAGTCACTGACACGAATCTCGTGCTCGGTGCAGAAGCACTTCGTTGCTGCACTGAAGCCGGCGGGTGCCTGCTTGAGCGTCTCGCGGATCACCAGGATTCGCCCGATGCGGTAACCGATCTCCAGCTTGGCGATCTCATCGCGCACTACAGGGTTGGTCGTGTCGGCCTGAGCTACTGCGGTGAGATAGTGCGCATGGTTGCTGACCAGCCGGTCGATGCCACCGCGCTCGTGCTCCAACTGACGCATGGTCTGCTTGAAGGCCCCGCCCTCGACACCGACGAGGTTCTCCACCGGCACTCGCACGTCGGTGAAGAAGACCTCACAGAAGTGGCGGTTGGTGGTCATGTCCTTGATGGGGCGCACCTCGATACCGGGCGTGTCCATCGGCACGATGACCTCGCTGATGCCGGCGTGCGGGGGGCCGTCTTGCGAGGTGCGACAGATGAGGTAGCAGTAGTCGCTGACGGCGGCGAAGCTCGTCCAGATCTTCTGGCCGTTGATCACGAACACATCGCCCTGGCGTTCTGCCGAGGTTCTCAGGCTGGCCAGGTCGCTGCCGGCCTCGGGCTCGCTCATACCGATGCACCACGTCGTCTCACCGGCGACGATGCCAGGTAGGAAGGCGGCCTGCTGGTCTGGCGTGCCGTACGCAAGCAGCGACGGTCCCATCTGGCGATCGCCGAACCAGGACGCCGCGATCGGAGCGCCCGCGCTGATCAGTTCCTCGCCGACGATCAGTCGGTCGATCGCCGGGCTGGCTGCACCGCTGTAGGGGTTGTCGGGCCACGTCATACCGATCCACCCATGGCCGGCCAGTTCGCTGGAGAACTCCTTCGAGTATCCGTTGATCCACGAGTCGTTGCTGCGGCCGTAACGGGCGACGGCATCGGCGGCCACGGCGGCGGCCTTCTCGCGGAGTGCCAACTGCTCAGGTGTCCAAGAAAAGTCCATCGCCTTCGATGCTAGGTGTGTCGGCAGCAACGACGGAACTCCGACGGGTTCGTTTGCCGGTGCACATGCGTATCGGGCTAAGGTCATACAAGTCCGATACAAGTACGGCAGGCACGCAGTCGTTATCAGGTAGGAGTTGCGAGATGGCAAAGATCAAGGTCAAGAACCCGATCGTCGAGATGGATGGCGACGAAATGACGCGCATCATCTGGCAGTTCATCAAGGACAAGCTGATCCTGCCCTACCTCGACATCGAGCTCGACTACTACGACCTCGGCATCGAGCATCGCGACGCCACCGACGACCAGGTCACCATCGACTCGGCCAATGCCACCAAGCGCCACGGCGTCGCCGTCAAGTGCGCCACCATCACGCCCGACGAGGATCGCGTGAAGGAATTCGGCCTGAAGAAGATGTGGAAGAGCCCTAACGGCACCATTCGCAACATACTCGGCGGCGTGATCTTCCGCGAGCCCATCGTCATCTCCAACATTCCCCGCCTCGTTCCCGGCTGGACCAAGCCCATCGTCATCGGCCGCCACGCCCACGGCGACCAGTACAAGGCCACCGACTGGAAGGTGCCCGGTGCCGGCACCGTCACCATGACCTACAAGCCCGCCGACGGTGGCGCTCCTGTGGAGATGACCATTGCCGACTACGGCGACGACGGCGGTGTGGTGATGGGGATGTACAACTACAACGACAGCATCCGCGACTTCGCTCGCGCCTCGTTGCGTTACGGCCTCAACCGTGGTTTGCCCGTTTACCTGAGCACGAAGAACACCATCCTCAAGGCGTACGACGGCTCGTTCAAGGACATCTTCGAAGAGGTCTACCAGACCGAGTTCAAGGCAGAGATGGATGCCGCCGGGCTCACCTACGAGCACCGCCTCATCGACGACATGGTCGCCTGTGCCATGAAGTGGGAGGGCGGCTACGTGTGGGCCTGCAAGAACTACGACGGCGACGTGCAGAGCGACACGGTGGCCCAGGGATTCGGTTCACTCGGGCTGATGACCAGCGTGCTGATGACCCCCGACGGCAAGACCGTCGAGGCCGAAGCCGCCCACGGCACTGTGACTCGCCACTACCGCGAGCACCAGAAGGGCAACAAGACCTCCACCAACCCGATTGCCAGTATCTACGCGTGGACGCAGGGCCTGACCTACCGCGGTCAGATGGACGAGACCCCTGAGGTGGTCGCGTTCGCTCAGGCCTTGGAGAACGTCTGCATCGAAGCCGTCGAAGCCGGCGAGATGACCAAGGACCTGGCGCTGCTCATCAGTAGGGACGCACCGTGGCTCACCACGGAAGAGTTCCTCGATGCCCTCGATCGTCGCCTGCAAGCAAAGATGGCCTAGGCGAACGAAGTCCTGCGGACGCACGAAACCATGCGCCTCACCGAATTCTCCTACGAACTCCCTGTCGAGCGCATCGCGCAACACCCCATCGAGCCACGGGACTCCGCTCGTCTGTTGGTCGATCAGGGCTCGCAGGTGCCGTTGCATCGGCACGTCACTGACCTGGGCGACTTCCTGCGCGATGGCGACGTCCTGGTGGTCAACGACACCAAGGTGATCCCCGCTCGTCTCCGGCTGGCGCGGTCCACCGGGGGTGCCGCGGAGGTGTTGCTCTTGGAACCGCTGGACGAACAGCGACGCACGTGGGAGGCAATGGTCCGCCCCGCCAAGAAGATGCAGCCCAACGAGGAGCTGTTCGCCAACGGCCAACCGCTCGTGCGCGTGCTGCGCCGCAGCGAGGCCGGCGACACCATGATCGTGGAGCTGGTGGGGGAGGGCGACCCGCTCGCGCTGCTCGCGGCGCACGGAGAAATGCCGCTACCTCCGTACATCACCACGCGCCTCGCGGAGCCTGGCCGCTACCAGACCGTGTACGCGAACGAGCCTGCGTCCAGCGCCGCTCCTACGGCGGGTCTGCACCTGACGCCGCAACTGCTCGAGTCGTTCGCCGCTCGCGGTATCGAGACAGTTCGGGTCGAGCTCGTCGTGGGGCTGGACACGTTCAAGCCGGTGAGCGTGGACGACCCTCGCGACCACCAGATACACAGTGAGCGCTACAAGGTGCCGGTGGGCGTGACACGTGCCTGTGCAGCGGCGCGTCGCGTGGTGGCGGTGGGGACTACCAGCGTCCGGGCCCTTGAGAGCGCTGCCACCCTTGGCGCGCCCGAGGGACGGACGCGCCTGTTCATCCATCGCCCCTACGAGTGGAAGGTCGTCGACGCACTGATGACCAACTTCCACATGCCGCGAACGACACTGCTGATGATGATCGACGCGTTCGTCGGCCCTCGCTGGCGCACGCTGTACGAGGAGGCGCTCCGCGAGGAGTACCGATTCCTGAGTTTCGG
This sequence comes from Ilumatobacteraceae bacterium, assembly GCA_035432905.1. Taxonomy (GTDB): domain Bacteria; phylum Actinomycetota; class Acidimicrobiia; order Acidimicrobiales; family Ilumatobacteraceae; genus UBA668. Next base: position 6,323 of record DAORTY010000112.1, on the reverse strand, counting down.
TGACGCGATGTTGCTTGATCGGAGCCTGACGTAATGCATCCAGTTCGATTCGAACTCGCGGCCAGCGACGGCACTGCCCGTTCTGGTATCGCCCACACGGCCCGTGGCAGCTATCAGACCCCGTGCTTCATGCCGGTGGGCACACGCGGTGCCATCAAGTACCTCAGTGCCGACGATTACGAACGGCTGGGGGCCGAGATCGTGCTCGGCAACACGTACCACCTGATGTTGCGCCCGGGTGCCGAGACGGTCGCTCACTTCGGTGGGTTGGGCAAGTTCGCTGCGTGGAAGGGTCTGACGCTGACCGACTCCGGCGGTTTTCAGGTGTTCTCGCTGGAGCCCAAGATGGACGACGACGGGGTGACGTTCAAGAGCACGTACGACGGTTCGTCGCACCGGTTCACACCCGAGATCGCGGTTCACACTCAGGAGTTGTTGGGTGCCGACATTCAGATGGTGCTCGATGTGTGCGCGCCGCTGCCGTCGTCCGATGCGGTGATCCGCCAGGCCCTCGAGCGCACCTCTGGGTGGGCCGCACGCGCCAGAGCCGCTCATCAGCGGCCTGACCAGGCGCTGTTCGGCATCGTCCAGGGTGGGGTCAGCGAAGCAATGCGGGCCGAGAGCGCTCAGCGCACTGTCGACCTCGGCTTCGATGGCTACGGAATCGGTGGCCTCAGCGTCGGGGAGACCCGACAGGAGATGTTGCCGGCACTGGCCGCCGCGCTTGCTCACCTCCCCACCGACAGGCCGCGGTATCTCATGGGTGTCGGCGATCCAGCGAGTTTGGTCGAGGCAGTCGGCCTGGGGGTGGACCAGTTCGACTGCGTGATGCAGACCCGCATCGGTCGTCACGGCACCGCCATGACCGGTGAGGGCAAGCTGCACGTCAAAAACGCCAAGTTCGCGCTCTCCGACGAGCCGCTCGACGCCACCTGCGAGTGCGAGGTCTGCGCCCGACACAGCCGCGGGTACATACGCCATCTGTTCCAGGTCGGCGAACCCACCGCGTCACGGCTGCTCAGCCTGCACAACATCGCCTGGACCCTGCAACTGATGAGATCCATGCGCTCGGCAATCACCAATGGCACGTTCGACACGCTTCGTCGTGAGGTTCTGAACATCTGGGGATGATGGCCCCGGGAGTGAACAGACGTAAGGTGACCGCCGTTCGGCAGCCTCGTCTGGCTACAATCGCACGTCGGTCAACGAGGCTTCGCGCCTCCATCGTAAACACCTGGACTCCTCATGCACCCGTCCCTCATCCTCGCAGAGAGCAACGGCAACCCGCTGCCCTCGCTCATCATCTTCATGCTCATTCCGGTGGCGATGTACTTCCTGCTGATTCGTCCGCAGCGCCGCCGTCAGCGTGAGACTCTCGCGTTGCAGAGCGCCATCGAGGTCGGCGACGAGGTCATGACAACGTCCGGCATCTACGGCTTCATCACCAGCTTCGAGGGTGACATTGCCTGGCTGGAGATCGACGACAACGTGCAGATCCGCATCGCCAAGCAGTCCATCCAGCGCAAGGTTGATACGACCAAGGGCGAAACTGCAATCCCGTTGGACGACGGCTCCAAGGGCAAGCAGACCAAGATCGACGACGTCGTCTCGTCCGATTCCGCCACAGAGGACTGATCCCCTCACATGCGCAGGAAGCTCATCCTCACGTTGGTGATCCTCATGGTGGTCGCCTTCGGTTCATTCACCACCGTGATGGTCACCGGCTCGCACCCCACTCTTGGCCTCGACCTGCAGGGCGGTGTGTCGGTCACGCAAGAACCCAAGGTCGGCACCAACTACAGCAGCGCCAGCCTCGACCTCGCAGTGGAGAAGATCCGTGAGCGCGTCGACGCTCTGGGCGTTGCCGAGCCCGAGATCTTCCGACAGGGCGACGCGATCATCGTCAACCTTCCCGGAGTTCAGAATCAGAACGAGGCAATTGCTCTCGTGCAGGTCACCGGTCAGGTCTACCTACGTCCGGTGATGAGCCAGTGCCAGACGCTGGACCTCAGCGCGACGACCACCACGGTCCCTGGTGAGACGACGGTGCCTGGTGAGACGACGGTGCCTGGTGAGACGACGGTGCCTGGTGAGACGACGGTGC
>DAORTY010000112.1:0-4119 GCA_035432905.1 Ilumatobacteraceae bacterium | reverse complement strand
CTGCCACCACTGCTGCGCCCGGCCCGGGGCGCGGAGTGAGCAGCAGCAACACCTCGACCACCATCGCCGCAACGACGACAACGGGCGCCACGAGCACGACGGGCGCCGCTACCGAGACCACAGTGGGTGCCAGCCCGGACAGCGCAACCACCGTCCCGGTCACGACGCCTTCGGGTCCGACGACGACGGTTGCTGAGCAACCGCTCGACGAGAACGGTTTGCCGATTCCTGAGAGCGACCCCAACAACTCCCAGTTCTTGCCGGTCGCCGGTGCCAATCCGCCGCAGTATTGCCTGGTCGGCCCACAGCAGGGAACTGGCGAGGTCTTTCAGGACAACGCCAGTGCGAACATCATCCCCAACTCGGGTTGGGGCGTGACGGTCGATCTTCGTGACGGCGCACTTGGCAACGACGTCTGGAACGCGCTGGCAGCACAGTGTTTCAACCGCGCTGCGAGCTGCCCGACCGGCCAGTTGGCCATCGAACTCGACGGCACACTCCAGTCGGTGGCCAACGTGCAGACCGACAACTTCAAGGGCAGCGTCCAGATCAGCGGATCGTTCAGTCAGACGGACGCCAACAACCTGGCACGTGTGATCAACAGCGGTTCGTTGCCGGTGCAGCTCGAGCTGCGCTCGGTGCAGAACGTGTCGCCGACACTGGGTGCCGACTCGCTGCGAGCAGCCTGGATCTCGGGCCTCGTCGGCTTGCTGCTGGTGCTGCTGTTCATGATTCTCTACTACCGCATGCTGGGCATCATCGTGGCCGTCGGCCTCCTGCTGTCCGGCGCCATCCTGTGGAGCGTCGTGTCCTTCCTCTCCAAGACGCAGGGCCTAGCGCTCTCGCTGTCGGGCATCGCCGGCATCATCGTGTCGGTGGGTGTCACAGTGGACTCGTACGTCGTGTTCTTCGAGCGCCTGAAGGATGAGGTTCGATCTGGGAAGACGCTGCGCAACAGTGCTCAGCGCGGGTTCCAGGGTGCGTGGCGAACCATTGTGATGGCCGACCTGGTGTCGTTGCTCGGTGCCTTCGTGCTGTGGTATCTCACCGTGGGTGCCGTTCGTGGATTTGCCTTCTTCCTGGGTCTTTCGACGGCGTGCGACTTGCTGTTGGCGTACTTCTTCACTCGGCCCGTGGTCTTGCTGCTGGCCCGCACCAAATGGATGGAGCGCCGCAAGGTGATGGGTATCGAAGTCACCCCGGTTGGGGCAGCGTCATGACCGACATCGACAACGACATCATCACCAGCTCGTCACACAACGACCCCAACCTGACGGCGATGGGGACGCAACGGCGCAGCCCGTGGGGTCGGCTCTACCACGGCGAAACGGCCATCGACTTCTATGGTCGGCGTTGGATCGGCCTTGGCTTCTCCATTGTCGTGCTGTTGCTCAGCGTCGGGTCGATTGCCACCAAGGGCCTCAACCTGAGCCTCGATTTCAAGGGTGGCGTCGTGTGGACGGTGCCCTCCGAGACGCTGTCCGAAGACGCCGCTCGCGCCGTTCTCGATGATCAAGGTCTCGACGGTTCCAACGCGATCGTCCGCAGTTTCGTGAACAACGGCGATGGACTGCGTACGCTCGAGGTGCAGGTCGGAGAACAGACCGATCAAGTGCGCCGCACAGTGCAGCAGGCGTTCGCAGACGAGGTCGGCGTCGATACCGAGTCCGTCAGCACCACCTCGGTCAGCTCGACGTGGGGCAAGAGCATCACCGAGAAGGCGTTGCGAGCGCTCATCGTGTTCCTCGTCCTGGTTGCAGTGTTCATCTCATGGCGAATGGAGTGGCGTATGGCGTTCGCATCCATTGCCGCCGTGCTCCACGACGTGTTGTTGAGTGTGGGTATTTACTCTCTGTTCGGATTCTCGATCACCCCGGCAACGGTTGTGGCGTTCCTCACCATCCTCGGGTTCTCGCTGTACGACACCATTGTCGTGTTCGACAAAGTGCTGGAGAACCAGAAGCGCTACTCGACGGCGAAATTGCCGTACGCCGATGTCATTAACGTGTCGATGAACCAGGTGCTGATGCGTTCGTTGAACACCAGCATCGCTGCCGTGCTCCCGGTGCTGTCGCTGCTGGTCCTCGGTTCGGGCATCTTGGGTGCAGTCACCTTGCGTGAGTTTGCACTCGCGCTGCTGGTCGGCCTCATCACCGGCTCGTACTCGTCGATCTTCATTGCCTCTCCGCTGGTGGCCATCCTCAAGGAGCGTGAGCCACGCTACGTGGCGATGCGTGGCCAGCATGCCACGGGTGCCGAACTGGAGCGCCTCGTGCATGGCGGTACCCCAGGCGGCCGACGCGAACAGCGCCGAGTTGCCCACGGTGACAGCACGGCTGTAGTTGGCGCGCCCATCAGTGCTGAGGCGCTGCTCACCCACGCCCCTCGGCCACGCAAGAAGAAGCGCCGCGTCTGACGCGCCGCGTTACCCTGCAGGGCATGGCGCCGAACTCTCACTGGATCACGCAGCTCGTCCGTGACATTCCAGACTTCCCCCAGCCGGGCGTAACGTTCCGTGACATCACCCCCTTGTTGGGTGATGCGGAAGGTTTCACGAAGTCCATCACCGAGCTGGTGCATCGTTTCGGCGACGTACCGGTGGACCGTGTGCTGGGCATGGAAGCCCGAGGGTTCATCATCGCTGCGCCGGTTGCGTACCGCATGGGTGCGGGTTTCATTCCGGTGCGCAAGGCCGGCAAGTTGCCGTGGGCAGTGGTGCGTGAGGAGTATCAGCTGGAATACGGGAGCGACAAGCTCGAGATTCACCGTGACGCCATCCATCCTGGTGAACGCATCCTGGTGATCGACGACGTGCTCGCCACCGGCGGCACTGCGGCGGCAACGTGCCGTTTGGTCGAAGCGCTCGGTGGCGTTGTCGTCGGGCTCGGCTTCCTGCTGGAGATCGAGGAGCTGGGTGGGCGTGCGCGACTGGAAGGCCGCTTGGTCGAGAGCCTGGCCATCTACTGATGGCCGCCGTCGATCGCGTTCTACCGTGGCGTCGCCACCAGAACGCGACCGCGGAGGAGCTGACCCCGATCCTCACCGCCTACCGTCGTCGCCATCCCAAGGCGTCGGTGGCAATGATCAACCGTGCGTACGAGACGGCGAAGCAAGCGCATCGTCACCAGCAGCGCAGCAGCGGCGAGAGCTATATCAACCATCCCCTCGCGGTGGCCCAGATCGTTGCAGACCTCGGCCTCGACGAGATCTCCCTGGCAGCTGCGCTGTTGCACGACGCGGTGGAAGACACCGAGATCACCCTTGCCGATGTGGAGAAGGGCTTCGGCCCCGAGGTTGCGCAGATCGTCGACGGAGTCACCAAGCTCGAACGTTTGCAGTTTGACTCGAAAGAGGCGCAGCAGGCAGCGACGATGCGCAAGATGCTGGTGGCGATGGCACGCGACCTACGCGTGCTCATCATCAAGCTGGCCGATCGGCTGCACAACATGCGCACCATCGCCGCAATGCCCAGCGAGAAGCAACAGCGCATTGCCCATGAAACACTCGAGATCTACGCACCGCTGGCGCACCGACTCGGCATGCAGGACCTCAAGCAGCAGCTGGAAGACCTGTCATTCGCGTCGCTGTACCCGAAACGCTTCGCGGAGCTGGACCATCTGGTGGCTACTCGTTCACCAGAGCGCGAGATGTATTTGGCGAAGGCGATCGCGGAGGTGCAGGGGCGGTTGGTCGAGCTGGGCATCACCGCCGAGGTCACCGGGCGCGGGAAGCATCTGTGGAGCATCTACGAGAAGATGGTGCAGAAGGGTCGCGAGTTCGATGACATCTTCGATCTCATCGCCGTGCGCGTGATCGTCGAGTCGGTGAAGGACTGTTACGCGGCCCTGGGCTGTATCCACGGGCGCTACAAGCCCGTAGTGGGTCGCTTCAAGGACTACATCGCAATGCCCAAGTTCAACCTCTACCAGAGCTTGCACACCACTGTCATCGGGCCCGGCGGCAAGGCCGTGGAGATGCAGATTCGCACCCGCGAGATGCACCAGCGCGCTGAGTGGGGTGTCGCCGCCCACTGGGCCTACAAGGACGAAGGTTCCGCCAGCGATATCGACTGGCTGAACCGCATCATCGACTGGCAGGCCGAGATCAGCGATCCGGCGG
>DAORTY010000111.1:0-12382 GCA_035432905.1 Ilumatobacteraceae bacterium | reverse complement strand
CGGCGCAGGCTCTTCGGGCTGCGGCTGTAGCGCGCGAACAGCGCCCCCTTCACCACCTCTGGCAGGTTCACGAGCGCGAACACGGGACCGTCGAGGTTGGTGAAGTAGCGACGGAGAACGTCTTCTTCTTGGGGAGTGAATTCTTCGGGGACGTAGACCGTCACGAGGAGTCATCCTAGGGTGGCGCGGCCCACGCGGCAGGGATGCCGTGCAGGCAGGCCCGCTGCGCTGGCAACCAGTTCAGAGCACCTGTACACCGCTTGGTCGCCCTGCGAACGCAGTGTTCATGCGCTCTCGAAGGTCCTCCTGCAGCCACAGATCGATGACGGTCATCGCCATTGACTTGGCTCCGTCGATGACGGCTCGGTCGCCGGCCGGGCTGGCAGCCCATGTCGCGAAGTCAACGCTGTGGATCGGTACACCGTCGGGTGCGACCTTGATCATCGGGTGTATCGACGGGACGAGGTAGCTGACGTTGCCCATGTCAGTGCTGCCCATCACACGTCGTCCGCTGGTGACCGGGTCGAGCACCGAGCGCCCAACGCGCGCGGCATTGGCCACGTACGCAGCGACCATCGGCCCGTTGTCGATCATGTCAGCGCACGGATTGGGGTCCCACTCATGGGTCATCGTGCAGCCGCAGGCCACCGCCGAGCTTTCCAACGCAGTGACGACCCGTTGTTTCAAGGGCTGCAACGACTCGATGGTGCCAGCACGGACGTACCAATCCATCGCCGCCTCGGACGGCACGATGTTGGGCTTGTCGCCAGCGTTGGTGAAGATGCCGTGAATGCGCTCGTTCGGACGTATGTGTTGGCGTAGGGCAGCGATGTTCATGTACCCGAGCACGGCGGCATCCAGTGCGTTGCGACCCTCCCACGGGGCAGCGGAGGCATGCGCTGACTTGCCGTGGTAGTGCACGATCAGTTCCTGGATGGCGATGCAGTCCATCGAGATCAGGTCAGCATCGGCGGGGTGGACCATCATCGCTGCATCGACCGCGTCGAATGCACCCTTGCGCGCCATGTGCACCTTGCCGGCGCCACCCTCCTCGGCGGGGGTGCCCATGATGCGCACTCGGCCACCGGCAGCCTCGGCGACGAAGGCTGCCGCCAAGCCGGCGCCGAGCCCGGCGGTGCCGATGATGTTGTGCCCGCAGGCGTGGCCCACGCCGGGCAGCGCGTCGTATTCGCACAGCACCGCAATAGTGGCTCCGGTGGTGCCGGCGCTGGAATCGAAGGCTGTTTCGAGGTCGTACGCATGGCGGGTGGGCACGACACCGTTGCGTTCCAGCATGCCGGTGAGCAGATCGTGGGCGAAGTGTTCCTGGAAGTTGAGCTCCGGGTGTGCGTGAATCTGGTGGCTGGCGTCGATCAGTTGGTCAGCCAATTCATCGACGCGACTGCATACAGCGGCCTTCAGCGCTTCGGCGTCATGCGTGGACTCGGTCATGGGTCAGTTCCCTTCGTGGGTGAGCTGTTCGAACGTCGACCCTACTGCGCGCTCGGGTGGCGCATCAGGCGTAGATCGTCAGTGCATCCGGTTCGCAGGTGACGGTGATGCTGGCAGCAGTCCCCCAGCGCACGCCGTCCACCCACAGCACGAGCGGCTGGCGGAACGTCGCGGACGCAGTGGCAGATTGCGTCGAGTGCAGCTGCGGATGTGGAAGGTGTGTGCCGGTTCGGGCACGGCGTCGGGCCTGGCGTCGTGCGCGTACCGGCATGTCCGGGTGCACGTGGATGACGTCGACCTTCCCATCGTTGGGGTGCGATCGGGGAGCAATATCGTAGTCGCCCAGGAACTGGGCGTTCATTGCCAACCATACGTCGCCTCGCCACCAGGAACGGCGAGCCACCACGTGCGCAACCGCCCACGTGGTTCGGCCGTCGGCCTCGACGCGAAGTACGTCGATCGGTGCCGTCATCACCACGCCGGGAAAGCGACCGGGGGTACCGCCGCCGAGGGTGCGGGCCATGTCTCCCCCGCCCAACCCCACCGCCTGCAAGGCCCTACCGGTCTCGCGTTGTGCAACTACCCACTCACGTGCGTCGCGATCGGTGGGTGCCACGCGAAGGAAGTCGGGCGACTGTACCTGCTCACCCCACGGCTCGCCGCGTCGCATCGTCACGAGCTGTCCGGTTCTGCCTCGGCCACTTCGAGCGCACTGGACGATGCCACCACGCCACGGAAGAGCGCTTCGGCCCCGGCGGCGGCGGCACGGCGTGTCTCCTTCAACGGCGCGACGATCGCGAACTGCCGCAGGAGATCGATGAGCTGCTTCATCGTGCGGACGAAGTCACCGCCGGACAGTTCCTCGGCAGCGACCACATCGGCGAATCCCTCGCCGGCGGCCCAGGCGTAGGCGACGGCGATGAAGGTGGGGTCCGGTGGACGGTGCACGCCGAGACCGGCTGCTTCCTCCGCATCCTGCAGTTCGTAGCTGATGCGAGCGATCGACTGCCACTTGCCGCGCACCTCCGCAGAGGGGTACCACGGCGTGGGTGGGGGCTCTGGGCTTCGGTGTTCGTAGACGAACACGCTGGCAAGACCCGCGAGTGCCGCTGGCTCGAGACCATCGAGCAAACCCTGGCGAACGCACTCGACCACCAATAGGTCGCTCTCGTGAAAGAGGCGTGACAGGACCTCGCCGGCGTCGGTCAGCGTCCAACCTCGGACGTAACCCCACTCCTCGAGTACGCCCAACACACGATCGAAGTCACGCGCGATCGACGAGCTGCGGCCCCGCACACGTACCCGAAGGTCGTCGATCTCCCTGGCCACCCGGTCGGCTTGGTTGGCTGCCTTGAGTCGGTCGGCCAGCTTCGGGTCGTCCTCGACCGGGTGATCACCGTCGTAGTCCGGCTCGGCAGCGTGTCGACTGCGCTGGTGAGGCGCCACCACTGCCTGTTCCAGCCGGGCAGCGACCGAGCGTTGGAAGTCGTTGCGGTTCGGCGCAAAGTCCGCCGGCAGCTCGATGCGCCCGATTGCGGTCGGCGGCTCGTCGAAATCGAGTGCGGTCAACATCAGCAGGTCGCGGCGAGTGGTGATGGTAGTCAGTCTCACGCCGCCCTTACGGTGAGCGTTTGCCAAGACTGCGGCGCGGCCCGCGTATCGGCCCTTCTCGATGTAGACGATGTCGCCGGGACGCAGCTTCATCAGCGCCAGTGAGATCGGGTCGTCGCGCACGATCAGCCCGGTGCGTGGTCCGCTCTCGGTACTGCCCCGCAGCCGTCGGTATTCGTCGATGTCACCGAAGGGACTCTTCGCTTTTTCCAGCAGCGCAGCGAGGTGCTCCTGTCGACGCTCGAGGCGGGCCTCGATCTTCACCACCTCACGATCTGCCTGATACTGAGCGAAGGAGAGATTCAGCAGGTGGTGGGCCCGTTCGCTGGTGTACGACCGCACGAGGTTCGCAGCCATGTTGTACGTGGGCCTGAAGGCTGAGTTGAGGTGAAACGTTCTGCTGCTCGCCAGCGCTGCCACCTGTTCGAACGGTACGAATGGGCTCCAGAGCACCACGGCATTACCCAGATCGTCGAGGCCGCGACGGCCTGCTCGGCCGGTCAGCTGCGTGTACTCCCCCGGCGTCAGGAACGTGTGGTGGTCGCCGGTGAACTTGCTGAGCTTCTCGATCACGACCGTCTTGGCGGGCATGTTGATGCCGACCGCGAGCGTTTCGGTGGCGAACACGACCTTCACCAGGCCCTCGACGAAACAGGCCTCGACGGCCTCCTTGAATGGTGGCACCATGCCGGCGTGATGCGCGGCAACGCCCGCCTCGAGCTGGGCGAGGAACTGGCCGTAGCCGAGTACCGCAAGGTCGGCCGGATCGATGGCGCCGAGCCGGGCGTCGACAATTTCACGCACGCGCTCGCGCTCGCCGCCTGTTGTGAGGTGCACACCCGCGGCCAGCACGCTGCGGGCCGCCTCATCGCATTGGTTGCGACTGAAGATGAAACAAATTGCCGGCAGCATCCCGTGGCGGTCGAGCACTTCCACCACCTCCAACCGCGACGGCGTGTACAGCCGACGGCGGCCCTGTTGCTTGTTGCTGCCCTTGCGGTCACGGTTGCTGCGTGCTGCCTCGGCATCTATCCGCATTGCCTCGTGGTTCGGGCGACCGTTGATCAGAACCGGAAGTAGCGACAGCCGGTCATGCGTCTTGTCGCCGACGAGGTAGAGATTGTCGAGTCGCACGGGTCGTCGATCTTCGACCACCGCCTTCGTCGGGCCACGCACCGTCGTGATCCACTCGGCGAGTTCATGGGCGTTGCTCACCGTCGCCGACAGGCACACCAGGCGAACCCGAGTCGGCAGGTGAATGATGACCTCCTCCCACACAGGGCCCCGGTATGTGTCCTGCAGGAAGTGCACCTCGTCGAGGACGACGATGGCGAGGTCCTTCAGCGCTGGGCTGCGCGCGTAGATCATGTTGCGCAGTACCTCGGTGGTCATCACGACCACGGGGGCATCACCGTTGATGTTGTTGTCGCCGGTGAGGAGGCCGACCTGCTGTGGGCCCAAGCGTGCGACGAGGTCGTGATACTTCTGGTTGGAGAGCGCCTTGACCGGAGCGGTGTAGAAGGCACGCTTGCCGTCGGCTACGGCAGCATCGATCGCGTACTCCGCCACCACGGTCTTGCCGCTGCCCGTCGGGGCCGCAACCAACACGGACTCACCGTCGTCGAGCGCGTCGAGCGCCCGCAGCTGGAACATGTCCAGCGGGAACTCGTAGTGGGCGATCAGTTCAGCCCGGTCGGCACGCACTGTGCTATCGGCTCACTCTGCCGCAGCCTGGCGGGCGCGCTTTCGCTTCTGCGCGAACAGGCCGATGAGGATCGAGATGAGGTAGAACAGCGTCATCGGTCCGGCCAGGGCCATCATCGAATACGGGTCGCCGCTGGGCGTGATGACCGCCGCGATCACGAAGATGATGACGATCGCGTACCGCCATTGTTTGGCCAACATCTGCGGAGTGAGCACACCGACCAACTGCAGGAAAACGAGGAGTACAGGGAACTCGAAGGCGATGCCGAACGCGGCGATCATCAGCCCGACGAGGCTGATGTACTTGCTGACCTGGAAGTTGGCCTCCACGTCGGAGCCCGCCCACGAGATGAGAAAGTCGAGTGCCGGGCCGAGTGTCCAATAGGCGATGACACCACCGAGCAGGAAGAGAAAGACGGACGACAACACGAAGGGAATCGCGTACTTCTTCTCCTTCGCATGCAACGCGGGGACGATGAATCGCCACAGCTGCCACATGAGGACCGGCAGGGCGATGATGATGCCGCCGTACGTGGCGATCGAAAGGCGAGTCGAGAGCCCTTCCAGGGGACCGAGGAACTGCAGCTCGCCGCAGTTCGCCCACTGCTTTCTCGTGCACAGATCGGTGTACGGCTTCCGCAGGAATCGGAGCACCTGATCGTAGAACGCGACGATGATGATGATGCCGAAGACGATCGCCAGCACAGAGCGGATGATGCGTGTACGCAGCTCCGCAAGGTGTTGCGTCAGCGTCATGCGGTCGTCTGGCGTTGCAACCTTCGGTTGATCAGCACCGCCCCGAAAGGGAACCTTCATGCGGTGGCGTCCTCGGGGGGTGATACTTCGACAGCGAGAGGTTCGGCGACGACGGCATCGGGTTCGGCGTGCGCGATCGCCTCCGGCTCGGTCACGGGCGTGTCAGCCGCAACGACTCGGTCCTGGCGGCGGGGGTTGGCGCTACCGAAGTTCAGTCCTGCTTCTCGACGAATGACCGGAGAAACCGCCGGTTCGGCCGTGACCTCGGCCTCGGCCGCAGGCGGCGTCAGCTTCTCCATCGCCGAGGCGTCAAAACCAATGTCGAACTTGGCCGCCTCGCGAACTGCGTCCGCTGTCTCGCGCAACTCTCGCATCGGCTCGTCCATCACGTCGCGGAACTCACTCTGGAACCCACTGATGGTCTTCTTGAACTCGGCATACGTCTTGGTGAACTTGCGGACGGCCTCGGGTAGCTTCTCGGGCCCCAGAACGACGAGCGCGATGAGCAAGAGGAAGATCATCTCGCTGCCTTGGACGTTGAACACGTGGCCGAGTCTAGGAGCAAGCATGGCAGTCGTGGCATCATCAAATGGTGCAACAACGGATCGCTTCGCTGCTGGAGACCCCCATTGCGTTCGCGCACCGCGGCGCAAAGGGGTACGCCCCCGAGAACACCCTCGAGGCCTTTGCGCTTGGTCTCAAGTTGGGGGCCAATGGACTCGAGAGTGACGTCTGGGTGACGGCCGATGGCATCCCTGTGCTCGATCACGATGGTGTCGTCAAGCGTTCGCTCGGCCGTGGCAAACCGATAGCGGGTTTTCGGCGCGACCAACTGCCGGACCATATTCCATCACTCAACGACCTTCTGGAGCGCTGCGGGTCGTCGTATCACCTGTCACTCGACCTGAAGGACCCGGCCTCTGGTCAGGCCGTCATCGATGTCGTTCGTGAGGCTGCGCCCGCAATGTTGCCACGTCTGTGGCTGTGCTCACCGGTGTGGCAGTCGCTACTGCCGCTGCGTGATCAGGGCGCCCGTCTGGTGGACAGCACCGGGCTGCAAAAGATCAAGGAGGGTGCCGAACGACGTGCCGCCGACCTCGCGGCCAACGGGATCGACGCCTTGAACATGCATCACCGCGATTGGAGCGGGGGGCTGGTGGTGCTGCTGCATCGCTTCAATCGCGTCGCATTCGGCTGGGACATGCAAGAGCCGCACATCCTCGAGCGTTCGCTACGAATGGGCCTCGACGGTGTCTACTGCGACTTCCCGGACCGCATGATGGACGCCTACCGCACCCAACTGGGTGTGCCCACCCCGATCGACTAGAGCCAGCGCCAGTCGCCTGCGGGCCAGATGACGACAAATGCGCGGCCGATGAGATCGCTGTCACGGATGGGACCCAACGCCCTGCTGTCCTTCGACCCTGGCCTGTTGTCGCCCATCACGAACACGGAGTCGGCGGGGACTTCGAGCAACGGCTGCGTTCCGCCGCAACTGTTGGGCGTCACCACGGTTGGATCGAGATAGGGCTCGACCAGCTCGCGACCGTCGATGTACAGCACACACGAGCGGTACTCGACGGTCTCGCCGGGCAGGGCAACGACACGCTTGATGAGGTCGCGCTCGCCGGCACCTTCGATGGTCTTGAGGACCACCACGTCCCCGCGCCGCGGGTCGTGGAGCCGGTAGCTGAGCTTGTTGACCAGTACCCGGTCGCCGTCGTGGAGCGTGTTGATCATCGAGTAGCCCGACACCGCGAACTGCTGCAACACAAAGGCCCGGACCAACAGTGCCGCGCTGACGGCGACACCAATGACGATGATCCACTCCACGAACGCGCTACCACGCTTGCGCGTGCGAGGCGCAGGTGCTGGAGCGGTGTCGTCCTCGTCCACCGACGTGTTGGAGGCAGTCGCCGGGTGCGCACCGCCGCCAACGGCCGTCGCGGATTCTTCGAGAGGGTGGCCTGGATCGTCTGGCGAGAGTCCCTTGATCAGCTCGTCGATCTGGGTGGATCGTCTCGGTTCGTCGTCAGACATCGGCAACACGTTAGCGGTGACTTCGTCGCCCGCAGTGGCAGGACGAGCGTCTCATCGATCCGGTCAGAGTGACGCGATCAATTTCTCCACGCGCTCGTCACGGCTCTTGAACGGGTCTTTGCACAGCACGGTTCGCTGCGCTTGATCGTTGAGCTTGAGATGCACCCAGTCGACGGTGTAGTCACGCTTGCGTTCCTTGGCGCGCTTGATGAACTCTCCACGGAGCCGCGCGCGAGTGGTCTGCGGCGGAACCTCGATGGCAGTCTCGATGTCGGAGTCGAGGCACATCCGCTCGATCATTCCACGGTCCTGCAGCTTGTAGAACGGGCTGCGCTCGCGTGAGATGTCGTGATATTGCAGGTCCAGCAGCTGCACGCGGGCGTGGCCCAGTGGCAGATCGTGGCGGGTGCGGAAGGCTTCGATGAGGTTGTGCTTGATGACCCAGTCGACCTCGCGGTCCAGTTTCAGTGGGTCGTTCTCGATGGTGCTGATGCAGTGCTCCCACATCTCCAGCGCCTTTTGTTCCATGGGCGGAAAGCCCTTGGTGTCTGCGTAGCGCAGTGCGCGGTCGAGGTACTCGCGTTGGATGTCGAGCGCGCTGACCTCGCGGCTGTTGGCCAGGCGCACCTTGCGGCGGCAGCTGATGTCATGACTGATGTCGCGGATCGCCCGAATCGGGTTCTCCAGGGTCATGTCTCGCAGCACGACGGTTGGGTCTTCCAGCATGCGCAGCATGCATGCAGCGGAACCCACCTTGACGAAGGTGGTGTACTCGCTCATGTTGCTGTCGCCCACGATGACGTGCAGCCGGCGGTACTTCTCTGCATCTGCGTGGGGCTCGTCGCGGGTGTTGATGATTGGCCGGCTACGAGTCGTGGCGCTGCTGACGCCCTCCCAGATGTGCTCGGCTCGCTGCGCCATGGAGAACGTCGCCCCGCGCGCGGTCTGCAGCACCTTGCCGGCACCGGTGAAGATCTGGCGGCTGACGAAGAACGGAATCAGTACCTCGGCGTAGTGAGCCATGTCGTTGGCACGGCTGGTGGAGTAGTTCTCGTGGCAGCCATAGCTGTTTCCGGCCGAGTCGGTGTTGTTCTTGAACAGGTAGATGGTGCCGCGGATTCCTTCCTCACGAAGGCGTTGCTCGGCGGACTGCAGCAACCCGTCGAGGATGCGTTCGCCTGCTTTGTCGTGCACCACCAGGTCGTACAGACTGTCGCATTCGGGCGTTGCGTACTCAGGGTGCGAGCCGACGTCGAGGTAGAGGCGGGCCCCGTTCTGCAGGAAGACGTTGCTGCTACGACCCCAGCTGACCACCTTGCGGAAGAGGTAGCGGGCGACCTCGTCGGGGCTCAGTCGCCGCTGCCCGCGCAACGTGCACGTGACCCCGTACTCATTCTCGAGCCCGAAGATTCGCCGCTCCATGCGCGCACCGTAGCGCACCTTCCCCAGGTTCGCTCGCTCACCGTCTTCTTGCACGCGTCAGCGGGCGGCGATGAAGCGGAGAGTTGTACCCGCGGCGGCCTGGGCGGCGTGGCGCAGGTCCGCGGGATCGACCACTGCGATGACCGGATAGCCGCCGGTCGTGGGGTGATCGGCCAACATGATGATCGGCTGGCCGTCTGGCGGGACCTGAACAGCACCCTCGACGACGCCTTCTGACGGCAATTCCTCCGTGCGGGATCGCCGCAGTGCCGTTCCGTGCAGACGGACCCCAACTCGACTGCTGCCGGTGACCTCGTAGCCCGAGGCCATCAGCGACTCCCACGCGTCCGGTTGCACCCAGTCCAACCGGGGCCCCGGCCACACACGGAGCCGGTTGGACAGCGCAGCTCGCGGCGCTGCTTGGACGGCTGCGGAGGTCGCTGGGTCCCTGCCGATGGTCAGCTCGTGATCCGACCCTGGGCGGCCGCGGCGGACGCCACCGCGGATGGCGATGTAGACCCGTGCGCCATCCATCAGCCGGCCCACACGCAGCTCCGCCCCGACCGGTAAGGCCACCGGGCTACCCCAACCCACGGCTGGGCCAGCACCCACCGTCACGTCAGCCACTGCTCCCGTGATCACAATCATCGTCGGCTGTCCGAAATTGACCACCAGTCCACCCGACGTCTCGATCCCGGCAGCGCCCTGCGGGTTGCCGACCAGCCGATTGGCGAGCGAGAGCGACTCGACATCCACTGCTCCCCCGCGGCTCTGGCCCAGCCAGGCCAGCCCCGCATGGCCATGGTCGACGACGGAACCGGCAATCCCCCACGATTCCACGTACATCATCGCGGACGAAACCTGACAGGGGCGCCCGGCGCCAGGAGTGCCGGTGGCGTGCGAGCAACGTCCCACAGCAGCGCATCGGTGCGGCCGAGAATGTGCCACCCCCCTGGGCTTTCACGCGGATACACCCCCGCAAACTCGGCCGCTATCGCTACCGATCCAGCTGGAACTCTGGTTCGTGGTGAGTCGCGTCGGGGTAGTTGCAGCGCAGTTGGCAGGCCGACCAAGTAGGAGAATCCGGGCATGAAGCCGCAGAACGCCACCGTGTAGTCAGCGCCGGCGTGCAGCTCGATGACCTCCGCGACGCGTAGGCCGCACGCCATGGCCACAGCCTGAAGGTCGGCGCCGTCGTACACGACATCGACGACCACGGGGTCGACGAGAGGCGCATTCACCAGTTCACACGTCGGGCCGTCCAATTTGTCGACGTCGAGTGAGCCATCGTGCATCACGAGTACGGTCCGCGCCGCTGGCACGACGTCGACGACGCCTGGAAGCGCCGACTCGCGCCATCGGCTCGCCGCGCTCATCACTTCGGCCAGTGAGTCGAACTCGGCCAACACTGCCCGAGGCCCGTAGGGCAGCAGCTTCACCGCCGACGACTCACTGAACGAACGACCGCTTCTGAAAACCCGCCGTGACCAGCGCGATGGCGACGGTGGCCACGATCTCGGGTGCCCCCGGGGTGTCGGAATGCACGCAGATGGATTGGATGCCGCGCTGGGCGAGCGCCAGTGCCTGAACCGCAGCCGCGTCAGGATCGGTGATGAGCGCGCCGGCCTGGGTGCGGGGCACCAGGGTGCCCTCGTCCGTGTAGGCACGATCGGCGAAGCCTTCTGCCACGAACCGCAGGCCGAGCCGCGAGCAGGCGGATTCGATCGCCGATCCGGGCAGGCCCAACACTGTCAGCGACGGCTCATAGGCGGCAACCGCGGTTGCGACAGCGGCGGCTTGGGCCTCGTGACCGACGATCGCGTTGTAGAGGGCGCCGTGGGGCTTGACGTACCTCACCGCGTCGCCGGCCAGGTGAGCAAACGCGTCGAGCGCTCCCAGTTGGTAGAGCACCGCCGCGGTCAGGTCAGAGGGCTGCATGTCGATGAACCGGCGTCCGAAACCGGCCAGGTCCGGGTAACTGACCTGAGCACCGATGGCGCAGCCATGTTGGCGTGCGACGGCGCACGTCCGTTGCATGATGACCGGATCACCGGCATGGAAGCCACATGCCACATTGACCGAGGTGAGCAGCGGCATCAGCGCCTCGTCGGGCCCACCCGGCCACGCGCCGTAGCCCTCCCCCACATCACTGTTGAGATCGATGTAACGGGGGGCGGCCACGCTCAACCAGCCAGTGCGGCGGTGACCAATTGATCGTCGAGTCGACGGAAGCAGCGGCGGCCATTGCCACGCGAGAGGATGGCGACCTCGAGGTCGCTGGCGACCAGCGTGCGCTCGGTGCCGGCCAATGCCTTCGTCGCCTCCTGCACCGCCGCGTGAAGGTTCTGACCTTCAGCGAACGACGCCTTCATGCGGTCGCCGATTGCTTCGGCGTCGCCACCCAACACGGTGTAGCGCCGCTCGTCGACCACCGTCCCGTCGTACTGGATGTGGAACAGCTGGTCGCCAATGGCGGACTGGCCGACTTCGGCGACCAGGATCTCGACCTCCATCGGCTTCATCTCGTTGGTGAAGATTCCGCCGAGGATCTGCGCGTAATTATTGGCCAGGCTGCGCGCGTCGACATCGTCGCGGCTGTACTGGAAACCCTTCAGGTCGGCTGCGCGCACACCGGCAACGCGAAGTTGATCGAACTCGTTGTACTTCCCGGCCCCCGCAAACGCGATGCGGTCGTAGATCTCGCTGATCTTGCGCAGCGTGTTGCTGGGGTTCTCTGCAATCAGTGCGATGCCGTCGTCGTAGACCACTGCCACCACGGCCCGGCCGCGCGCGATTCCTTTGCGGGCGTAATCTGCCCGATCCTTCATGACCTGTTCGGGAGAGACGTAGAACGGTTGACTCATCGGTTTCGTACCTCCGCCGCGATCGACTCGAAGATCGCAACCAGCTCTGGGTCGGGCACTCGTTCCCAGCCGGACGCGGTGATGCTGGCAATCACCGGGTAGATGCCGCGCAGAGGGTCGGGTCCGCCGGTTGCGCTGTCCGCATCGGCGGCTTCCCACAGGCCGCGACACGCCAAGGTGATGGCCGCGGTGCGATCGAGGTTGTCGCGCCAGCCGAGCTTGATGACGGTGCCGGCGTGCAGCATGCCGGAGCCCGTGGCGACGTAATCGCGCTCCTCGTAGCGGCCGCCGGTGACGTCGTACGTGAAGAGCCGACCATCGGCACGGCGCAAGTCGTAGCCGGCGAAGATGGGCACCACGACCATGCCTTGCATGGCCGCAGGCATGTTGCCACGCACCATCATGCTGAGCTGGTTGGCCTTGCCCTCGAGGCTGAGCGACACACCCTCGACCTTTTCGTAATGCTCGAGCTGCAGCTGGAAGAGCTTGACCATCTCCATGGCGGGCCCGGCGGCGCCGGCGATGGCGACGCC
>DAORTY010000110.1:0-12476 GCA_035432905.1 Ilumatobacteraceae bacterium | reverse complement strand
GTGAGTACCCCGTCGAGCGCTGGCACCGCGATGCCAAGATCCACACGATCTTCGAAGGCACCAGCGAGATCCAGCAGCTGGTGATCGCCCGGGCCATATCGGGCCTGCGTATCGAGTAGTTCCGGCCCGCGGCTCGACCATTCTCTGAGTTCACCTCTTTCAGATTTGAGGTGGCCGATGCTGCCGAGCCGGCATTGTTCGACCCACCGCCGAGCCGCGACTCCTCGCACTTGTGACGGGGAACCGAAGCGGACCGTCAGGCGTCAGAGCGGTATGCGTGTCCGCTGGGTTGTGATCCTCGTTGTCGCGCGTGTCGCGTGTTCTACCGGCTCGTCCGCGGCGAACGGGGCCGGAGCGTGTGTCTCGTTCACGGCCGAGGATGTCCGTCGCTGGTTCGACTGGGACATCGTGGGCGAGTTGACGACCGGCGCGCCGAATACGTGCAGACTCGAGTTGGCGTCTGGGTCGTCGATGACCATCGTCATCAGCTCAGCGGCGATGGTGACCGACCACTTGATCGCGCTCGCCCCGCTCGGCTGACTGCGGTTCAGCTGAACCGGTCACTGAAGAGTCGGGTCAGCTCGTCGAGAAGGGGAAGATCTGCCGACGGTGCGCCGATGACCAGGTGCAGCGTCCCGTCGTCGCCGTGTCCACCGCTGCGTATCGGGTAGCTCTCGAACTGGCTGAAGGTCGCTGTTACCAAACTGCTACCGCCTCGTGCTTCAGTTCGAATGTCGGACGATGGTGCGGAGGATCTTGGTCGTGAGAGACAGAACGTTCGAGTTGCGGAGTTCCCGTCGGGCGGCCCGGATCGTGGTGAGCGTGCTCGTCTCGTCGTTGGCGATGGGCACCGTCGCAAGCGATAACTCGGCTGCGGAACGTCTCGCCGGCGCGCCGGCTCGGCCAAGCGTGGAGGCGGTGCCGCCTCCGACATGTCTCACCGCTCCACTCGCGCTCGCCAAGGTCTCACCGGACGGTACGTATCACGCGATCGACACCTGGAGCTATCAAATCGGTGGTGATGAGTCCTGGGCCGGTCCGTTGATCTCCTACGCGTGGAGCTACGACCACTGCATCTTCGTCGGAACCGGCTATGACCCGATCACCGACGCGCCCGTTCAATCAGGCGTGTCGATATCGGTCAGCGGGAATGTCTTTCACACGGGAGCCAACACGCTCACTGTTTCGTCGAGTGATGGGTATCAGGCACGCCGCTTCCACGACTACGACAACGGCCTCGACTACACCCTTCCACGGCATCTGTACGCGAAGCTGGACGTCGATGGTGGCCCCGGTCTTCCGATGGGTGCCCATCCGGTCGGCCCAACTGTGTTCGACCACGACACCCTGGAAGTGGGAAGGATCGCTGCAGCCGTTGACCTCACCACCTGTCAGCACGACCTCACCGCCTCGGGGTCGAGCTGCTCGTACACGGTCACCATTCCCGATGGCACGCCCGCATTCGTCGGATACCTCAGCTTTCAGGTCAAGCAAGGGCAGACAGATCGACCCGACGGCGTCGGCAACGACAGGCTCGTCGAGATCACCCTAGACCCGACGAACCGCTGGACGCCCTCCTCGATCCCCGCCGTGACGTTTCCGATCTCGTACGACGGCAGCGCCCTGCCCGCGCCGACCGTCGGCATCACGTGGCATGCGTCTGGTACGCCGGGTGAATTTGATTTCACTGCGAACGCAACGGCTGCATATCCGTTGTCGATCACCAATTACGACTGGGACTTCGGGGGTGGTACGGCGACGCCGTCCAATGGCAGCGCGAGCGAGCATGTGGGTTGGACCGGTGAGGCGGCCAGTCGTACCGTGGCGGTGACGGTCACAGATTCGAGCGGGCAGAAGACGACGGCAACCGCAACGGTGTTGCCGTCGTTGTCGATCACGCAGGCGGTGACGTCACCTGCTGCGGTGGAGGCTTTGTCGCCAGCGTCGATGCTGGTGAGTGTGTCGAACGATGGGCCGTCGACGATCAGCAATGTCGTGCCGGCGATGGCGTTGGGTCCGTCGGGTGTGGTGACAGTGACTGATCCGCCGGTACCTGCATCTGCGTCGATCCCGCCGGGTGGTGTGCAGGTGTTCAGTGTGCCGTTCAACGCGCTTGCGTCCGGGAACGCTTCGGGAACGATCGATGCATCGGGAACGGCTGCGGGTGACACGGTCAACGCGCAACAACGGTCGCGCACCTTCACCATTGGCAATCCGGGTTTGGAGATCCAGTTGGATGGGTCGGTGGTGCAGGTGGGGCAGGCGTTCACGGTGAAGATGACGGTTACGAATCCTGGTACTGACGAGGTCGACAATCTGGTGTGGGGTGACCCCACAGGGTTGTCGACTGCTCCGGCGGACAACCCGCCACTACCGGCGTCGAACATCGACTACCAGTCCGGCCCTGATCTGGCGTTGCCGACGACGTTGGCGTCGAAGCAGACGATGGCGTTGTTGTATCGGTTCAATGCTCCGACGGTGGGTACGTCGGTGGTGTTGGCGTCGGTGACGGGCACGACTGCGACTGACAGCACGGTTGTCAACGGTAAGGCGGCGATGACGATCGTGGTTGCAGGAGAGTGGTCGAAGGACGAACGTGATCGATTGGCCGTCGCCGGCATCAACAACGGGCTCGGAGTGATTGCCGATCAGCTAACGACGTACGACTCGTTGCTGCGCGGTCAGGTGACAACGGCATTCGGGTTCGATGACCCGACCGCGGCGCAGGTGACGTCGTTGCAGCAGGCCGGTTTGGAACGTCCGTCGATGGTCACTCTGCTGCCGGGGTTGTTGGTATCTGGCAAGGACCAGGCAATCGCGTTGTTGGGTGGAATCGCCGAGGGCTACGCGAAGGGCATGGACACGTTCGGAGTGGAGGGTGGTCAGACGTTGGCGAACCTGTACAGCTCGATCTTCGATGCCGATCATCGTCAGCGCACTGCTGCGGCGATCTGGGAGTATGCGCAGACCGTGCCACAAGCGACAGTGGGCAACATTGGTTACTTGGGAGTCGCGCTGCAAGCTCCGTTCACGGTCGAGGGTTTGAAGGCCATCTACAACGCGAACACTTCCCTAGCCGGCAACGTGGCGACGGCGGTCGGGGAGGCGTTCGTGGGTACCCCGGCGCTGTTGGCGTCATACGCGCACCAGTACTCCACGGATCCGGTGGGAGCGATGGGTAACCTGGGCAACTTCGGTGGTGGCACAGCGTGGACTGGCTTCATCTCCGGTGCAACAGCTGTGGTCGGCGAAGTGGGACTCACCGGGGTAGGCGCACTGGGTGCGAAAGTCATCCCGAAAGGGCTGAGCGTGTTCACGCGCGGCGGTGCGGTAGAGGCGCCGCTCGCCGACACGGTGGACATTGCCACCGCTGGCGCGAGCGACGCGCGGGCGACCGAAGCAATGGTGCAACGGACCCAGCAGGCACAACAGGTCATCGACAACTATCAGGCCCTGCCGGAGGGAATGGTGCTCGATGTTGCGACGGTCACCGGCAAGGGCGGGATCCTGGCGTCCGACGCCGAGGCGATCCAGAGCACGCTTGAGAGCGCGAACACCAAGTTCGGCACCGAGTTCGAACTGGCGATGCGCACCTCCGAACCGTTGTCTGCGGGTATCGACGGCATCGCCAAACCGGAGTGGGTGAAACCCAAGGCCATATCGGTGCTCGATCAGATGATGGGCGCCGACCCGACCAGGGCAGGCAAAGTGGGCCTGTTCGAACCGGTGCCACTCGACCCACAGGTGGTGGCCAAGCTCGATGCCGCCAACCCCGGGTTCGCCGCGAAGTACGCAGATCGGTTGCAGACGCAACAGAAGCTGTGGGCAGAGTGGCAGAAACCGGACTCGCCGCTGCGCATCCTGACCGAGGCTGGCGAGCGTTACAAGGACACCGGTGGCATCACGGTGCTCAACGCCCGGCCGGGCAACCCGGTCCCATACGGCCTGAAGTACCTCGAGCAACTCGACGAACCGGCCTTCCAGGCTGCACACCGCATCGACCCGAGCGACGTCGCCGGCATCAAACACGACATACTGAAGCTGAAAAACATCGACACGTTCAAAGCGGCGCCCGTGGCGACCATCTCTGAAAGCGGCACCGTCTACATCGACGAGGCGTTGTCGGGCAAGTCCTTCGTGAGCGATGCCGACATCCAGTCGATCCGTCCGAGGAACGGTGTGTGGCCCAAGGGTGTCTCGCGTGGCCAGGTGGAGACCTACTTCAAGGCCGAGCTGCAGAAGCTCGACCGGTTCCCGTTCCACGGGTGGAGCGACTCGGCCATCGACCTTCCATCCGACTACTACAGCGCGGCAATTCCGTTCCAGCTCGGCAATGCCGACCCGACAATGGCCGTGCAAGCCGCCAACCTCGTTGCTGGTCGACTGCAGTCGCTGGAGAACATCGCGATCGCGAAGGCAGCGCAACTCACCGCGATCGGCGACACCGAGGCAGCTGCGAACGTGCTGGCGCCGTTCGAGAAGCTGGAGGAGTTCAAGGATCCGTCGACCGGGCTGTACTCCTCAGCGAAGTTGCTCAAGAGGTACCCACCCGGTGAGAAGACGATCAACTTCACCGCCGGTGACATCCGCGTCGGCTACGGCACGGGAGGACACTGATGAGTCTTGTCCGATCTCTTCGGCGAGTCGTCACGGGCGGCGCAAGTGCCATCGCGCTCGCCGTGCTCGGTGTCACCATTCCCACCGCAACCGTCGAGGCAGCCACCGTGGTCACAGTCGACTCCACCTCGATGACCGGCGGCAACTGTTCTGTCGCTGGCCAGTGCACGCTGCCGGCGGCGATCACCTTGGCGGCGGCAGGCAATGGCGCCATCAGCCTGCCCGCCGGCACGTATACCGTGGCGACCGATCCGATCGTGGTGCCCGCCGGGGCCTCCATCGCCATCATCGGCGCAGGGGCGACAACCACAGTGATCCACGGTGATGGTTCGACGCGCTTGATGCAAACCCTCGGCGGTTCCCTTGCGCTGTCGGGCCTCACGCTCTCGGGCGGATTCAGCGATGCTGGTGGTGGAGCGATCTTCGGCAGCACCACGGCCGTCACGCTCGCAGATGCAACTGTGGCGGACAACGGCGCCAACGGTGACGGTGGGGCGATCGGATTGGTCCACGGCTCGCTGACGATGCTGAGGGCAACACTCACCGGCAACAGCGGCCAGAACGGCGGGGCCGTGTTCGCCGTGTCGGCCGCAGTGTCGATCATGGACAGCGCCTTTACCGACAACAGCGCGTCGCAGTCCGCTGGGGCGATCTTCGCCAGCTTCTCGACCTCGTTCCACGTGAGTGGGTCGTCCTTCGAGAGTAACGGCGCCACTTCCAACGGCGGTGCGATCGTCGACGAGGGTGCCGGTGAGTCCGGCAGCACCGACACCCTCACCGGCTCGACCTTCACGAACAACCAGGCCGGCCTATTCGGCGGAGCGGTATACGTTCCCACCGCCACGACAACCAGTTCCGCAGGGCTGACCATCGACGGATGCACGTTCGACTCGAACATCGCCGACGTCGGTGGCGCACTGGCGCTCGAGGACCCACCCGTGACAGTTCTCAACTCGACCTTCATCGACAACACCTCTGAAGAAGACGGCGGGGCCATCGCATCTGGTGCAGAGCTGACCATCGGTGCGTCGACATTCACGGGAAACCACAGCGGTGGCTCCGGTGGAGCGATCGCCTCGAACGGGCCGCTCACCATCACCGAATCCACCTTCACCGACAACAGCGCCGACGGCAATGGTGGGGTCTTCGAACTGCTCGGGCCATCGCCCTCGATCGGTGCGACGTTCGGCGGCAACACGGCCAATGGCGACGGATCGGTTGCACTCTGGGCGGGTGGAGCGACCCTGGCCATCGCAGGTGTACCGGGTGCCGACATCGCAGCACCGTTCCTGCGCACTGCCGCCGTCACGACAACGACAACGACCGCAGCGACGACAATCACGACCACACCAACTGGCAGCACGCAACCGGGCAGCACGCAACCGGGTACCGTGCAACCGGACACGACAGCATCGACCGGCGGTGCCACGATCTCCGCATCGCCCGTGTCCACCATGCCCGATGGTTCGGTGCTCCCCAGTACAGGATCGGACGTGGCGCGACTGTGGCTGCTCGGGTGGACCGCTGTCGCGTTCGGTGTCTTTCTGCTCCTGACGCGGCACCGCCGCCAACGTCCTCAGCCGCGCTGACCGACAGTGGTGAGCCTCTCCATGACCACTGAGCCGGGTGTGAAGATGGTCGTCGATGTCGCCGGTTGGCCGACCGTTCCTGCATAGTCTGCGGGACGTGAACACACCGGTCGTGCCGCAGTCGAGGCGCGGTCAGCGCGTCCGCTTCGAGCTGGCGATCCTGGGGCCGACGATCGTCAAAGAACACGGGGTGGTCGTCGCCCTTCGACCTCGCGAGCTCGACGTACTGGCGGCGTTGGCGTTGCACCACCCCCATCCGGTTTCGATCGATGCGATCGCCGATGTGTTGTGGGCGACACCGCCGGCGACGGTCACAAAGTCAGTGCAGATGCACATCTCCCGAGTGCGCAGCGTCTTGGGTGCTGATGCCATCGTCACCGAGGGAACGGCGTATCGACTCGGGCCGGAGTGGGAGCTCGACGCCGATCGCCTCGAGGACCACCTCGCGCGTGCGCGGCGCAGCACACGCGCCGGCGATCACGCGATGAGCCGAGTGCTGCTCGAAGCCGCGCGAACCGAGGTACGCGGCGTTCCGTTCGCCACCCTTCCCGCCACCGCGGAGACAATGGGCGAGCGAGCCCGGCGCGAGCAACAGTTGCTGTCTGCCGACGAAGACCTTGTGCTGGCGTACCTCTCCACACAGGATGCTCCAGCCGCCGTTGCGCTCGCGGCGGCGCTCGTCGAGGCCGAGCCCTACCGGGAGAACCGCTGGATGATGCTCGCGGTCGGGCAGTACCGGAACGGCCAGCGCCGCGAGAGCCTGCGTACCCTTCGGCGGGGTCGCGACGTCGTTCTGGAGATGGCTGGGCTGGCGACGAGCGTCGCGTCGGCGCGGCTCGAGTCGTGGATACTCGCTGACGACCCAGTGCTCGAGCGGCTGTCACCCGCACACCTTGTCGGCCATGGCGACCCCACGGATTCTGCCGACCTCCAGCAGCTCTTCATCGGCCGGTCCGAGCTCCTTGACAGCTGCGTACACCGGCTTCGACAAGTAGTGGACAGCAACGAGGCACGAGCATTCGTCGTGTCGGGTGAGGAGGGTGTCGGAAAGTCTGCCTTTGTGGCGCAACTCGCTGTTCGTGCCGCACTCGAGGGGTGGAGCGTCGTCTGGGGCACCTGTCGGCCGAACCCGTCGCTGGCCCTCGAGCCGCTGGGTGATATCGCTCGCCAGGTCCTCGATGGTGAGGCCCATGCCCTCGACGTGTTCGACTCCTCGTTGGTGGCCGACCTGGCGATCCTGTGGGACAACTCGTCGCGACCAGCTGTCGGCGACATCGGAGAGGTCATTGCCGAGGTCGTCGCCCTGCATGCGGAGCGAACGCCGACCCTGATCGTCGTTGACGACGCGCAACACCTTTCGACAACGGTCAGACGCATCCTGGAGCACCTCGGCGAGCTACCTGGGCGAGTAGCCGTGATGCTGGTGGCCGACACGGACCCCGCAGATGGGACTGGCCGATCGAGCTTCGCTGACGCAGACCGAATCGCGCTGCTCGGGCTCGATGCAGCCGAGACGGGTCGTCTGCTCGACGCGTTGTCCGACGGCTCGATCTCGGCCGAAGTTGCCGCCAGCGCCTGTGCTGCTACCGGCGGGAACCCGTTGCTGCTGCGCGAGCTGGCTGGTGCGCTGGTATCGCTGCCGGCGGTTGGCGACGACAGGGAACTGACCGTCAGCGCGTCGGTGACAGCGATTGCCGAGCGGGCACTACAGCGTTCATCGAACGCCGTCCGCCTCGTCGCGTCGCTTCTTGCTGTTGCCGGTTCGTCCACGTCTCCAACGGTGATCGGTGAGGTCGTGAGCGATCTCGAAGGTCGTCTGCCTGCGGATGCGCGGGACGCAGCGATCATGGAAGGGATTCGCAGAGGCCTGTTCCGCACCGACCCCAACTCGGGTATCGACCTCGCGTCGGATGGCCTCCGTGGAGCCGTTCTGGCCGCCATGCCGCCGGGACAACAAGTGCACATCCACGAACTACTGGGTCTGGCGTTGACTGCTAGCGGCGCTAGCCCGCTCGCCGTTGCGCCGCACCTCGTCGCGGCGAGCTCGCGCGATGTGGAACGAGCCATCAATGCGGCAACAGAAGCTGGTGATGCTGCACGCGCAGCAACGATGTTCGTCGAAGCAGCGGAATACTTCGCCCAGGCGGCGTGGCTGGCCGACCAGGCGCTCGGCGATGAGCGTCGTCTGCTCCTCCAACTTCGTCGAGCGGAATGTCTTCGTCTCGCCTCTGACAACGCCGGGCACGAGCTCGCCTGGCAGGTGGCTCGTGAAGCGCAGCAGGCGGGACATGCGGGCGTCATGTGTCTCGCGGCCACCGCACTCTGCCGGCTCGGACCCGGCACGCTCGCGGGTCGGCTGGACGTGGATCTCGCCGCACTGGTGGAACGCTCGCTCGACGAGTGCACCGATCGGGCGCTTCGTATCTCGTGTGCGTCTCGGGCCAGCCTGTTCTACAGCATGAGCGGCGATGTGGGTCGCAGTCGTGCTCACTTCATCGATGCCCTCGACATGGCGCGAACCGACCCGGACGACGTGCTGCGGGCCAACGTGCTCAGTGATGCCTACATCGCACTGACCCATCCCGATGATTGGCCCCTGCGGCGAGAGCTCGCCGGTGAGCTCCTCGCCTTGGCCGAACTGCTCGACTCCGACCAATACCGTTTCGAAGCGCTTCACCTCTACTACTCGGTGCACGTCCAGTTCCCTGACCCGCTTCTGCGCACCACGTTCCACCGCCAAGTGCAGCTGGTGGCGCGATTGCGCAGTTCGGCGCATCGCTGGATGCTCGGGTACCAGGCCGCCTGTCTCGCCTATTTGGATGGCCGGCTCGAGGAGGCGTTGTCGATCAGCACGGCGGCCCAGGCGCAGTCGCACGTCTCTGCGTCACGTTCCGACGGCAACCACGCGATCCTGCTGTTCGCAGTGCGTCTCGCCCAGGCCCGTGGCCAGGAACTCGTCGCTGCCATGGACTCGATGATCACAGATCAGCCGGGGCTACCAGGCTGGCGCGCAGTCGCTGCCTGGCTAGCGGCCCTACGTGGTGACCGTGCGCGGGTGCTCGTCGAGTGCGACGCGCTCGATAGTGGGATGGCACTGCCACCGGACACGGCGTGGAGTGGTGCGGCCATGCTGCTCGGTCGAGCGATCGCCGCCTTTGGGACCCCTCAGCAGGTCGCGATCATCGAATCGATTCTGCAGCCCATGACTGGTCTGATGACCTGGGTCGGCTCGTGCACCGTCGGCTCCTTCGATGTCGCACTCGCCGAGCTGGCGCTGGCCCGCAACGACCTGGATGCAGCGCGTCACCATCTCGAAATCGCCCGTAGGTCGACCACGCTCCTCGGTGCTCGCGTCTACCAAGCCGACCTCGATGACATCGCCGGTCGAGTGCTCGCATCTCTCGGCTAGCCCTCCGAGAGGGCCGAAGCAGCGACCCGAGGGTCGACCTTCGATGAGTTCGCCTCTTTCGGACGGAGACACCGGCGCCCACGCGCGACGATGTGGCCCGATCGAAAGGGACTCACATGCAGCTCGGCATTCACTTCATGAACTTCGGCAGCCCAACCGGTGGCGCGGACATGGCGCGGACCATCAGCGAGACGGCGAAGGTTGCCGACGACGCTGGCGCGGCGTGGTTCACGTGCATGGATCACTTCTTCCAGATGGAGCATGTCGGCGGGCCCACCCAGCCGATGCTGGACGGCTACACCTGCCTGGGCTTCGTCGCCGGGCAGACGCGCCACGTTCGCCTCGGTCTTCTGGTGAGCGGCGTCACATATCGTCAGCCCGGCATCCTCGCGAAGATCGTGACGACGCTCGACGTCCTGTCCGGCGGCCGCGCGATGCTGGGCATAGGGGCTGCCTGGTACGAACGCGAACATGCCGGGCTGGGCGTGCCGTATCCAGCCGTGGCCGAGCGGTTCGAGCGCCTCGAGGAGACGCTGCAGATCGTCTCGCAGATGTGGAGCCCCAATGACGGCGCGTGCGACGGCACGCACTACCAGTTGGCCGAAACGATCAATGTGCCCCAGACGCTGCAGTCCCCGCCTCCGATCCTCATCGGCGGTGGAGGCGAGAAGAAGACGCTGAAACTCGTCGCCAAGTACGCCGACGCGTGCAACTTCTTCGCATACGGTCCCGAGTTCGTCGAGGGGAAACTCCGTGCGCTCGCCGCTCATTGTGAGGCTGAGGGGCGCGACTACGACGCCATTCAGAAGACGATCCTCGGTGGCCCCGACCCGTTGACCGACACGGACGCGTTCCTCGCCGAGATGGAGCGCTATTCGGCGCTCGGCATCGACCATGTGCAGCTCGCACCGCCAGGCGATGACCCGTCCGCCTTTGTCGCCCAGCTCGGAGAACGAGTGATTCCGCGCCTCGCCGACATCTCCGGCTGAGGCGAGCGTCGAGCTGAATCCGTTGGTACCGAGGGCAGCGACAGTCTTCGCATCGGAAGACCGCATCGACCAAACCGCTGATACCAAGAAACGTCGGCAGCTTGTCGGGATCGATCGACTCCTCGGCGTCCCCATCGTCGAAGGGACCGACGCTGTGGATCATGGCCCACGACTTCTCCCGGAAGGCAGTGGCCGAGGACAGCAGCGAGACGAGCTTGCCTTCGAACGGGTCGACGACCTTGTACTTGTCGGCCGCCCACGTTCCGAAGACGGCGAGCGCGGCCATCGAGCAATCGATCGTCTTCGGCTGCTTCGGCTGGCCGTTCCGCTTCGGTTCGGTGTTCAACCGATGGACGACACCGCTGGCGGATCCTCGTAGACATTCGATCGGCTCTGCCCCGCACGGTCCACGAGCATGCGTCGCAACTGGTTCCGCCGACTGTTCACGTTCCGGGCGGCGTCTTTGCCGCGACGAGCGATTGGACGAACGCGCCGACGGCGTCGGCCGTGGTGACGATGCAGCGGCGGCCAGGGGTGGCGACCCCGTTTGCGGCGCGGTGATTCATGACTCGCTGGCGCAGAGCATCCGCCGCAGCGTGCGCCGCCTCGACTTCGGCCGGATCGTCCGGATTCCAAGTCTCCGGGAGCCACTCCCGGTCTGCCGCTACGGTGATCATGCCGGTGGGGTAGAAGCGAATCCCAAGCCGACCGTTGCGCATCTGGACCCGGACGGGATCGCCGTGAGGGTTCGCGGGGCGGGCCATCACGCCACGACCTTGAACTCGCCGAGATGCTTCGCAGCCCCATTTCAGCGCGAGGAGATCACGGGCACACCACTCCCGCCGATGGCAAGGATTGCCAAGACCCGTTTGCTTGCGTTCATGACGACGATGAACGTGTCGCTCCCGAACGAACTCAAGTCGTACGTCGACGAGCAGGTCGGCGATGGCGGCTACGGCTCCACCAGCGAGTACGTCCGCGACCTCATCCGTCGGGACAAGGACCGCCAGCACCTCCGACGAGTTCTTGTTGATGGGGCCGCTTCCAGCCCCGGGCCTATCGCTGACGCGTCCTACTTCGCGTCGCTTCGCGATGGCATCAGATCCAACACCTGATCACGGTGGCCGCCCGCTCAGTCCAGCTGCGCGAGCGGTGCGGCCCTCTTGGTCCTCGGGTGGCTCCTGGTCATGCTGATCGCAGTAGCGGTCCAGGGCCGCAGGTGAAGCGCCTGGTCTCAGGATCGACTATCCAGTAGTGAGCGAGGACAAGCGGGTCGACTGCACGTCGGGTTGCGCAGACCTGCTGATCTGCACATCGGGCGGTACGAGCGCGGTGGCCGTCACCGTGGTGCCAGGCGTTTGATTGCTGCGAGCGCTTCGTCGTGGTTGGCGTCAAGTTGGACGAGCTCGGCGAGGTACCGACGCGTGGCTTCGGCAATGAGGCGTTGTCGTTGGGTTCTCGTTGGTTTGGGGAGCTCGTTGACAGTTGTTCCGTGCCGGCGGTCGGCGCTGACCAGTCCTTCCTGCTCGAGGGACCGGTAGGCGCGCACGACGGTGTTCTTCGCGAGTTCGAGGTCGGCTGCGAGTTGACGCACCGTAGGCAGGTTGCTGCCTGCCGCCAGTTCGCCAGCGCGGATCAGTGCGGAGAGTTGGACTCGCAACTGTTCGAAAGGTGGCACTGGCGAGTCGGCATCGATGCGGACGATAGTCACGCAGCGGCCCGTCGAGCCAGAGCAACGCTCCAACGTTCACCGACGGCTAGGCGGCTCCACCATGCGATACCGAGGTAGTTGGCCAGTGCAATGGGGATCTGCCACCAACCGTTGGGGGTAGCGAGGAGGAGCACTGCGACGGTTGCGGTCACGGCGAGTGC
>DAORTY010000109.1:0-12775 GCA_035432905.1 Ilumatobacteraceae bacterium | reverse complement strand
CGAGGATCTTGCGGGACTCGTTACGCAGCTTCTGCTCTTCGTCGGTCTCCAACGAACCGTCGTCCACGTAGCTACCGGCGTAGGGCAGCACGTTGAAGGCGATCGGCTTGGAGAACTTGGTGGGCGTCGGGTAGACCACGGCCTCACCGTCGTACGCCAGCAGACGTGCCTGGTCGACGACTTCGCGGGCCTGCTTGTCGAGCTCGTCGACACCCGCGAGGCCGCCACCGCTGACCGCCTGATAGGTGGCGGCGATGAGGCGGACGAGACCGGCTTCGTCGTGCAACGGCTTGAGCACCGGCATGGCAGCCATGGTGGTGCAGTTCGGGTTGGCGATGATGCCGATGCGGGCATTGACGATCTCACCCGGGTTGACTTCGCTGACGATCAGCGGCACGTCGGGGTGCATGCGCCACGCCGACGAGTTGTCGATGACCGTGACACCGGCGGCGGCGAACTTGGGCGCCAGCAACTTCGAGGAGGTGGCCCCGGCGGAGAACAGCGCCACGTCGAGCCCGGTCGGGTCGGCGAGCGAGGCATCTTCGACGGTGATGTCGGTACCCCGCCACGGCAAGGTGCTGCCGGCGCTGCGCGCAGACGCGAAGTAGCGGATCTCGGATACGGGGAAATTGCGCTCCTCGAGGATGGAACGCATTGCTGCACCCACCTGACCAGTTGCGCCGACGACACCAATTCTCATGGCCGCAAGGCTAACTGCGGGCCCTACGAGGGCGGGCCGGAATAATCGCTCCGCCATTCGTCACTTGACGGTAGCGACGACCCACCAATGGCTGCGATGTACACCCTCGAACGTGCGGTCGGTCGTGCCCGGCAAGCCGAAGCCCCGTCGCGTCGGCCCGCGAAAGATGCGCACGTCGTCGAGCGATGAACCGATGGTGGCCAGCACTTCCTTGGGGGTCAACCGGTTGGCCTGCCACCCCAGCCGAGCGGGCAGACGACGCTGCGCGATGACCGGGCCGAGACGAGGCAAACGCCAGGATGCACGCACGACCTTGCCTGCCGGCCAGAGCACCACATCTTGCGGCACCCATGTGCGGAAGTTGAGAGCGATACAACCACCCGGCTTGGCGACGCGCACCGCTTCGCGTGACAGGGCTATTCCGTCGTCGTGGTGGCAGTGCTGCAGCGTGATGTAGCTGAACACGAGTTCCGCCGAACTGTCGGGCAGGCCCAGCGTGCGACCGTCGGCGACGTGACTGGTCTGCAGCCTTTCCGGCCGGCCGAACTGGGCCACCGTCTCGCGACACCGTTCGAGGAACGCCGCATCGAGATCGCAGGCGATGACCTTCGCGAACAGTCGCGAGAAGCTGGCCGTCATCCGGCCGATACCGCTGCCGATCTCCACCATGGTCTGTCGCTCCGCGTCGGGCGACAAGACCCCGAAGGCCTCGAGGTAGGCAACCGTCTCGTTGTCGCCGGTGGCAACGAACTCGGCCAGGCTCAATTCACTACCGGTCACGTTGTTGAACACCCACCCGGTCTCACGAACCACGTCGTCTGCCGAATGTTCGGTCTCCGAAGCGGTACCGGCGGCCTTCCAGGGCACGTGCTGTCTACGGCGCGTCATGAGATCACCAGTGTGGCAGGCCGTCGCCGGTACGGGCGTCGCGCCCGACAAACATCGGTCACTTTCGTTCGGGAAGTGGTGCCGAGTAGGCCTGGCCGGAATCGAGACCGAACGCGGTGTGCAGTGCCCGCGCCGCCCGTTCGAGGTCGACGGCGGTGGTGACAACGCTGATTCGAATGGTGCTGGTGCTGATCATCTGGATGTTGACGCTCTCGTCGGAGAGCGTGCGGAACATCTTGGCGGCGATACCGGGGCTGGTCTTCATACCTGCCCCGACCAAGCTCAGCTTGGCGATGTTGGCATCGTGCTCCACGCCGGCAGCACCGATCTCGGTGGCCACACGAGCAACGATGGCCTCGGCCGTGGCGAAGTCGGCCTTGGGCATCGTGAAGCTGATGTCGGTGGTGCCGTCATGGCTGGTGTTCTGCACGATCATGTCGACGTTGACATTGGCAGCGGCCAACGGTTCGAACAACGCAGCCGAGATTCCCGGCCGGTCGGGCACCGCGACGACGGTGACCTTTGCTTCGCTGACGTCGGTGACGACGCCGGAGATGATGGGGTCTTCCATGTTGGGCTCCTGTGACGTGACCCACGTGCCGAGCTCCCAGGTGAAGGCGGAACGGACATGGATGGGAACATTGTGATTGCGGGCGAACTCGACGCTACGCAGAGCGAGCACCCTGCTGCCGGCGCCGGCCATCTCGAGCATTTCGTCGAAGTTGACGTGGACGAGCTTGCGCGCCTGGGGAACGAGGCGGGGGTCGGCGGTGAACACGCCCGTGACATCGGTGTAGATCTCGCAGCTGTCGGCATTCAACGACGCAGCGAGCGCGACCGCCGTGGTGTCGCTACCGCCACGACCGAGCGACGTGATCTCCTTGTCCGTGCTGATGCCCTGGAAGCCGGCGACCACGCACACCTTGCCATCGGCGAGGGCCTCGCGCACACGGTCGCCCTTGACCTCGAGGATCTTCGCCTTGCCGTGCGAGGTGTCGGTGATGATGCCCGCCTGGCTACCCGTGAAGCTCTTCGCCTCGACGCCCAGGTCGGCCAGCGCCATGCAGATCAACGCCATGGTGATGCGCTCGCCGGTGGTGATCAACATGTCGAGCTCGCGGCCCGGTTGCGTCGTGGAAACGTCGTTGGCCAGCTTGATCAGGTTGTCGGTCGACTTGCCCATCGCGCTGGGCACGACGATGACATTGTCGCCATGACGCCTGGTGAAGGCGATGTTCTCGGCGACAGCACGAATTCGGTCGGGGTCGGCGACGGACGTACCGCCGTACTTCTGCACAATCAGGGCCACGGGTGAGAAAGGCTACCGACAACGACGCCCGATGACCTGACCCTCGCCGAGGGCCCACTGCTACCCTCAATCGGCGACTACGAGCCAGGGGAGCGACGGGTGTCCGAATTCAGCATCATTGGTGACCACATCGTCGGGGAGGTGTTCGATGGCGAGGCAATCATCATCGACACCGTCACCGGTGCGTACTACTCGCTCCCTGAAGGACCCGCCGACGTCTGGGCTGCGCTGACGGCCGGCCCAGCCACACTGCACGGGGTCTGCACCGTCAGTGGCATCGACTCCGACACCGTTGACGGTGTGCTTGGCGAACTCGTCGCCGCAGGTCTGGTCACGCACTCCGGTGATGAACCCCCGCACGCACCCTCCGGCACCGGCGTTCTGGTGAAGTACTCCGACATGGAGGAACTGCTGCTGCTCGACCCGATCCATGATGTCTCGCCGGCCGGCTGGCCGGCAGCTGACAACACCTCAGCGGAGTAGCGCTCGCTCGAACGAAGCCAGCGTCGAGCGAGCGAGTTTTCCGGCCGAGAATCGTTCGCTGTGCCGAATGCCTGCCGACCCGAACTCGTCCGCTCGCCGATGGTCGCTCAGCACGGTCACGATCGCGGTGGCGAGTTCCCGCGGATCTGCCGGTGCCACCAGCAACCCGGTCACCCCGTCGATCACCGCCTCATGGAGACCACCTCTGGCGCTGGCCACCACCGGCCGGCCGCGCGCGGCAGCTTCGATTGCCACCATCCCGAAGCCCTCCTCGTGGACCGAGGGCATCACGACGACATCGGCGGCGTCCATCTCGACGATGAGCTCGCGATCATCGATCTCGCCGGTGAACGTCGCCACTCCACTGGGCAGCGACGCCGCGGCGAGTGCCTCCAGCCGCTGCCGGTCGGGTCCGTCGCCCACCAGCCGCAGCGTGGCCGCCGGCGCGCGCAGTCTGACCATCTCGAACGCGCGTAGGAGGTGCTCCCAACCCTTCTCCGGTACGTGGCGGCCGACGCCGAGCACGATTCCCGAGCGAGGCAGCGGCACAGGGCCGACGTTCACCGAGCCCACCGCTGGATGATGCACATCGATGGGGAGTAGCCGCGATCCGCAGAGCGCGTCGAGCGAGGTGCGTGTTGCCGAGGAGGTCGCGATCGCCACAGCACAGCCGCCGACAGCCGCCGCGACAGCGCTTTGCACTGCTCGAGTGGAGGGGTACACACCGTGAAAGGTGACCACCAGCGGAACGTTGACGACGCTGCGGTGCAGCGCCAGATGCGCAAGGCTCGGGCCAGACGTGTGCAGGTTCACGACATCTGGCCGCAGGCGTTCGAACACCATCCGCAGGCCGGACCTCACCTCGCGAAGCGCGGCGAGATCACCCTGTCGCGAGCGGGGAAAGGGCAAGCGGGTGACCGCCACACCGTCGACGACCTCGGTGGTCGGTGAGCCAGGCAGCGTGTTCGTGACCACCTCGACCTGGGCACCCTGGGCGAGTAGCCCCGTCGCCAGCCGCGCGATGTAGCGCTCCTCGCCGCCGAGGTGAGGGTGGTAGAGCGCACCCCACAGCAGTACTTGCACAACGAAGATGATAGAGAGTCGGCGTGACTTGCGACGTTCACGCTGACGCAGCGGCAACGAACCCCGTCGTGCTGCTGATCACTGAGACATCCGACATCTACGGTGCGGAACAGTGGGCTCACGCTCTCGCCGGCGGGCTCGCGAGCCAGGGATTTTGCGTGCACTTCGCCCGCCCCCACCCACAGAACGCTCCACCGCTCGATCCGCGCGTCCGTCTGCTGTCGTTCGACACGTTCGACCTCGACGACCCGTACGGCTGGGTCACCGATCGATCATTGACGGCGGCATTGCTCGACCAGGTGCAGCCTGATCTCGTGGTCGTGAGTTGCGCGACCGCACTGGCCAACGTCGGAGCGCGAGAGGAACTCGTCGCTCGCGGCGTCCCGTTCATCTCCGTGCACCACCTGGGCGGCGAGGAGGGCTTCGACCTCCCATGTCCGCAGGCCTTGAGTGCGGCCGTCGCACAGGTGCACGCGAAAGCGAGTGCGGTGGTCGGCGTCTCCATGGATGTGGTGGAGAGCCTGCGACACGACTACTGGCTCGACGACGACAGGGGGGGTGTCATCGCGAACGGCCGCCCCGACGTGTACTTCGAGGATGTCGACCCGGAGAATCGATTGCGGGTCCGTCATTCTCTGGGCCTGGCCGACGACGACGTGATGGTGTTCACCGCGGCGCGCATCCACCCGGCCAAGGGGTACCAGTACCAGCTCGATGCGATCGAACAGTTACGCGGTGGACCCGCGTGGGATCGGCTGCGCTTCGTCTGGGCGGGCGGTACCGACGCCCTTCGGCGGTTGCGGGCAGTCGTGCTGTCACGCAAGCTCATGGGGACGGTGCAGCTGCTCGGGCCGCGCTCCGACATCATCGACCTGCTGGACGCCGCCGACATCTTCGTGCTGCCGTCGAAGCAGGAAGGCACACCCTTGGCGGTCATCGAGGCGATGGCCAAGGGGCTGCCAGTGATCACCACGCCGGTCAATGGCATCCCCGCGCTGGTCGGCGACACTGCGTGGCTGCTACCCGACCCCAACACGAATCCACACGGCACTGTCACGGCCCTCGCCGACGCAGTCGAACATCTCGCCGCGGACAGGGAATTGCGAGCCCAGCTCGGCGCACGCGCGCGGGAGAGAGCATTGACCGGGTGGCGCGAACAGGGCATGGTCGACGCCTACGGATCGCTCATACGTGAGGTTCTTGCGCGCCGCGACGCACGCTGACAGCAGTCACATCGGGACGCACAGCAGGGGTCGTTCTACAGTGTCCGGGTGACCTCGTCGACCTGCAGTTCTCCGATGCGAGTTCTGCTGGTGACCGACTGCCTCGATGTCTACGGCGCCGAACGCTGGAACGTGCAGCTGCTCGAGGGTTTGCAGCAGCGCGGCCACCGCGTGGCGATCGCGCAGCCGCGCGCGTTCAACGAGCTGACCCGTGCCATCGATGCGATGAACATACGACAGCACTGGCTGTCGCCGATCACTCCCGATGCTCCATTGCGGACCTTCACCCCGCAGGGTCCTGCCAGCCTCGATCATCTCGAGGCCAGCCAGGTGCTCGCCGCCGAGATGCCCGACATCGTCGTCTGTAGCGACGGCGAGCCGGGTTCCAACCTGGCGATGAAGGAAACCGTCCACGCTGCGCAGATCCCGTATGTGATCGTCTCTCACCTGGGTTTCGACGCGGACGCCAAGGAGCACACGTTTCCTGTCGAGCTCTTGGATCGCCTGGCCGCGGTGCACCGGAACGCTGCAGCAGTGGTGGGTGTCTCGTCCTCGAACATTGGCACCCTGTGCGACCGATTCGGTCTTGACCCACGTCGGGTGCACACCATTGCGAACGGGCGCCCCGACCAATTCTTCCAGCCGACTTCACCCGCGCTGCGCCGACTCACCCGCGACGAGTGGGGCATCGACGACGAACACATCCTGTGCTGCACCATCGCCAGGCCCCATCCGAACAAGCGGTACTCGGTGCAGATCGAGGCCATCCAACGGCTCGCTCAGCATCCCGTCGGACGACGCCTGCGTTTCGTGTGGGCAGGCGACGGACCAGGCCTCGGCCGACTGAGGTTGCTGGTGCGCGCACATGGGCTGGACGAGGTGGTGCGCCTCACCGGCTATCTCAGCGACCCCACCCCGGTCCTCGCAGCCGCTGACGTGTTCGTGCTGCCCTCTGCGCGCGAGGGCATGCCGCTCGCCATCATCGAGGCCATGGCAGCGGGACTGGCGATCGTTGCCACTGATGTCGGTGGAGTGGCCGAAGCAGTCGGTGACGCCGCAATCCTGCTGCCCGATCCGACGATCGATCAGGAACGCACCGTGGCCGCACTCCACGATGCGTTGATCGAGCTGGCAGCCGACCCTGGCTTGCGCCGGACGCTCGGCGATGGCGCCCGCACGCGGGCCGGCGAGCACTTGCGAGAGTCCACCATGATCGATCGCTACGAGTCCCTGCTCACGACCACCGTGACGCGAACACGCTCGCCGGAGCCGACGACATGAGCAGCGAGGCCACGTGGCGGCCGCGTGATGCCCAACGACTGCTGCTGACAGCGGCACTGGGGAACGACCCTGTCGACGCCATCAATCGCTGGCAGGACCTCGTTGATTTCGACGACGTGGACACAGCCTCGACGAGCATCCTGCCCCTGGTCGCAGCACGACTGCCCAAGGAAGCACCCGAGGAGAGTGGAGGGCGGCCGGCGCAATCCCGCGGTGGCCGGCTCAACGGGCTACGTCGCCGATGCCTCTATCTCAACCGTCTCCTGCTCACCGATGTGACGGCTGCACTGACAGCGCTCGATGACGCCTCCATCGCCACCGTTCTGGCCGGCGGGCTGGCCGTCCTCGACGCGTACCCCGACCATTCACAACGGCCGTTGCACGACGCCGAGTTGCTGATCGCGCGGCCCGATCTCGCACGCGCAACGCAGGTGCTCACCGACCTCGGATGCACCGTGACCGACGCATCGCAGGTCACCTCGCCACGCGGGCAGACGTGGTCGCTCGTGCAACGCCTGCGCGGCACCGAACCGGGCTGGGTCGACAGCATCGATGACCTCCCCGCGAGCACCCTCACCTCCACCGAGGTGGCCGGCAGTGTGCGCCGACGATTCGCCCCACACGTGATGCTGGTGGAGGCCGCCGTGGCAGGGCTGTGGCCCAGCACGGACCCCGCAGTGCTGTGGATCCTCGACGCGCAGCGGCTCGCCACCCAGGTCGATCCGACGCAGCTCGTCTCGCACGCACGAGCGCACGGCGCCGCCCACCTCACCCGTGTAGCCCTCACCGAGGCCCGTTCGTGCGGAGCGACAGCGATCCCGTCGGACTGGTTGCGGGCACTGGCGCGAGCTCCATGGAGTGCTGTCGAGGTCACTGCAGTGCGCGAACGATCGGGCATGTCCGCAGGTAGGGCCAGGCTGCAATGGTTGGCCCAATGGGTCGGCCGGGAGGGCGCATGATGAGCAACTCGGACCTGACGAGCCACGATGTGAGCGTGGTGATCCCCGCGTACAACGCCGGGCCATTCATCGACGCCGCGATCGAGTCGATCGTGACGCAAGATTCGCCACCGGACGAGATCATCGTCGTCGACGACGGCTCCAGCGATGACACCGCCCAACGCTGTGCGAAGTGGGGTGATCGAGTTCTCCTCATCCGCCAGGCACAGCACGGCGTCGGGAGAGCCCGCAACGTCGGGGTCGACGCCGCGACCGGCCGTCTCCTGGCCTTCTTGGACGCTGACGATCTCTGGATGCCCGAGAAGCTCACACTGCAGGTTGCCCATCTCAATGCACATGCATCACATGTCGCCGTGTTCGGGTGGATGCAGAACTTCATCCACCCGGGTGCTGCGATCACGCCCGATGCGCGCACGCCGATGAACGCTCGGCCGGCGTTTCAGGCACCCACGATGCTGGCCCGGCGGGAAGTGTTCGCTTCCATCGGCAGGTTCGACGAGGAGGGCCCGCTGCAGGGTTGGGTCGATTGGTATCTGCGCCTCATCGAATCCGGCCTGCCGCTGGGGATGGTCGACACACTCTGCCTACGACGACGCATCCATGGAGCCAACATGACGCTGACCACACCCGGGGTGTCGACCGGGTACCACCGGCTGATCCACGCGTCGCTGCAGCGGCGGCGGGCGCGTTCCGGCGAGGAGCGCTAGATGGCCAAGGGCTACTTCGGCCGTTGGCCCGACGACCAACTGCGCTCCTACGGCCAGCCATTGACCGAGGCCGCCGACGCGGCGGCCGCAGTTGTCGGAGGATGGATCACGCACACGATCCGGGTCGGACGTTCCGTCCTTGCGCTACGCACCATCGACCCCACGCTGCACGCGCTGTTCGTCCGGGCGACGTGGCACCTGACCTCACACGAGCCGGCGACGATCACCATCTCGGTGTGCGATGAGGCCAGCGCGGCGGCCGCCCCGCCCGCCGAACCGTCCTGGACCGCCGAGTACTGGCGACACGAGGGTGCCGAGACCGTGCTCTACTTCGATCGCGATCTGGGCACGGTGTCGTGGAGTGACACCGCCAGCCGAAACGCCCTGTGGTGGATCCCCTCCGCCGCAGCGGTCCCACCGTGGGAACGACCGGCACCACTGCGCACATTGATCGACCGCCTGGTCGGCCCAACCGGGGCCACTCTCGTACACGCGGGTGTCGTCGGTGACGATCACGGCGGCGTGCTGATGGCCGGTCGCGGTGGCAGCGGCAAGTCGACGTCGATCGTCATGTGCGTGGCCAGCGGGTTGTGCACCGGGGGCGACGACTTCCTACTGGTGGAGAACGGCGACGTACCGCCCACGGCTCGAAGCCTGTACGCCACGGCACGTCTCGTACCGACCAGCCCCGCGTGGGCACACTTCACTCCTGACCCGGCAGCCATCGAGGTTCCCATCGACGCCGACAGCGAAGACGTGAACCTCTCCAAGCGGACCATCTACCTCGGCGAACAGTTCCCCGGACGTGTGCGAGACAGCTTCGAGATCCGAGCGGTGGTGATTCCGACGGTCACCGCGGGCGAGACCCGGCTCTCGCCCATCCGACCGGCACAGGCACTGTTGGCGTTGGCCCCCAGCTCGATGCTGCAACTCGATCCACGGGCCAGCGCATTGCGGGCGATCGCCGACCTGGTACGTCAGGTCCCCTGCTTCGGCCTGGATCTCGGCAGCGACACAGAACAGGTTCCACTCGTCATCGCTTCACTCCTCGGCCAGGGGGCGCAGTGACACCCACTTCCGGCCATGCCGACGAAGCCGCTCGTCGCACGCTGCTGCTCGCCACCGCCGCCCTGCATCGTGGCCGGTTCGACGCCGCGCACGAACTCGCTGCACAGGTGCTGGGGAACAGCGCGCTGCTATCACCCGCCTACGGGCACGACGGCCAGCGTCGACATCGTCTCGAGTCGCAGGCCGTGGCTGTTTGCGTCGATGCCGAGATCGGTAGGAGCCAGGTCGCCGCTGCAACCGATTTCGCCGACGAGGCGTGGGCTGTCGACCCGGTCGACCCGGTGGTGTTGGCCGCACGAGTTCGTGCGTGGGAAGCCCGCGACGGCGACGATGGCGCGCTGCAGGCGTTCGGCCTGACCCGCCTGTCCACATGCGAACCGGATGGGGTGGCACCCGACCTGAGGCTGCCGGTGTGCCTCACCATCTGCCGCAACGAACGGCATCAGCTCGACTCGTTCCTCCATCACCATCGAGGCATCGGGGTGGGTCATTTCGTCGTCGTCGACAATGGCTCCACAGATGGCTCGGTCGAGTTCCTACGCCGTCAGCACGACGTGGACCTCTGGTCGACAGACACCGGATTCCGCGACCTGGCCTTCGGTGCGGCCGCCTTCATGGCCATCTCCCGTCGGCAACTGCGGCAGCGATGGCTCCTCATCGTCGATGCCGACGAGCGTTTCGTAGTACCTCCACCGTGCGACAACGTGGCAGATCTGCTCGTCGCGCTCGACAGCGAACGCTGCGACGCGCTCGACGGTGTCCTCGTCGACCTGTACGACGACCAACCGTTCGGGGCACCTCGTTCGCACGTTCCACGTGACC
Organism: Ilumatobacteraceae bacterium; assembly: GCA_035432905.1. Lineage (GTDB taxonomy): Bacteria > Actinomycetota > Acidimicrobiia > Acidimicrobiales > Ilumatobacteraceae > UBA668. The sequence goes on along the minus strand of DAORTY010000109.1, from coordinate 2,252 downwards.
TTCGCGAACGCTCGTGGCTCGACCGGACGTGGATGCACGGCGTGCACGAACACGCCGGCCCCTTCGCGAACGCCGATCATCTCGTCGGCGGGGTTCGCCAGCGCCTGTTCGGGTCGCCACCCGACTTCCTGCTGTCGAAGGTCCCGCTCGTTCGACAGTCGCCCGACCGGTTGTTGGTGGCCGGCCAACACGACACCAACGTCAGCGCCACGAGACGCAGCCACGGGAGAGCCGCCGTGCTGCACACCAAGTTTCTCGCCGATGCGTCGCGACTCTCCGTCGAGGCCGGGCGCCGCCAGCACGCCAACGACGCGCGCGACTATGCCCGCTACACATCGTTGCTGGCCGACGCACCATCACGCTCCTTCCTCGCGCCGGAGGAATCGGTTCGATACACCGGCCCGGAGATTCTGAGCGAGTTGGCCATCGTGCGCCCCATGCCGAGCCCGCCGGCACACAGAGCCGTCGAACCGTGAAGTATCAACCGACCCCCGCCCACGCCGCGATCCTGCGCGCGGCCATTGCCCCGGTACCTGCTGCCGCTGACGCATGGCTCCACTGGCGGGCCTCTCACGATGTAGCCGATGCCGACAGCGAGGAAGTCAGAGTGCTTCCTGCAATTGCGTCACGTCTCGCTGCAGTTCTGGTCGACGACCGCGACCTTCAGCGGATGCATCGCCTTCGCCGCGAGGCCTGGGCCGCGAACACGGTCCGCGCCGCGCGCAGCGCACTTCTCGCGTCGTCGCTCGCGTCTGACGGGATCGACTCGGTGTTCTTCAAGGGGCTCGGCGTGCTCCCGTTCTGGGCCGACCCCACCGCGCGCCGCATGAGCGATGCCGACATCCTTGTCCCGTGGCGCCACCGCCACGAGGCCATCGACCACCTCGCGGGCCTCGGCTTCCGGCCGCTGTACGGCACGACCATCGAGCAGATGCACGCGCTCGACGTACTCCTCCCCGGCTTCGGTATGGAGCGCGACGACGGCATGGAACTGGACCTTCACTGGCGGCCGCTGCACCACATGCGGCCGAGTCCAGATGCCGACCAGGTGGTCTTCGACAGCGCCGTGAGGGCACCGGTCGGCACGACCGAACTGTTGGTGGCACACGCTGGACACGAACTGGTGCTCGTTCTCGGACACGGACTGCGCACCACCTCGGGAGCCCATCTCGTGGCCATCGTCGACGCCGCACAGCTACTGCAGTCCGCCGACTTCGACGTCGATCGCTGCGTCGACCTCGCCCGCCGGTATGAACGCGGCGGAGCCGTGCTCGCGGGGTGCGAGTTGGCTCTCGAGTCGATGGGCCGACCCAGCAGCGGCCACGGATCTGACAACGTGCTCGTCGAGCACGTCACTGCAGTGCGTGATCGGCTTCGGCGACGACCACTCGGAGAACGCCTTCTCGAACGCCGGCTACTGGCCACACCGGGCCGGCCAGAACGCCGAGCGGCGCTGGCCAGAGACATCTGGGTCGCTGCCACCACACCTGCGCAGCAAGGTGGAGCGCTGGAGGGGCTCGCGGATCTCGCCAGACATCGCGCCAACGTGCCCAGAGCGCGCCATCTGTTGCCGCAAGCGGTGTGGCGGCTGTCGGGGCGGGCCGCCTGGGCACACAGGTTCCGACGACCACCACTGGGAGCATCGTCCCAGCCGATGCCTGCCGAAGTGGGCGACAACCTCACCTTCGGTACCGGCCACGACGGAATCGGCGCGCTCGAGTCCGGTTGGTGGACCGCTGAAGCGGAGCACGTCTGGAGCCGCGGCCGGGAAGCCGTCCTGGTTCTCACACTCGATCTGGCTCCAGAGGAGACTTGCGTACTGGGGCTCCGCATCGCTCCCTTCCTCAGCTCGGGCAGCCCTGAGATGCGCGTCGACGTGCGGGTCAACGGCCGACCTCGGACACGCGCGTACTTCGCGCGCAGTTTCCACGCCACCGAGTGGCAACGGCTCACGATCCGAGGCTGCGACCTGGATCAGGGTCGCTGCGAGGTGATGCTGTTGGTCCACGGCAGTTCCAGTCCAGAGGCCGCCGGGCTCTCCACCGACGAGCGGCAACTCGGCGTGGCGCTTCTCGGGCTGACGATCGAGGCCAGTTGATGATCGGTCACACCATCATCGTCAACGGCAACTGCAGCTAGCGTCGCCAACGTGCTCCATCGTGCCCTCGACAGGTCGTTTCCCGATGAGGTGCGCTTCCGCATCACCGGGCTCACGATGGCTCGCACGATGGCCAACGGGTGTTACCGATTCG
>DAORTY010000108.1:0-12859 GCA_035432905.1 Ilumatobacteraceae bacterium | reverse complement strand
CTGGCGTAGCCGCGGGTCCGGGCCGAAGAAGTTGTCGCGGATGTACGCGCCGTTCTCGATGCTGTAGCGCTGGAACTCGCCATCGACGGTGGTGTTGAGTTGATTGAGCAGCACGCCGTCCTTGTCGTTGGCCAGCAGGGGATCCCACTTGCTGCCGAGGATGACCTTGATCACGTTCCAGCCGGCGCCACGGAAGCTGGCCTCCAGTTCCTGGATGATCTTGCCGTTGCCGCGAACGGGGCCATCGAGGCGCTGCAGGTTGCAGTTGACCACGAACACCAGGTTGTCGAGCCGCTCGCGACTGGCGAGCGAAATCGCACCCAGGGTCTCTGGTTCGTCACACTCGCCGTCGCCCAGGAAGGCCCATACCCGGCTCTGGCTGGTGTCGTCGAGTTCGCGGTTCTGGAGGTATCGGTTGAACCGTGCGTGGTACAACGCGGTGAGCGGCCCGAGGCCCATCGAGACGGTGGGGAACTCCCAGAAGTCCGGCATCAGGCGTGGGTGCGGGTAGCTGCTCAAGCCCTTGTGGTCGCGCCCGATTTCGCGACGGAAGCTGTCGAGATCGGTGGTCTCCAAGCGGCGCTCCATGAACGCTCGGGCGTAGACACCGGGGGCCGCATGGCCCTGGAAGTAGATGTGGTCGCCGGCGTTGCCGTCGTCCTTGCCGCGGAAGAAGTGGTTGAACCCGATCTCGTACAGGCTCGCCGAACTTGCGTACGTGGCCAGATGGCCGCCGATCCCTTCGGCGGCATTGTTGGCGCGCACGACCATCGCTGCTGCGTTCCATCGCGCGAACGCCCGAATGCGTCGCTCGAGATGGTCGTCACCCGGGAACCACGGCTCGGCCTCGCGCGGAATGGTGTTGAGATATGGCGTGCTGACCGTGGCCGGGAAGCTGACCTGCGAGGCGCGAGCCTTCTCCAACAGCTTCGTCAGTAGGAAGCGTGCCCGTGTCTTGCCATGCACATCGACAACGGCATCGAGGCTGTCAAGCCACTCCTGGGTTTCACCTGGGTCTGAGTCGGGGAGCTGGTTGACGTAACCGTCGAAGATCATGACGACCATTGTGCCACCGCTACCAGCGGGTAACCGGCCCTACCTGGCAACTGCCATCGCGGCGATGACTCGCCAGGTCTCTCGCGTGCCAACCCTCTGGGCCCCTTCATCGTAGAATTCGCCCGGACATGACTGATACAACCGACTCGACGACAGTGTTCACCGATGGCGCCTGTGCCGGAAACCCCGGGCGTGGCGGGTGGGCCTGGGCGGTGGCCCCTGGTGGTGAGCAATTCGGCTCCGGCGGCGCCGCCCACACGACGAACCAGCGCATGGAACTGCAGGCAGTCCTCGAGGCCCTCAGGTCGTTGCCCGGGCAGCTCACGATCGTCAGCGACAGTACGTACGTGGTGCACTGCTTTCGTGACCGTTGGTGGGTCAAGTGGAAGGCAAACGGTTGGAGGAACTCCCAGAAGCAACCGGTCGCCAATACCGACATCTGGATGCCACTGGTCGAGCTGGTCATCGAACGCCAGCCCACCTTTCGCTGGGTGAAGGGCCACAGCGGCGACCCCATGAACGACCTCGTCGATCGCCTGGCCGTCGTCGCCAGCGCGGGCCCCTTCGACGAGCCGCCACCCGCTGCTGCCAGCCACCCGCAAGCCACGCTTTTCGACTGACGCCGCCCGCTTGGTGTGTGTGGCGCGCCGCCGCCTAACGTTCGCGTCATGGATATCAATGGAGTCAGCGCAATCGTCACGGGTGGTGCCTCTGGCATCGGAGCAGCAACCGCCCGTCTGCTCGCATCGAAGGGCGCCAAGGTCGTCGTCGCCGACCTGCAGGAGGACAAGGGCAACGAGCTCGCCGACGAGATCGGTGGCTCGTTCTGCAAGGTCGACGTGACCAAGACCGACGACATCATCAACGCGATCGAGATGGCCAAGAGCATGGGACCGCTGCGTGTACTGGTCAACTCGGCAGGCATCGGCTGGGCCCAGCGCACCGTCGGCAAGGACGGCCAGTACGAGTCGGCCGCCAACCTCGATGCGTTCAAGAAGGTCATTGCCATCAACCTGATCGGCAGCTTCGACTGCATCCGCCTGGCCGCAACTGCCATGAGCACCACCGAGCCGCTGGAATACGGCGAGCGTGGCGCCATCGTCAACATCGCATCCGTCGCGGCGTTCGACGGCCAGATCGGCCAGGCGTCGTACTCGGCGTCGAAGGGTGGCGTCGTGGGTATGACTCTGCCGATCGCCCGCGACCTTGCAGCCGTCGGCGTGCGGGTCAACACGGTGGCCCCCGGCCTCATCGACACCCCGATCTACGGCGAGGGTGAGAACAGCGATGCATTCAAGTCGAACCTGCAAAAGGGCGTGCTGTTCCCGCAGCGTCTGGGCTTCCAGAGCGAGCTGGCCTCGATGGTCGTCGAGTGCATCACCAACAGCTATATGAACGCCGAGACCATTCGCGTCGACGGTGGCATTCGGATGCCACCGAAGTGATCGACGCCTCGTGAGGGGCATACTGTCGCTCCAGATCGAGGAGGAGCCACCATGAAGGCAATATGGAATGGCACGGTCATCGCCGAGAGCGACGACACGGTCGTCGTCGAGGGCAACCACTACTTTCCCGCCGAATCGGTCAAGGCGCAGTACCTGACGGATTCGCCCAGCAACACCGTGTGTCCCTGGAAGGGGACTGCCAGCTATCAGCACGTCACGGTCGACGGTCAACTCAACTCGGATGCGGCCTGGTTCTACCCTGAACCGAAGGACGCTGCGGCAGAGATCAAGGGCCGTTACGCCTTCTGGAAGGGCGTAACGGTCACTGCCTGAACGGTCACTGCCTGAACGGTCACTGCCTGACGAAGGTCGTCAGGTGGTGTAGTCGGCATTGATGCGAACGTAGCCATCGGTGAGGTCGCAGCCCCACATGGTGGCGCTCTCAGTGCCGCCGGTGGCGAGCGACACGTGGATCAGCACCTCGTCGCGGCGCATGTACGCGCTCAGCGCTTCGAGGTCGCCATCGTCGAGGCGTGCTGGGTAGACCTCCTGGGTTCCGAATCGGATCACCACGGCGTCCTGATCGACCTCGTCGGTGGTCGTCGCCTTCCCAACCGCCATGGCCACACGCCCCCAGTTGGGGTCAGCACCGTGCACGGCAGTCTTGACCAGGGGAGAGTTGACGATCGCGCCAGCAACCCGCTTGGCCTGCTCGCCCGATGCGGCCTGATCGACGGTGACTTCCAGCAACGTTGTAGCTCCCTCACCATCGCGAGCGATCTGTTTGGTGAGTGATTCCGCCACGCTGAACAGCGCCGCCTCGAACTCGTCGGCGACCACGGGACCGCCCGCCCCGTTGGCGAGGATGATGGCGGTGTCACTGGTGGACGTGTCAGTGTCGATCGAGACGCAGTTCAGCGTGCGGTCGATCACCCGCCGAAACACTGCGTCGAGCTCTGCCTGAACGATGGCGGCGTCGGTGAAGATCATCGCGATCATGGTCGCCATGTTGGGCTCGATCATGCCCACACCCTTGGCAACGCCGACGATGCGGGCGGCGCCGACCGACGCGTGCGCAGTCTTGGCCACGGTGTCGGTGGTCATGATGCCGCGAGCCACGGCCGCGGCGTCGGTGCCAGGTAGCGGCGACGGAATGGCCGCCAGTCCTGCGCGAACCACGTCCATCGGGTAGGGGCGACCGATCACGCCGGTGGAGGCCAGCAGCACGTCTGTTGTCGCGCAACCCAATGCTGCAGCCACGCCGCTGACGACCTCCTCGGCGTCAGCCAGGCCCTGTGCCCCGGTCGCGACGTTGGCATTCTTGGAAATGACGACCATCGCCCGCGCTGTGCCGGCGGCAACATGGCGGCGGCTGATCAGCACGCTGGGGCCGGCGAACGAGCTCTGCGTGAAGACGCCGGCTGCTACGCACGGGCCGTCGGAGACGACCACCGTGAAGTCATCGGTGGCGTCCTTGATGCCGATGTTGGTCACATACGAGTGGAAACCGCGGGGGAGCTGCAACGGTTCGGTCATCGTCAGGCGTCCTGGGTCTGTTGCAGGTGATGGCGGATCCGGCTGAACAGCTCGCTGAGCTGCTGGACACCCTTGGCGCCCAGGGGTTCCAAGAAGTGTCGACGGACACTCTCGACGTGGTCGGGTGCGGCGGCTCTCATCTTGTTCATTCCCGCATCAGTGAGGTGGGCGTACATCACTCGCCGATCAGCGCTGCAGGCCGAACGTTCGATCCACCCGGCTTTGACCATTCCGTCCAGCCGTCGCGTCAGGCCGCTCGGTGACAGGCGAAGTGAATCAGCCAGATCACACATGCGCAGGCGATTGTCGTCCGCCTCGGAAAGAAAGACGAGGACCTTGTAGTCGCCCATCGTGATGTCGTGCGACGCAATGTCTGCTTCGAAGGCGGCTTCGAGGTCAGGCACGGTGGTGACGAAGTTTCGCCACGCCGACTGTTCGATGTCGGAGAGCCAGTTCGTGGTCATGCGCCGAAGTCTAGCGAAAAGTTGTTGCGAGAAACAGTTGCGAGCGCAAGTATTGGTCAGTACCATCGCTTGCGTTCGCAACTACTCACCCCTCATCAGGAGACGATGACATGTCAGATCTCAGCGCACTCACCCCCGGCATCTGGACCGTTGATCCCGGCCACTCCACCATTGGCTTCGTTGCCCGCCACCTGGTCGTCGCCAAGGTGCGTGGCCAGTTCACCGAGTTCTCCGGCGCCATCACGGTGGGCGAGAATCCCCTCGACTCGAAGGTCGAGGCTGTCGTGACGGCCACGTCGATCGACACTCGCGATGCCGGTCGTGACGGACACCTTCGGGGCAATGACTTCTTCGATGTCGAGAACCACCCGCAGTGGACGCTGGTCAGCACGGGCATTGATGCAAAGGGGAGTGATTACGTCCTCCACACCGACCTGACCATCAAGGGTGTCACCAAGGCCGTCGACTTCGAGCTCGAGTTCGATGGAGTAGCCGTCGACCCGTGGAACAATACGAAGGCCGGTTTCACTGCGGAGGCGCAGATCAGCCGTAAGGACTTCGGTCTGGAGTGGAACGTCGCACTCGAGGCTGGCGGCTTCGTCGTCGGCGACACCATCAAGATCACTCTCGAGATCGAAGCGCTCAAGGCCTGACATCGAACGAGCCACTCGGCTCGAAGGAGGAAACAGATGTCGATCACACGACTCAACCATGCGGTGCTGTACGTGTCCGACGCGAGGGCGTCGGCAACGTTCTACGGTGAGGTTCTCGGCTTCGAAACCGTGGCCAACATCGGCAATCAGGCGTTCTTCCTTCGAGCCGACGGCTCGGCCAACGACCACGACCTCGGGCTGTTCAGCGTCGGGAATCGTCCCGCCGCCGCGCACTCCGTGGGGCTCTATCACTTGGCCTGGCAGGTCCCCACGCTTCAGGATCTGGTTGCACTGCGCGAGCGGCTCGTGGCTGCGGGCTCACTCATCGGCGAGAGTGACCATGGCGTCAGCAAGAGCTTGTACGCCAAGGACCTCGACGGTATCGAGTTCGAGATCATGTGGGCTGTTCCCAAGGCCGATTGGCCCGCCGATCTACGCACGCTGCCACTGGATCTCGATGCATCGTTGCAGCGCTGGGCTGGCGTCGACACGTCGGCTCAATGACCTCTGATCAATGCAGCAGGGCAGCGAAGGCCTCGTCGAGGCGCGGGTGCTGGAACTCGTAGCCGGACTGCTGGAGCACCCTGGGCAGCACGTTCTGTCCCGTGAACAGCAGTGCGTCCGCGAGTTCACTGCCCAGTAGCAGCTTGGGCCCGAACGATGGCACGGGCAGCGCTGACGGGCGCCCGAGGGCACGGCCGAGCTGTTTCGCGAAACCCGCGTTGGTGATGGGGTTGGGCGCGGTGAGGTTGACCGGACCGCTGACGTCTGCTGTCAGGAGATGCGTGATGGCGCCGACTTCGTCGGGCAGGGAAATCCAGCTCTGCCACTGCTTGCCGCTTCCGAATCGGCCACCTACGAACAGCTTGAACAGCGGCAGCATCTTCTTCAAGGCTCCGCCCTGCGGTGTGAGCACGATGCCGGTGCGCAGATACGCAACACGAGTGCCGGCGGCCGATGCTGGAGCGGCTGCTGCCTCCCACTGCCTGCAGACGTCGGCGAGAAACCCGGTACCCAGCGGCGACTGCTCGTCCAGCTCGCGGCTGTCGCTGGCACCGTAGATTCCGATCGCGGAACCGCTGAGCATGACCGGCGGTCGGTTGGTGCACGACGCAATCGACTCTGCCAGCAAGGTGGTGGTGCGCACCCGACTGTCGAGGATCACCGCCTTGTAGTCGGCGGTCCAGCGATGGTCGCCGATGCCCGCGCCCGCAAGGTGGACAACGGCGTCGGCCCCCTCCAGCGCATCGACGGGTAGTACGCCGGCGGCCGGGTCCCACTGCACCTCACCAGCCGACGCGGTGCGGCGGACCAGCTTGACGACGTCGTGCCCATCACTACGTAGCTGCTTCGACAGGGCCGTGCCGATGAGGCCGCTGGCCCCGGAGATGATCACGCGCATGGGTCGACAGTAGGCCCGAGTCGTGCATGTTGTCGCCGTGTGGACCCAACTACCGGCGAGTGTTCTTGGTCACTCGCTGGTGGCGTCCTCGTCGATGTCGACGTGTACCGGAACGCTGACCACGACCGTGTCGGGGCGGTAGAGCAGGCGAGCCTTCAGCGCGAACGCCGACTGGTTGTGCAGCCACTGGCTGCTCACCTTGGTCACCGACTCGGGAATCACGACAGTGATGATGTCATCGTCTCGCTCCTGGTCCAGTTCGTCGAGGTAGGCCATCACCGGACGAGTGAGCTCGCGATACGGCGAGGAGATGGTGTGCAGTTCGATCGGCACGTTGTACTCGTCCCACTGCGCGTGCAATGCCCGCTCTTCCTCCGGGTCCTGCACGATCGACAATGCGATGATGCGTTCCGGGTTGAGGCTGCGTGCGTATTGCACCGCATCGAGCACCCCGCGGTTGACCTTGCCCACCAGCACCACGACGTAGTGCGTGCGGCGTGGCGACTTGTAGCCGGGCGGTACCGCCAGTGACTTCTTGACCCGCTTGTAGTGCTGGCCGATCGAGTGGAAGAAGAACACCATGATCGGAATCAGAGCTGCGGGGATCCATGCGCCCTCCGTGAACTTCGAGACGACCACGATGACGGCAATGATTCCGGTGGTCGCAGCACCAATTGCGTTGATGGCGAGGCTCAGGCGCCAGCGTGGCTCCTTGAGGCGAATGTGGTGCATGATCATCCCGGTTTGGCTGAGGGTGAAGCCGGTGAACACGCCGAACGCGTACAGGGGGATCAGGGCGTTGATCTGCCCGTCGAAAATGATGATCAGAACGCTGGCCACAGCTGCCAGGAAGATGACGCCGTTGGAGAACACCAGACGATCTCCGCGGTTCGCGAACTGACGTGGCAGAAAGCCGTCCTTGGCGATGATGCTGGACAATCGAGGAAAGTCGGCATAGGCGGTGTTGGCGGCAAGGACGAGGACGGCGAAGGTGGAGATCTGCATGATCCAGAACAAGGTGCCCTTGCCGCCGTACACCTGCTCAGCCATGAGAGCAATACCGGTGGGATCACTGTCGCCGCGGAAGGGTTTGAGGTGGGCTGCCAGCACTGAGATGCCAACGAAGGAAGTTCCGAGAATGGCACCCATCCACATGATGGTGGCGGCCGCATTCTTGCTCTCGGGCTTCTTGAAGGCCGGCACACCGTTGGAGACGGCCTCGACGCCGGAGAGTGCAACGGCGCCGGAGGAGAACGCCCGCAGCAGCATGATGATGCTGATGCTTTTCACGCTCTTGGAGAATTCCTCGGCTTCCTTGCTCACCTTCGTGGGGTCGATCGGGCTGATGTTCTTCAGGATGAAGACACGGACCAGACCGACGATGATGAGTGCGATCAGCGACACCACGTAGATGTAGGTGGGCGGCGCGAAGAGCGCGCCGGATTCCTTCAGGCCGCGCAAGTTGGCCAGGGTGATCATCACGATGCAGCCCAGGCAGATCGGCACGGTCCATCTGTTGTCGAATCCGAACGCGGAGCGGATGGCCAACACACCACCGGCGACCGAAACGGCAACGGTGAGGATGTAGTCGACGAGCAGGGACGAGCCGGCGATCAGCGCTGGAATGACGCCGAGGTTCTCCTTGCTGACGATGTAGCTGCCGCCGCCGCTGGGGTACGCAAAGATGGTCTGGCGATAGCTGGTGATGACGATGACGAGAAGAACTGCCACCACGATCGCGATGGGGACCAGCTTGGTGAACGCTGCGGCGCCGGCGCCGGCGCCGAGGAGCACCACCAAGATTGCGTCGGTCGCGTATGCGGTGGAGGAGATGGCGTCGCTGGAGAAGACCGGCAACGCGATCTTCTTACTGAGTCGTTGATGGCCTTCGTCGGCACTGGCGATGGGCGTGCCGATGACGAGGCGCTTGAGAGACTGGAACATAGGTGTTGCGGAGCATATGTCTGGTTACAGTTCCAACGGCAATGTCGTCGTCGTGAGGCCGTGTGGACCCCGGGCGGCAAGGAGGACCAGCGTCGTGCATGTAGTAATCGTCGGTTGTGGGCGTGTGGGCGCATCGCTGGCTCACAGCCTCATCGCGGAGGGTCACACCGTTGCCGTCATCGACCGCAAGCCGGCGGCATTCGAGCGTCTTGGGGCCAACTTCTCCGGTGAGAAGTTCGTCGGCATCGGCTTCGACCGCGACCTGTTGGTGAGGGCGGGTATCGAGAAGGCGGAGGCGCTCGCAGCCGTCACCAACGGCGACAACTCCAACATCCTGATTGCCCGCGTGGCCCGCGAGACGTTCGGCATCGAGCGTGTCGTCGCCCGTATTTACGACCCACAGCGCGCTGCCGTGTATCAGCGCCTGGGTATTGCCACGGTGGCGCCGGCGCGCTGGGCCACCGAGCGTGTGTTGCGCCGGTTGGTGCCCGATGTGCTGTCGGTCGAATGGATCGACCCGTCGGCGAAGGTCTCGCTCGTGGAACGTTCCTTTGCGAACGCGTGGGCCGGCCATCGGGTGTTGGAGGCGGAAGGCGCCGGCATCCGCGTCGTCGCCGTCAGTCGGCTGGGTTCGGCCATGTTGCCCACGCCTGACCTCGTGGTGCAGGAAGGCGACGTCGTGTACCTCGCTGTTGCACATGACGCCCTCTCGCAGCTGGCAGAACTTTCCCTCAACCCGCCTGCGGCGCACTAGGAGCCTCTGATGAATGTAGTGATCGCAGGTGGCGGCAGTGTGGGCCGGTTCATCGCTGAACAGCTGGTCGGCGGTGGCCACGACGTCACCATCGTGGACAACGAGGCTCGTGTCGTCGACCAGTACGAAGGCACCATTGAAGGCGTGCACTGGCTCAAGGGTGACGCGTGTGATTTCGATGCGCTGAAAGCCGCAGGGCTCGAACGGGCCGACGTCATCGCGTCCGTCACGGGAGATGACGAGGACAACCTCGTCATCTCTTTGCTGGCCAAGCAAGAGTTCGCCGTACCTCGTGTCGTTGCACGTGTGAACAACCCCAAGAACGAGTGGATGTTCAACGAGACCTGGGGTGTCGACGTCTCGGTCAGCACGCCCCACCTCATCACCGGCCTCGTGCAAGAAGCCGTCTCGGTTGGTTCGTTCGTGCGTCTCCTGTCGTTCGAGGGCGGCAAGGCAAAGCTGGCAGAGGTCACGCTGGCGGAAAATTCACCTGCTGCTGGTCGCGAGATCGCAGACCTCGGTTTCCCACGTGACGCCACCGTGGTTGCGGTGCTGCGCGACGAGAAGGTCGTGGTGCCCCGTGGCGACACGATTCTGCGCGTCGGCGATGAGGTGCTCGTGCTGGTGACGACCGACAGTGAAGACGCGACCCGTTCGCTGCTTGTGGGCTGAGATCGTCCGCGTCAGTGCTGCGGCAGCAGCGTGTACGCCGGGTTCATCATGACGAGGCGGTTGCGCTCCGTCCGCGCCACCCCTTCGAGTACCAGTGCGCGGTTGTGGTCGACGCCGGCGAGGTGACGACGCCCGGTGAACATTGCAACCACCGTCCCTGTGCCGTCATCGACCGTGATCTCGAAGGTGCTGATGCCGGAGCGAGGTGTGACCCGCATGCGAGTGATCTCGCCGCCGACTCGGACGGCGGTGCGGGGGCTCATGTCGCCGATGCTTGTCAGGTCGAGCCCCGAGAACCGGTCCTGCAGTCGGCGGTCGTCGAGTTCGTCGACGGATGTCCGGAGTCGTTTGGCGAGGTCGCGAAGGCCCATGCGTGAATGCTAGGCACAACAACTGTCGCGCGCCCCTGACCTGTGGGTCCACTGAGTGGCATACGCTCGCCACATGTGCCGCAACATCACCACCCTTCGAGGGCTCGAGCCGATCGCCACATCGGTCGAGATCGAAGCCGCCGCCCGGCAATACGTGCGCAAGATCAGTGGGGTCCAAAAGACGTCACCCGCCACCGAGGCCGCCTTCGAGGCAGCGGTTGCCGAGATCGCGCACATCACCGCACACCTGCTCGAGGATCTGCCGCCACGCAAGCAACCACCGCCGACGCTCCCTCCCTTGCGTCGGGTCAAGGTGCCTCGCGCCAGCTGATACAAGAGGCAGCAGCGTGCCAGCGCCCTTATCCTCTACGGCGTCATGCGTACCCGAACCTTGCTCCTGCTTGCTGTCTCGTGTGGTCTTGTGATTCTGATCGCCGGGAGTGTTTTCTTCCTCCGGCTGGCCAGTCAGACGACACCGGAACCTCCGCTGGCCGTCGGATCGTCCGGCTCGGCGGGCGACGCGACCGTGACGGTGCACGACGTCGACACCACCGAATCAGCACTGATCGTCACCGTGACGCTCGGGGGCGTGGACGATGCGGACGGGCTCGATGGGTTCTCCTTGGTGGCGCCGGGGAAGCGCATAGCCCCCGACACGGAGTCGGCCGCCGTTGGCGCCTGCACCGGATTCACGGTCGCAGAGGTCACCTGTACCCTCAGCTTTCCGACCGAAGGCCTCACGGGAACCGATCGTCAACTGCTGCTGATCCGCGCGGAGGAACAGGTGCGCTGGAAGCTGGTGTAATCGGTACCACCCGCCGCGAGCCCTGCGCCCAGCGGGTACGGTTGACTACGCAGATTCGGCCACCCCCGACCAGAGTGGAGCTCATACACACATGGACCAGCAACAGTTCGACCTCGTGGTCATCGGCGGCGGTCCCGGCGGCTATGGCACAGCTCTGTACGCCACGTCGGCGGGGCTCAGCGTGGCGCTGGTGGAGAAGGGCGCCCTTGGCGGCACATGCCTCAACCGCGGTTGTATTCCGGCCAAGGCGTTCCTCGAGTCGGCCGCGGTCAACCGACACGTGCAGCACGCTGCCGAGTTCGGCATCGAGAGCAGCGCGCCGATCGTCAACTTCGCGGTCGCTCAGGCTCGCAAACAAAAGATCGTCGACGGCATCGTCAAGGGTCTTGCATCGTTCATGAAGTCGAAGAAGATCACCGTCCTCGACGGCATCGGTACGCTCGGCGCCAACCACACCGTCACGGTTGCCCACCCTGACGGCAGTAGCAGCACCATCACCGGCACCAACGTCGTGCTTGCCTCGGGCAGCGTGCCGCGCACCATCCCCGGCTTCGAGCCATCCGGTCCGGTCATGACCAGCGACGAAGTGCTGATGCTCGACTACGTGCCGGCACGGGTGGCAGTCATCGGTGGTGGCGCCATCGGCTGCGAGTTCGCCAGCACGTTCGCCGACCTCGGCTCACAGGTCACCATCTTGGAGGGCTTGCCCAAGATCCTCCCGGGGCTCGATGCCGATGTCGCCAATGTCGTCGTACGTAGCTTCAAGAAGAAGAACATCGACATCAAGACCGGTGTCAAAGTGCTCGGTCACACGCCCACTGGCGGCGGAGGCACCACGGTCCACTTCGGCGCCGCCGACAGTGATGCGCAGAACCTGGAAGTCGACGTCGTGGTGGTCAGTATCGGTCGCCGGCCGTATGCCGACCACCTTGGGTTGCACGGTACGGCGGTGTCGGTCAGCGATCGTGGCTTCGTCGAGGTCGACCAGTACTGCCGCACCTCCGAGCCCGGCGTGTACGCCGTGGGCGACCTCATCAACACACCGGCACTTGCCCATGTCGGCTACGCCGAGGCAATCCTGGTCGTCAAGCACATTCTCGACGAGTCACCCAGCCCCATCCGCTACGACCGTGTGCCGTGGGCCATCTACTGTCATCCCGAGGTTGCGTTCGCCGGCCCCAGCGAGGAGGCGGCCCGCGAGGCCGGCTTCGATGTGGTGGTCGCGAAGCATCAGTACCGCGCCAACGCTCGTGCGCAGATCCTCGGCGAACTCGACGGTCTGGTCAAGGTCATCGCCAAGAAGAATGCCGATGGCACCGCAGGACAGGTCCTCGGCGTCCACATGGTCGGGCCGTGGGTCACCGAGCAGCTCAGCGGTGGCTACCTTGCAGTGAACTGGGAGGCCACGGTTGCCGAGGTCGCCGAATTCATCCAGCCGCACCCAAGTCTCACCGAACTCTTCGGTGAGACCGTTCTCTCCCTCACTGGCCGCAGCCTCAACGCCTGACGCCACCGCGCAGCACACCGAACACTTACACCGCAACAGCATTCGAATACGAGGAGCACTCCACCATGGCCGACGTCACCCTCCCTCAACTGGGCGAGACAGTTACCGAAGGCACGATCACGCGCTGGTTCAAGAAGGTCGGCGACACGATCGCCGCTGACGAGCCATTGTTCGAGGTCAGTACCGACAAGGTCGACACGGAAGTTCCGTCACCGATCTCTGGCGTCGTGACCGAGCTCCGCGCCGCGGA
>DAORTY010000107.1:0-13411 GCA_035432905.1 Ilumatobacteraceae bacterium | reverse complement strand
CGGCACACCCGAATATCGCGGCTGCGATCAGCCGAAGCTGTCGCCGCGCGTGCGGGGGACTGTCAGCAAAACGGTGGATCTGGGACTGGCCTGACCGAAAGGAAGGGCTATGAGCCAGACCATCGAGATGATCGATCCTGTGACGGGAGAGATCATCGATCAGCAACAGATCGCCGAGCAGCTGCTTGCGCAGGCGAAGGAGCAGGGCGTCAGCCTCGTGGGGCCGGGAGGCCTGCTGGGCGGGCTGACGAAGACCGTGCTCGAGACCGCGCTCGAGGCGGAGATGACCGAGCATCTCGGCTATGAGAAGCACGCGTCATCGAACGGCGAGAACGCGCGCAACGGGACCCGGTCCAAGACCGTGCTCACCGAGGTCGGTGCCGTCGAGATCGACGTGCCGAGAGATCGTGACGGGTCGTTCCAGCCGAAGATCGTGCGCAAGCGGCAGCGGCGGTTGGACGGGATCGACGAGATTGTCCTGTCGCTGACCGCGCGCGGGCTGACGACTGGTGAGGTCGCGGCGCACTTCGACGACGTCTACGGGGCGAGTGTCAGCAAGGACACGATCTCGAAGATCACCGACAAGGTGATCGAGGAGATGACCGAGTGGCAGAACCGTCCACTGGACCGGGTCTACCCGGTGGTGTTCATCGACGCGATCGTGGTGAAGGTCCGCGACGGGCAGGTGCGCAACAAGCCGTTCTATGTCGCTGTGGGCGTCACCACGGGCGGAGAACGCGACATCCTCGGCATCTGGGCCGGCGACGGCGGTGAGGGCGCGAAGTTCTGGCTCGGCGTGCTCACCGAGATCAAGAACCGGGGCGTCGAGGACGTGTGCATCGTGGTCTGCGACGGGCTGAAGGGACTCCCGGACGCGATCAACACCACGTGGGAGCAGACGACGGTGCAGACGTGCATCATCCACCTGATCCGCAACACCTTCAAGTTCGCGTCGCGGAAGTACTGGGACCAGATCGCCCGCGACCTGCGGCCGGTCTATACGGCACCGAACGAGGCCGCCGCGCAAGCACGGTTCGAGGAGTTCGCGGAGAAGTGGGCGAGCATGTATCCCGCGATCCGGGTGCTGTGGGAGAACGCCTGGTCCGAGTTCATCCCGTTCCTGGACTACGACGTCGAGATCCGCCGCATCATCTGCAGCACCAATGCGATCGAGTCCCTCAATGCGAGATACCGGCGTGCCGTGCGGGCGCGCGGGCACTTCCCCAACGACGCCGCAGCACTGAAGTGCCTCTATCTCGTGACACGCTCGCTTGACCCGACCGGCCGCGGTCGGGCACGCTGGGTGACGAGGTGGAAGCCCGCGCTCAACGCCTTCGCGATCACCTTCGAAGGCCGAATCAACTAACCAACCGCCAGGCCAGATCCACCGTTAATCTGACAGACCCGCGTGCGGAGACCGCGGGCTGGTCATCATGCGGCGACAATAGCAGTCGACCCCCGGAGCAAAGATCTTGGGCGATTCACCGGAGCGGTTTCGGTTTCCTTCACAGCCGGGTTACAGGCGGGCCGATGAGGCTTCGGATCGGTCCTGATTAGGGGAGGAGTTCGCGGTGCGGGTTTTGGTGGTGGAGGATGACGCGAGGATCGGGGGCTTGATCCGGCGGATCCTCGCGGAGAACGGTTACTCGGTGACGGTGGCTGCGACGGCACCGGCTGGCCTGGAAGAGTTCGAGGTCGACGTGTACGACCTGGTGGTTCTCGATCTGATGTTGCCGGGTCTTGCTGGTGGGGGGATGGAGGTGTGTCGCCGTATTCGGCTGCTCGACAGCGACATGCCGGTGCTGATGCTCACCGCGCTGGATTCGGTGCATCACCGTGTGGGCGGTTTGGATGCGGGCGCTGATGATTATCTCGTCAAGCCGTTCCACGTCGAGGAGCTACTCGCCAGGATCCGCGCGTTGCTGCGCCGATCCCCGACGGCGCACTTACCGACCCTGACAGCACAGGGGGTGACCCTTGTTCCCGCGACGCAGCAGGCGGCGCGGGCGGGTCGGGTGATCGAATTGACGGCGAAAGAGTATGCAGTGTTGGAGTATCTGATGCGGAACGCCGGGAGGATTGTGAGCTCGTCGGAGTTGATCGATCATGCCTGGGACAGCAACTATGAGGGTTTCAGCAACGTGGTTCAGACCTACATCCGCTACCTGCGGAAGAAGCTGAGCGCGCCGGGGGAACCGGACATCATCCAGACGCGACGAGGCGCCGGTTACCTGATCGCCGGTGACGCGTGATCTTCCGGCAGGCGACGCTGCGGCTCACGGCCACGTACACGGTCGTGCAGTTGAGCTTGTTCGCGATCTTCGCCCTGGGGATCTATTTCTTCGTCACTGGCAGCTTCGATGTCGAGGCGGTCTCGAAAGGCGGGGATGGGCCGGACCCGGAAGTGATCCTCTTGCGCAACGGGCTGATCATCTTCTACGCAAGTCTCCTTCTCATCCTTCCGATCTCGAGCTGGCTGATGGCCAAGGCGGCGTTGCGTCCGATCCGGGAGAGCTTCGACCGGCAGCGAGCGTTCATCGATGGCGCTTCTCATGAGATTCGCACACCGCTGAGCGTGATCCAGGGGGAGCTGGAGTTGGCACTTAGCCGTGCCCGCACGGGGGCACAGTACCGGGAAGCGATCGAGTCCGCGTTGGACGCGACCGTAGAACTCAGCCGGCTCAGCAACGCCCTCCTGAAACTTTCGAGTAGTTCGAACGCTGAGCTTGCGTCGAGCTTCACGAGCGTGAACATCCAGTGCGTTGTCGATGCGGCGATCGCTGACGTCGCATCCACGGCGGATCGCGCGGGTGTCACGGTTGAGACCGCGGGACAGCATCCGGGAACGGTCAAGGGCTCGTACGAATTGCTGGTGCGCGCGGTTGCGAACGTGCTGGAGAACGCCGTCAAATTCTCTCCGGTCGGCGGGGTCGTCTCGGTGACGACGACACTCGATCTCACTCATCTGCTGATCCGGGTTCATGACGATGGCCATGGAATGTCCCCGGCCGAGGCGAGGCGCGCGTTCGAGCGGTTCTGGAGGGCTGATACGGCACGCTCCACCCCGGGACATGGACTTGGACTGGCGCTGGTACAGCAAATCATCTCTGGACACGGGGGCAGCGCAACCATCGATTCCACCCCCGGTGCGGGCACCACCGTCACCTTGCGACTGCCTCTCGCCACCTCCTGAACGCCGCTGGGGTCTCTCACGTTCATCTCATCGTCGGTTTCGTAAGTTCAGAGAACGATCGAGAACCAGCTCGGCGAACGTGAAGAAGGAGCACATCATGAGAAAGTCCGTCAAACGAACTGTCGCCACCGGCGTGGTAGCGGTCGGCCTCGTCCTCGGAGGAGTCGGCGTCGCGGCAGCAACCACCGGGGCAGCCCTCCCCTCAGCAACCTCCGCACCGGGAACCGGCAGCGATTCGCAGGAGCACGACACGCCGATCGCCGGCACCATCACCGCCCCGCCCGAGGCGGCAGAAGCTGCGGAAGGGACCGAGACGGCTGCTGACGAGAAGGCGCGAGACGCGGCCGAGTCCAAAGCGCTGGAGGCGCTCGCGAAGATCACCCCGGATGAGGCGAAAGCAGCTGCGCTGAAGGCCGTCCCCGGCACCGCCGGGCAAGTCGAGCTGGAGGAGGAAGACGGCTTCGTCGTCTACCAGGTCGACATCACCGGCAAAGACAGCACCATCACCGAAGTGATCATCGACGCCGGAAACGGCACTGTCCTCGCCCAGGAGACCGAGGACGCCGACGAGGCGAACGAAGCATCCGACGCGAACGATGCCAACGAGACCCCGGACGCGAACGACGTGACTGACGCGCCGACCAAGTAGGGTCCCCCCCGCCCTCTCGGCGCGTTCTGGGGGGATACCCGATCCCGCGCGAGCCCCTCGGCAGCAACCGGCTCCCGAGGGGCTTGTCCTGTGCCAGGCGTTTACGGGTCGAGGGTTCCGAACAGGCCCTGCCCGAGCTCGGTGAGCGCGTCGAAGGCGGCGTCGTAGGTCTCGGGCACCGGATCAGCCGGATCACCGAACTTTGCGATCAGCATCCCGAGCAGGCCCTTGGCAGGGTTACTGAGTTTCCTCGCCTTGTGCTGGTCGGCTTTCGGGTCCATCTCCCCGTCGATGTCCACCGGGACATACGCCGGGTGCGTGACCGGCCACTTCTCGATCGGTCGAGCAGACTTGAGATTGATGGCATCGAACATATCCGGGGCGTCGTCGTCCCTGTGCGTCAGCGGCTCCAGCCCATGCTGCCGCGTGAGGGTGCTGATCAGCGACCCATGATGTTTGGTCGCGTTGACGATCGTGTTCCGCGCGGTGTAGGCGGAGATCAGGATGGCCGGCACCCGTGGACCGAGGCGGTCGAATGCGAAGCCCATCTCCCCCTTCTCCCCGGTACCCGGCGGTGTCGCCGCGGGTGGGGCAACGTGATCGTAGGTGCCGCCGTGCTCATCGAAAGTGACCAGCATCGCCGTGTTCAACGCATTCGACCCCGCACGACTGTCAGACGTGCGCAGCGCGGTATACAGGTCGTGCAGGAGCTTGTCACCGGCACGAACATCCGACACAGCGGCGTTGACGACGTCGGCGCCGTCATTGTCACCGACACGCAACTCACCATACGGAGGATGCATGTCGTTGTGATTGAACACCATCCGAGGCTCGACGAACGAGTACGCCGGCAGGTTGCCGTTGGCCACATCCAGGTAGAACTGCTTCATGGTGCGGAAGTTCGTCTTCCAGTACTTCTGCGTCACGCTGGCGTGCAGCATCCCCGTCAGCGACATCAGCTGCGCCTCGTCGTAGTACACCCGCCAATCCAACCCCTCATCCGTCAGCCGGTTGAACACGGTCGGCGCGTGGGAGGTCTTCTCATCGAACCACTTACCGTACCCACCGCCACCGCGGTTGGTGACGAACCCATTGGAGGTGGAGGCATGAAAGAACGACCGGTTGCAGTACGTCTGCGACGGTACCGCCGCGAACCAATGGTCAAAGACGGCGAACTCCTTCGCGAGGGTGGAGAACACCGGCAGCATCTCGGGTGAGAACCCGCCCATCGCCACGGCGTACTCCTCCCGCGACGGTGTGCGTTTGCCTTGCGCGAGAGCTTCGTAGTTGATGATGTAGTCCTCGATGAACCCCGCCATCGTCGGCGCCTGCCCTTTCGCCGGCGCATTGAAAGGAGAGGACATCCCGTTCTTGTGCAGTTCTCGGTTCGATTCCGGGTCGACCATTCCGAAGATCTGCGTGTTGACGTGCGGGTATGCCTCCCCAGGGTCAGGGATAGGGCTGGACATCACCAGATCCGTCGGCCCCGAATACACGTGTGCGGCGATGGTCTCGTGCGTCCCGGGGATCGGATTTGAGTAGGACCCCTGGTGCAGACCATCAAAGGATGCTCCCGCAGGTACTTCACCGTCTTTGTATAGCCAGCCCAGAACGTTGTCGAACGATCGATTCTCGAACATCACCACCACGACATGGTCAAACGCCTTCGTGGGGTCCGATTCCTCTTCCTCGAACGACAACGGTCCACGCGGCCTGGTCACCGCTGACCCGATAGCGACACCCGCAGCACCGACGGCAGCGGTGCCAGCCACGCCGATCCCCAACCGCTTCAAGAAGGTGCGGCGGGTCGCGTCCGACCTCGACTCTTCCGGCCCTGGCACGGGCGGATCGTTAGTCATCATGAACTCCTGTCCGGTTGTTGAGCGCGTGCTCGTGAGGGTGCATCGAGGAACAGACGGAGGCTGCACCATACGATCACGACGACGCTGGCACCGAGAACAGCGCCAGCAATCGTATCGGAGAGCCAATGGACGAGGAGATACGTGCGACTCCATGCCATCAGCGCCACCCAAACGGCACCGACCAGCCACACCCACCACTGTCTCACCAGCAGCGCCGTTGCGACGACGGCGACGGCGGCCATGGTGGTGTGACCGGAGGGGTATGAGAGCCCGTGCGCGACGATGATCTCATCAACTGCCCGCGGTCGCGCGATCACAATCTTCAGCAGTTCTGAGGCCGCCGTGGCCAGCGCCGCGGAGCTAGCGAACACGGCGGCCTCCCGAAGGCGTTTGGCCAGTAGCAGCACGACCGTTAGAACCGCGATGAGAATGGTCGCGATGAGCGGTCCGCCGATGCTGTTCAGCGTGAACGCGATGGTGTCGGCGGCCTGGCTGCGGTGCAGGGCGAGGAAATGGTGCCAGGCCTGGTCAGCACCGATCGGCCCACCGGACGCCGCAAACCGGATCCATACCCCACCGAGGACGACCAGAATGAGCGCGACAGAACTGAATCCGATAGTCCACCTCAGATGAGAACGGGAGGCGGACAACATGTGGCTGGGCCTGGTCATCGCTGGTCCCGCAATCTGTCGTCGCTGCATCCTCGGCTCCGTGCTCGGCCGATCGGTTCACCGTATCGCCCGTCAAAGAAGGAGAACAAGAAGGAACCCTGGCAAACAACGATTCCACCACCGCGCGCTACGCCCGCCGAAAACGATCGATTCCGGCGCTCACGCCGACGATGATGATCAAGTGCGCGACACGCCGAAGCGTGAGCCGCCGAAACCCCCCACCGAAACTTAACCGCGCCGAAACGCGTGTGGTAGGTATTCGGCGGAGCGCCGGACAACTGCTCTCGACGTTGGATGCGTCGATCACGATTACGTCGGAAGGTCCGGAACGAACAACTCCCCAGCGCTTTGTGGACTTCCTCAATCGGTCCGTGATTTCAGCTCGTCGAGGTGTCTCGTAACCTATCTGCCTCATAACCCATGGGATACGAGACAGTCGCCCCACCTCGCGCGATTGGCTGACACACACGAGTGTTGAGGACTTCGGACAGAAGTGCCGACGACTCCGGACATCGACACCCGAAGCGCGCAATCGCACGGATTACGGTGTCTCATATAAGGTGACCGTATGAAATCCCGTTTGAGCGGCCCTATGCGGAACGGAGCGCGATGCTAGTCGGATACGCGAGAGTGTCGACTGTTCTTCAGGATGTCGACGCACAACGCGCTGCTCTGCTCGAGCTGGGCGTGACCGAGAAGCGGATCTATACAGATACCGGATTCAGCGGGAAGAGCATGACCCGGGCCGGCCTCGAGCAAGCGCTGGAGGCTGTGCGCGAGGGAGACACGTTCGTAGTTTCCCGGCTCGATCGCCTGGCGCGGAATGTTGAGGGTGCTCTCGCGATCATGCGAGATCTCACCGACAGGGGAGTGGTGTTCCAGAACGGCCACACCCGCTATGACCCGAACGACCCGATGTCGAAGATGGTGATGACGATCCTGCTTGCCGTCGCCGAGGCTGAGGGCGGGTGGATCAGCTTGCGGACGAAGGAGGCTATGGCACGGCCGAGCGTGCGGAAGAACCTGAAGGGGCGACAGCCTTCGCTATCTCCCGAAGCGGACGAGACCATCGCTGCGCAGCTCGCGGCGGGTGAGCGTTCAGCCGCAACAATCGCGAGGGCGTTCAAGACGTCCCGATCTGGCGTGTATCGGGCTGCTGCGCGGCATGCGAAGCGCGTGGATGAACTCGCTGGCTCGCAGTCGACGCGGAAGTAGGGAGGAAGTATGCGTATTCGCGCACAGCGACATATGAGGACTGTGTTGTTAGCCTCATCTCCAGAAGCTTGGAGAGAGGCGTTGGCATGGCTGCACGGCGAAGGCCACGGGACGAGGGGCAGCTCGAATTCGATCTTTGGGGCATCTCTGAGAAGGATGCCGACGATCGGGTCGCCTCAGCGCGGGACGCACCCGCCACAGCGACCGAGCAGGCGTTGGTCAGTGGGCAACTCAGCTTCGACCTTTTTGCGGCAGATGGCGATGGAGATACCGACGATGAACAAGTACGGCCTGATCGCGCAGGAGCACTGGAAGAAGTTCGCCCCGACCCGGTACGCGACGCTGACGAACCCGGACGAGTACTTCCAGGGGGTGGGGGAGAGCGCAGCGAGTCAGATCGACCAGATCGCGTCCAGTCTGGAACGACAGCTCGACCCGGCTCTTCCCTACCTGGAGAGGGTGGGTCAGATGAACGCGATCCGACTGCAGGCGGAAGAGACGGTTCTGGGCGACCTGGTGTACTCCGTGGAGAGCGAGCAGAGCAGCCTGACGGCCGAGCTCGAGCAGATGATCGGCGACCTTCCGACACCGGACGCAATCCAGGCGACGATCGATCGAATCCGCGAGGCCGCGGACGACGAGGCGGAGCGGGAACGCTATTCGACGTCGATTTTGAGCGAGGAACAGGAACAGCAGATCGTTCAACTTACGACGCTCCTGCCTCTCGTGACACTCGACCAGGAACCGGACGAGATGACAGAGGCGGCGACGCGCGACCGGATTCTGGCGCTGCGCCCGTTCTGGAACCCGGAAACACGGAGCCTCGCAACGCCGTAGCATTTCGTCCGACCTCGCAGGACGACCTCGCGCCGTCCGGTGCTCGAGCACGGTACGAGGCAAATATCGCCGCGATCGCACTGTCGCGCGCGCTCGAGGCCGAGGAAAGGCCCGCAACCCCGGAAGAGCAGCGGACGCTGGCTCGATGGAGTTCATGGGGTGCAATCCCGCAAGTTTTCGATGAGCGAAACGAGCAGTGGGCCAACGAGCGCGAGCATCTGCGCGAGTTGCTCGACACCGATGCTTTCACCGCCGCCCGCCGAACCACCATCAACGCGCACTACACGGACGCCGGCTATGTGGCCGCGATGTGGGACACGCTCGGCGACCTCGGGTTCGACGGCGGAGACGTGCTGGAGCCCGGTTCCGGTTCCGGAACCTTCATCGGTATGGCCCCGTCGTCGGCACGCATGGTCGGTGTGGAACTGGACCCGACCACCGCATCGATCGCCAGGGGGCTGTACCCGGACGCAGAGATCCGCACAGAGAGTTTCGCCGAAACGCGTCTGCCTCGCGGGCATTTCGACGCGATGATCGGCAATGTGCCGTTCGCCGACACACGTCTTCACGATCCGCAGTTCAACGCCAACAACCACTCGATGCACAACCACTTCATCGTGAAGTCTCTCGCCATGACTCGCCCGGGCGGCATGGCTGTCGTTCTCACGAGCGCATTCACGATGGACGCGACAACCCCCGCAGCGCGTCGCGAGATGAACAGCATGGCCGACCTCGTGGGCGCGGTTCGTCTGCCCAGCGGCGCACACAGACGCGCAGCCGGCACCGAGGCCCTTACGGACGTCCTGATCTTCCGACGCCGTGAAGATAACGAGCCGCCCCGCGACACGTCGTGGGAGACGGTCGCCGCTCAACGCATCGACGGCCAGATCATCAAGGTGAATACCTACTTCGACATGCACCCCGAGCACGTGTTGGGGGAGACCCGAGTCGGAACGGGCATGTATGGCAACGAGACGGTTTCTGTCCGTGCGGACGACCTCAGCCAGACCCAGGATCGGCTGCGCGCAGCCCTGACTGACATCGTGGAGCGCGCCCGCGAACGAGGCGATGTCATGCGCCCCGCAACTGAGAGAGAGCGTGCACAACGCGACACCACCGCGGCCGCGCAGACAAGTCTCTGGGATGGCACCATCGTCCCAGGGGAGCGCGACACCTTCCAGGTTGCTCGCGGCGGCTCGCTGCACGACCTCGCGGTCCCGAAGAGCCAGGCGCAGGAACTGCGGTCCCTCACCGCTCTTCGAGACGGCGCACGTGCTCTTCTGAACGCCGAAGACGCCACGTTTGAGGACACTCCCGCACTCACCGCGCAGCGCGATCAACTCCGCAGCGACTACGAGAAATATGTTGACCGATACGGAGCAATCAACCGATTCACCCTCCGCGGCACCGGTCGCTTCGAGACGGTCACAGACCCCCAGACAGGTGCGATTGTTCGCGACCCCGAGACGGGTGACCCCGCTCGGGGCGATGAGCTCACGGCGCGCATCACGCCCCGTGCGCTGGTCACCTTCCGCCAAGACCCTCAGAGCGCTCTCGTACGCGCCCTGGAGCGCTTCGATGAGGAATCCCAGGGCAGTACACCCGCCGCACTCTTGACGCAGCGCGTCGTCGTTCCACGGCCTGTGAAGCAGGGAGCAGACACTCCTGCCGAGGCAGTGGCGCTGTCCCTGGACGGGACCGGCGGTGTCGACCTCGAGGTCGTGTCACATCTTCT
Source organism: Ilumatobacteraceae bacterium (assembly GCA_035432905.1). GTDB lineage: Bacteria > Actinomycetota > Acidimicrobiia > Acidimicrobiales > Ilumatobacteraceae > UBA668. The sequence continues at coordinate 3,249 of DAORTY010000107.1, read as the reverse complement.
GGGCGTCGACCGAGACGAAGCCCGCGTGATGCTCGGTGACCTGGTGTACGAAGACCCCGAGTCTCGCGACCTGATCCACTCCGCGGAGTACCTTTCCGGAGACGTCCGCACCAAGCTCGAGGCCGCCGAGACCGCCGCAGCCGAAGATCCGCGGTTCCGAGTCAACGTCGCCGCACTGCAAGACGTCATTCCCGACCCGATAGGTATCGATCAGATCGAGGCGCGCCTCGGCTCCGTGTGGATCTCGCCCGAGGTTCACCGCGAGTTCCTCCGCGACATCCTTCAAGACCGCTCCGTGCAGGTTGAGAACCCCCTGCCAGGTGTCTGGGAAGTGAAGGGCCAGCGATACGGACTGCGCGCGACGAACGAGTGGGGCACCGATCGCCGCCCCGCGACCGACATCGCACAGGCCGTCATGGAGCAGCGCCGGATCGAGGTGACCGACGAGCAGGAGGGCCCGGACGGGAAGACGCGACGCGTGCTGAACCCCGTCGAGACGACCGCAGCGCAGGAGAAGGCCGAAGCTCTCCAGGACCGGTTCAGCCAATGGGTCTGGGAAGACCCGGAACGAGCCAACCAGCTCGGAGAGGTCTACAACAGGCAGTTCAACTCGATCAGGCTGCGCGACTACTCCCAAGCCGGCGACTACCTCACCCTGCCCGGCCTTGCCAAGACGCTCGAGCTGCGCGACCACCAGCGAGCCGCTGTCGCTCGCATGGTCGCCGAGCCTGCGGTTGGTCTTTTCCACCAGGTCGGCGCCGGGAAGACATTGGAAATGATCGTCGGCGCATCCGAGATGCGCCGGATGGGACTCATCACCAAGCCGGCGATCGTCGTCCCCAACCACATGCTCGAGCAGTTCACCCGCGAATGGCTCCAGGCGTACCCCAAGGCGCGTATCCTCGCCGCGTCGACCGACGAGCTCAGTGGTGACAAGCGCCGACTCTTCGTCGCACGCGCGGCCGCGAACGACTGGGACGGGATTATCCTCACTCAGTCCGCCTTCAAGAAGATCGGCCTCTCCAGCTCGTTTGAGCAGACCTACATGGAGCGCGAAGTTGACCAGCTCCGGAGCGCGCTGGACAAGGCGAAAGAAGAAGGCGGGCTGAGCGTCAAGCGCATCGAGAAGAAGGTGCTCGCCGCCGAGGAACGCTACAAGAAGGCCCTCGCGATCACCCGCGACCCGGGCATCAGCTTTGAAGACACCGGGATCGACTACCTGATCGTGGACGAAGCCCACATGTACAAGAACCTCGCGACCATTTCCAACATCCAGGATGCCGCGATCGAGGGGAGCCAGCAGGCATCCGACCTCCACATGAAGCTCGAGTACCTGCGCGATCGCCACGGTGACCGCGTGGCGACGGTGGCCACGGCGACCCCCCTCGCCAACAGCATCACCGAGGCTTACGTGATGCAGCGCTACCTGCGTCCCGACCTCCTGGAGAAGGCGGGCATCACCAGCTTCGATGGCTGGGCTGCGACCTTCGGTTCACAGGTGACGGAGATGGAAATGGGGCCCGCAGGCGGGTTCCGACAGAAGACCCGGTTCGCGCGCTTCCAGAACGTTCCCGAGATGCTGCGCATGTGGCACGTCGCCGCGGACGTGAAGACCGCCGAGGATCTGAAACTACCGGTCCCTGAAATCGCACCACGTCCCAGTGACGGCAAGCGCGAGGTCGAGACCGTTGTCTTGCAGCCCACGCCCGAACTCGAGGACTACATTTCCTCGATTGCCGATCGGGCTGAGATGGTCGCCTCGCGACAGGTGAGCTCCACCGAAGACAACATGTTGCTCATCTCTACGGACGGCCGCAAAGCCGCCCTCGATCTTCGCCTCGTCGACGAGGACTCGATGCAGAGCGGACCGGTCAAACTCGACGCCGTAGCGTCTCGCATCCTGCACCACTGGGAGCAGACCCGCGGCCGCGAGTATCGCGACGAGACTGGCGGGACGAGCCCCGTGCGAGGATCACTGCAACTGGTGTTCAGCGACCTTGGCACGCCGAACGAACGACGCTGGGACGCGTACAACGAGCTCAAGGTGAAGCTCATTCAGGGCGGCATGCCGGCCGACGCTGTGCGGTTCATCCACGAAGCGCGCGACGACAACGCGAAGGGCCGGCTGTTCGAGGCCGCGCGAGCCGGTCACGTCGCCGTGCTCATCGGGTCGACGGCGAAGATGGGAGTTGGCACGAACGTGCAGAATCGCCTTGTCGCGATGCATCACGTTGACTGCCCGTGGCGTCCCGCCGACCTCGAGCAGCGCGACGGACGCGGCATCCGTCAGGGCAACCAGAACCCCGAAGTCGCGATCTACCGTTACGTCGTAGAGCGCAGTTTCGACGCGTACTCCTGGCAGACGGTGGGACGGAAGGCGACGTTCATCGCCCAGGTGATGCGTGGCAAGCTCGACAGTCGCGAGATAGAAGACATCGGCGACACGGCCATGTCCGCAGCCGAAGCCAAGGCTCTGGCCAGCGGCAACCCGCTCGTCCTCGAGAAAGCGAACGCCGACTCCGAGCACCAGAAGCTACGTCGTCAGGAGACGGCATTTCACCGTGCGCAGAGCGCGGTGAAGCACACACGTAACGGCGCCCTTCACACGATCGATGTGGGGGAGCAGCAGATCGCCCAGCTCCGCACCGCAGTGACCCAGACCAAGGACGTCGCGGGCGAAGCGTTCACGATGAAGGTCGGTTCGACTACTTATGACGCGCGGCCGGATGCCGCAGCAGCGATCGCCGCGTGGTCTCGGCAGCACGAGGCAGATCTGTTCCGGGCGAACGGTGAGCCCATCCGGCTCGGTTCTCTCGGCGGTCACATCGTGACTGTTGCGTTCGAACGCTCAATGGGGGTTCAGCAACGGGTAGAGATCATGGCGCGGGTCGCGCTCGAGGACGTTCCTCTGTCGGGTAATCGGATGCCCGTCGATGACCTTCGCAACCCCGGTGTCGGTCTGGTACGGACGCTCGAGAACAAGACGCTGGCCATCCCGCGGCATATCGAGACGGTCGAGCAGAGCATCGAGAAGGCGCGCACAGTGATTGTCGACGCCGATGTGTCGTTGGCCAAGCCATTCGCGCATGGCGAAGCACTGCGCGCGGCCGCAGCACGCGTGATCGAAGTGGACGCAGCGCTGGCGGCATCCAACGAGAAGTCTCCCGAAGTCACACCCGCCGAGGGCGGGAGCGTAGACGTAGCCGCCATGCGTGCACGGGCAACCGTCAGCGCCTCGTTCCCGCCCGC
>DAORTY010000106.1:0-13424 GCA_035432905.1 Ilumatobacteraceae bacterium | reverse complement strand
GAGGTGCGGGTCATCATGTTGAGCGCCGCCTTGGCCATGTTGGTGTGCGGATGGCGGGTGGTCTTGAACCGTCGGTAGAACTGGCCCTCGACTGCCGAGACGTTGACGATGTGTTTGTCGCGGTCGGGGGTTCGCATCATCAGCGGCTTCAGCCGCGCGTTCAGCACGAACGGCGCAACCGCGTTGACCAGTTGCGTCTCGAGCAGTTCGACCGACGAAACCTCGGCCAGCGTGAGCCGCCACGAGTTGCGATCCCGCAGGTCCACCTGCTGCATGTCCTGATCGAGGCGCCCCTGGGGGAACAGGTCGCCTCGCCCCCCCAGATCCTCCGGGAGCAGTTCGGCCTGTGACAGCTGCGCCGAGTGTGTGACACCCACCGGCAGCACGGGAGCGGCGGCGATCTCTGCGGAGCGACCAGAGGACAACATGTCGTAGCCGCGAAGCCCTTCGTAGGCACCCAGCAACCGGGCTGCGGCAGGTGTCAGCGTGGACAGCGCCCCCGACTCGAGGTCCATCATGTGACGGTAGAAGTCGGGTGGCCGCCGCACTGTCTGGCAGGCGTTGTTGACGATGAAGTCCAGGCGAGCACGCGTGTCGAGCAGATGCTGGCAGAACGCTTCGACGCTGGGCGTGTGACGCAGGTCGAGCCCGAAGATCTCCAGCCTGTCACCCCAGTCAGCGAAGTCGGCCTCGGCCGCATAGCGCTGCGCAGAGTCGCGTGGGAAGCGAGTCGTCACGATCAGGTGAGCTCCGGCACGCAACAGCTTGATACCAGCCTGGTAACCGATCTTGACGCGGCCGCCGGTGAGGAGCGCTACCCGACCGGAGAGGTCGGCCGTCTCAGACCGCTTGGCAAAATTGAATTCGGCGCACTCCGGGCACATCTGGTCGTAGAAGTTGTGGATCTGCGAGTACTTGCGTTTGCAGATGTAGCAGTGCTGCGGCTGTGCCGATTCAGGGGTTTCGTGGGCATCGTCATCGATCTCGTCGGGGCCCGTCAACGCCGGAGCGAAGACGTTGGGCGTGGTGAACACCGGCTTGGATCTCAGGGAACGAATGCCCGTCTCGTCGAGCGTGCCCTGATCGCGGCGGGCCTTTTGCTGCTTCACCTCACGTCGCTCTGCCTTGATCTGACGCCGACGGGCCTCGACGTCTGGCTCGAACACAGTGCCGGCAGCACTGATCAGCCGCGTGCGCTGCTCCACAGGCAGCCCCTGCAACAGCGAGCGGTCCGCAATGACGGTCTCCAACAACTCGGCAGCGGCCTGCACCCGGGCGGCAAATTCGTCAGACACGGGCAGTGACTGTAACGGCCGACTGGGGCTGCGGTGGGCGTGACGGGACTCGAACCCGGGACCTCCACGATGTCAACGTGGCGCTCTAACCAACTGAGCTACACGCCCGTGTAGCGAGCGTTGAATCTAGCAGTCAGTGCAGCCGCAACGACACTTCGTTGGCGAGAAGACGCCCCGTTCGCGTCAGTCGCACCCGTTCACCGTCGGTTTCGACCAATCCTTCGAGCCCTTCCACGTCGAGAGCGCTCGCTGGCACTCCATCGCGCATGCGGATGGCCAACTGCAGCCCCTCCACGTGTCGGGTGGCATCGTCCAGCGTTTCCCCCGCAGCTTCTGTGGGCTCGTCGCCCTCGACCGCGGCGATGTACCGCTCGGGCGTGCGAACGTTCCACCAGCGGCGACCGTCACGGTGGCTGTGTGCGGCGCTACCGAACCCGGTGTAGTTGCCCTGTTGCCAGTAGAGGATGTTGTGGCGGCATTCGTGACCTGGCTTGGCCCAGTTGCTGACCTCGTAGTTGACCAAGCCCGCGGCAGTGAGCAACTCGTCGGCCAATTCGTACTTGTCGGCGAGGTCGTCGTCATCGGGGTGCCGCTCGGGCTCGAGAGCCAGTGGTGTCCCGGCTTCCACCGTCAATGCATACGCCGAGATGTGCAGCGGCCCCAGCGCAATGGCACCTTCCAATGTCGCACGCCACTGCTCGAGCGTCTCACCGGAACCGCCGTAGATCAGGTCGAGGTTGAAGGTGGGGATGCCGGCAGCACGCACGGCAGCGACGGCCAGCCGGACGTTGTCGGGATTGTGCGTACGGCCCAATGCCGCCAGCACTGATGGCACCATCGACTGGACGCCGATGCTGACTCGATTGACCCCCGCCGCACGAAAGATGCGGTACATCTCCTCGGTCACGTCATCGGGGTTGCACTCGACGGTGACCTCTGCTCCTGCCGCCGTCGGAATTGCCCGCAGCACGGCGCCCAACGCCGTCGGGTCGACAAGGGTCGGTGTCCCACCGCCCACGAACACGCTCGTCACAGGTGCCAACCCGGCGCGTGTGATGTCGCTGGTGAGAGCGGCGAGGTACTGGTCCTGCAGGTGGCCACGATCCGTCCACGTCGCAAACGCGCAATAGTCGCAGCGTGTGGCGCAGAAGGGAATATGAATGTAGACCCCGAACGGGTCAGCTGCAGGAGGGGTGACGGATGGCTGGCTCACGACCAACGCATCGTACCGGTGCGACTAGGGACGGAACAGGAGGTCGAGCGCGTCGAGGCGCTGGCCAACCTGATCGACCGGCACATCGAGCATGGCTGCGATGGCCCGCGTGTCGTCGCCGCGCACCGTGATGACTTTGCCGTTGAAGTCCTGGCGCTGGACCTGGATCATCTTCAAAAAGCGCACGAGCATCTCGAACGGTTGCCCGCTGAGCTGGGTCAGCTTCAAAAGGTCGACCGCCAGCTTCTTGCTGTTGAGCAGCTCCGCATCATTCGACGACGGCGTGACATCTTCTCGCGGCAGCAACTGATCGACCGGCACGTTGTAGAACTTGGCCAGACGCTCCAGTCGCGGTACCGAAATGGCACGCTCACCGCGCTCGTAGGCACCCAGTACCGATGCCTTGAACTCCTCGTGCGACGAGGCTTCGACCTCCTGCAGCGAGAGCCGCTTCTGGCGTCGTATGACACGGAGGCGATCGCCAACCTTGCGGCTGTACGGCGAGGCCATCACATCGTCATCGTCGAATTCGCGCATGTCCACTCGTCCCTACTTTCCAACGTCTGGCCCGCCCAGCCCTTGTTGGAGTTCATCTTGACACAAAGCTCAGTGAATAACAACGCATAGTGAGAACAACTCACGCAGCGGAGGAATCAATCCCCCTATGTCAAGAAACTGACTGCAGCTACCAGCGACGCGGTTTCGATGCGCAAAATGTTCGGGCTCAGCGACACCAGCGACCTCGCTGACGCCAGCTCTCGGTCGGAGAACCCGCCCTCAGGACCGATCACCACGGTCGACGGTCGCCAGCCCAGGTCGCTCACGGCCACCCCCGTTGGTTCAGCGACTGCGACACCATCGATGGCCAGAACGTCCACACATTGCCGCGGACCGGTGACCACCGGCAGCCACACCCGACGGCTCTGCATCGCTGCTTCGCGTAGGACTCGCGTCGCTCGCGCCAACTGCCGTGCTGCTCGATCACCCTCCCAGCGCGCCACGCTTCGATCGCAGTGCAGCAGCATGATCTCGGCAACTCCGATCTCGGTGAGCTTCTGGACCATCCACTCCACACGGTCCCCCTTGGGGATCGCACTCGCAATCGTCAGCAGCGGACCGACGGGCTCCATGATCGAATCGCCGATGGGTCGCAATGCCTGACCGACAACTTCCGTGGCTTGCCAACTGCCGCGACCGTCGGTCACCGTCACCCGTTCGCCTTCCCTGATACGCAGGACGCGAAACAGGTGATGGGCGTCGTCAGGGGGCAACGTGGGATCGTCCAGCGATTCCACGAACACATGCGCCGCGCTGGAACGCAGCGCAGGATTCACTGGAATGCCGACTTGATACGAGCGAAGAGCCCGTGCTCGGAATGCACTTCCTCGCCGCGCAACTCCGCGAGCTGCTTGAGCAGATCGGTCTCAGCCTCGGTGAGCTTGGTCGGTACCTGCACCTGTACTCGAACGCGCAGATCGCCACGCCCACGACCCTGCAGACGGGGGACGCCGCGTTGACGAAGCACGAACTCGCGCCCGGGCTGCGTGCCTGCGGGCACCAGGATCTCTTCGTCACCGTCGAGGGTGGGCAGCAAGTACTTGGCCCCCAACGACGCCTGCGCGATCGATACGGGTAGGTCGGTGATGAGATCGTCGTTCTCGCGGCGATAGCGGTCGTGCGCAGCAACGCGGATGTGGACGTACAGGTCGCCCGCCCCTCCGCCGCGCTGGCCGACTGCGCCGCGGCCGGTGAGACGCAACGTCGAACCGGTGTCGACTCCCGCTGGAACATCGACCTGATAGGTCTTCTCACTGACGATCCGTCCCTCACCCGCGCACTTTTTGCACGGCGTGACGATGACCTGACCGAGCCCACTGCACTTCTGACATGCCGAGGAGGTGACCATCTGCCCCAACATGCTCTGACGCACTCGCTGCACCTGGCCGCGCCCGTTGCACTCGCTGCACGTCACCGGCTTGGTGCCTTCACCCGCGCCGCTTCCTCCGCATTCGTCGCATGCCAGCGCCGTTCGCAGCGTGACCGGCACCGTCGCACCGAACACAGCCTGCTTGAACGCGACGTCGGCAACGACCTCGAGATCCTGGCCGCGTGGCGGACCTGTTGGCCCGCGACCGCCACCACCACCAAAGGGGCCGCCACCACCACCGAAGAACGCATCGAAGAGGTCGCCCAGTCCGCCGCCGCCGCCACCGAACATGTCACCCATGTTGGGGCCGCCGGCACCACCGACACCCTGTTCACCGAAGCGGTCGTAGCGTGCGCGCGTGTCGGCGTCGCTGAGCACCTCGTACGCCTGCGCGACCTTCTTGAACTGTTCCTCTGCCACGGCATCGCCGGGGTTCGCATCGGGATGAAGTTCGCGAGCGCGCTTGCGGTACGCCTTCTTCAGTTCCTCGCTGCTGGCCGTGCGGGACACGCCGAGCAGTGCGTAGTAATCATCAGCCATTCGTGCTCCCACCGTCGCTGAGGTGTCGACCCAATCGATCGCTCACCGCTTCGACGGTAGCGAGGGCCTGCGGATAATCCATGCGTGTCGGCCCGAGTACTCCGATGGTGCCCACCTGCTCGCCATCGACTACCACCGGGCGAACGACGACCGAACACGCCACGAGGGGCTCGACGCCATGCTCGGCACCGATGGCCACCGATAGTCCACGATTCAGGACGTCGCGCACCAGCGTGACCATCACGTACTGCTGCTCGAGCGTCCGCAGAACCGAGCGCACCGTGTCGACCGCGTCGAACGCGTGGGCCATCGAGGAAGCGCCGTGCACGAACACCTGCTCATCGGCAACCGAGCCGTCGAGCGCACCGACTGCCGCAGCGCAGATGGCGTCGAGCTCACGATCACCTGTGGGTGGAATGTGCACGCCACTGTCCAGCGAGCGACCCACCATGTACGCCTGGAGATGCGCCGTCGCAGCCGAGAGACGCACCTCGGAGACCTCGTTGGGCAGCTCGACCGTCTGGCTCTCGACGACTCCGTTGGACAGCACGGCCACGATGGTTGCGTGGCGGCCGACGAGCCCGACCACCTGGACCGAGCGCACCACCGCAATCTCTGCACGCGGCCCGACGACCACTGCGGCGTGGTGAGAGACCTGCGCCAACAGGTTGGTGGTCTGGTGCAGCAACTCTTCGAGACGACCGTGGGCCGAGTCGAAAAAAGCGCCGACACGCTGCGACGACTGCGTATCGAGGCGGCCAGGCTCAGCCATGTGGTCGACGAAGAAGCGGTACCCCTTGTCGGTGGGAATCCGGCCGGCGGACGTGTGCGGTTGCGCCAGATAGCCCTCTTGCTCGAGCACGGCCATCTCGTTGCGAACCGTTGCCGAACTGACTCTCACGCCTGGGGCACTCGCGATGTGCGTGGAGCCGACGGGCTGCGCGGTCGTGATGTACTCCTGTACCACCGCTCTCAGAATTGCTGTTTTGCGTTCATCGAGCATGGCTCCCCTGCCCTTCGACAATTCGGCGCTTCGGATACGGTTAGCAGTCCAGGCTACCGACTGCCAGCGGTCACCTGGCGATACCGGTACAGCGCCTCGTCGCGCTCAGCCGCATGATCGACCATTGGCGGCGGGTATCCCTCAGTGTCGACCCAGCGGCGCACGTAGTCACCGTCAGGGTCGAATCGCAGCGCCTGCGTGGTCGGGTTGAAAATCCGAAAGTACGGCGAGGCATCGGTGCCGGTGCCCGCCGTCCACTGCCAGCCGTGACTGTTGGACGCCAGGTCGCCGTCGATCAGGTGTCGCATGAAGTGTCGGGCGCCCCACTGCCAGGGCAGATGCAGGTCCTTCACCAGGAAGCTGGCCACCAGCATGCGAACACGATTGTGCATCCAGCCCGAGGCGAGCAGCTGGCGCATACCGGCGTCGATGATCGGGTAACCGGTCTGCCCTGCTGCCCAACGTGCAAATCGATCCTTGGCCGCCGCATCGGTATCGACCGGCATGGTGTTCATCCGCTGGTTGAGGTTGTTGCGGGCCGTATCGGGCTTTCGGAGGAGTACATCCGCGTAGAACTCGCGCCATGCCAGCTCGCTGGCGAACGTATCGGCGCCGGCACCGGGCTCCAGGTCAGCCAACAGCTGACGTGGATGCACCAGGCCCCACCGCAGCGCGGCAGACAGCCGACTGGTGCCATCAACGGCGGGCAGGTTCCGTTGGTCGCGGTAGTCCGCGATCGAGGGCAGGAACTGCTCCCAACGCTCGTGCGCGCCGCGCTCCCCCGCCATCTCCCATCGCGTCCGTGCACTTTCGTTCGCCGTGCGACCAGAAGTGCACACACGCGGGTCCGTCGTGGTGTTCGGGCGCGTGGGCGGGCCGTCACACGCAACGTCAGGTGCGCCGTACCAATGGACGTCGGGCACGTTCAGTGGCTCATCCCACCCGACCGAACGCCACGCCCTCGCGAACGGGGTGAACACTGCGTACGGCGTGCCGTCTCCCTTGTTGACCGTGCCCGGTTCGACTGCGTAGGGGCTACCGACGCCGTGCAGTCGTGCGCCCAGCGAGCTGAGCGCGGCGGCGACGCCGGCGTCTCGCGATCGACCGTAGGGCCCGTGATCTCGTGAGACGTAGACGCCCTGAGCACCGACCTCGGCCACCAGCGCTGCAACCACATCGACGGGATTGCCATGGCGATACACCAGCGCCCCGCCCATCGAGTCGTCCAGTGACTGCAACGCGTCCGCCATGAACGCTCGCCGGGGCGCACCCGCCACCGCAAAAGCAGGGTCGACCACGAACAGGGGGACGACTCTCGTGCCGTCGGCTGCGGCTGCGTGTAGGGCGGGCAAGTCGGCCAGGCGCAGGTCACGACGGAACCACATGATGGTCGTGCGGGGCTGGAGAGCAGGCATTCCTCGACAGTGTCGCCTACCCTGTTCGTTCGTGCCACATCCTGCGTCGTTGCCCGTGCTCGTCCTGCTTGTTCGTCACGGCGCCACGGAGTGGTCGGTGTCGGGCCAGCACACCGGTCGCACCGATCTGGCGCTGACCGAGGAAGGCATCGCACAGGCAGTAGCTGCCGGCCCGCTGATCGAAGGACTGCTGGAAGGTCGCGAGCCACTCGTCTTCACCAGCCCGCTGCACCGTGCTGCGCACACGGCAGAACTGGCGCTCCCACAGTGGCCGGCCGAACGTGTCGATGCGCTCATGGAGTTCGACTACGGCAACTACGAGGGACTGACGAGTTCACAGATCCTGGAACGTGACCCTGACTGGGACCTGTTCACCACTGGTTGCCCGGGTGGCGAGGGCATCATGCAAGTGTCGGCGCGCTGCGATTCATTCGTCGCCAAGGTCGAGCGTGTGGGCGCCGGTCGGGCCGTGGTCGCCTTCACCCACGGCCACCTCAGCCGCATTCTGACCGCTCGCATGCTGAACCTGCCGGCGTCGGGCGCGGCGTCACTCTGGAACAACACCGCCAGCGTCGGAGTGATCAACGAGCACCGCGGCAAGCTGGTCTTGGTCGGTTGGAACCTTTGCGCGTACTGACGCCCGATGCGCTGCTGGGTGCCTTGACCGAGGCGGGCGTGACCAGGGGAAGCCGAGTCGGGCTGGCGGTCTGCCCCTCGGGCACCATCGGGTTTGCCGTCGGTCCCGCTCGATTGGCGGTCGTGGGAGCGCAGGCCGCGGCGGCTGTTGCCGCTGTCGATACAGCATTGCGACCGCGCTGGGTGTGCTGGTCGAATGTCACGGCCACAGCTTTGCTGGCGAGCAACGTTCGCCTGGCGACCTGCTGGGACCTCGCCGCCGTGCACCGGCTGCTGCGAGGTGGCTTGCGGGCCGACCCTGCCAGGGTCTGGGCTCAGCTCCACCGCCTGGACCACCACTCGATGCCGGCCATGGGCCAGCTCGACCTGCTGGGCGGCGAGGGCGATGACGGCGGCAACAACGAGCACCCAGTCCGCACCGACGGCTACCTACGACCCGAGTGGCTCACCGGCGGCTGGGCCGACACGGCCGAGCGGGCAGCACAGTGGGCTGCTGTGGCATGGCAGGCGGCGGACATGCAACAGCAGCAGTTGGACGGGTTGACGGCAACGGGTCAGGTACAGGGCGACGCGTCAGCGACCGCACGTTCAGAGTCGGCCGCCGAGTTGCTGTGTGCCGAACTCGCGGCCGATGGGTTGCCGGTCGACGTGACTGCGGCAGAGGCGTTGATCGCCTCGCTGGTCGGCCCGCGCGCAGCCGACGAAGCAGCGGCGGCCGCCGGCCGCGCCCGCCGCGACAAGGAGGTCTTGCGCCATTTGCCACCGGGGGGCGGCATCGACTTGCGCAGTCCGGCAGACGTGAAGAACATGCTGCGTCGCCTGGGCATCGATGTGCCCGATACTCGGGCGTGGCGGCTGGAACAGCTACGCGAGGTGCACCCCGTGATCGAGGCGCTACTCCAGTGGCGCAAGGCCGAGCGCGTCGCCACCACCTTCGGCTACGGCTGGTTGGACAGCAACGTGGGCACCGGCGGCCGTTTGCGCGGTGAGTGGTCCGCAAGCGACGGCGCAGCCGGCCGTATGACAGCGGGGGCGGGTCTGCACAACTTGCCCGCCGAGCTGCGACCGGTGGTGCGCGCCGACGACGGCTTCGTCTTCGTGCGCGCCGACCTGGGGCAGATCGAGCCACGTGTCCTCGCAGCCGTCAGCGGCGATCCGGCCCTTTGCCGCGCCACACAGGACGACGATCTCTACGCTCCGGTGGCCGCGCGCCTAGGCGTCGAGCGGGCGGTCGCGAAGATTGCCGTACTCGCCGCAATGTACGGACAGACCAGCGGCACCGCCGGCCAAGCTCTCCGCGGCATGGAGACCGGCTATCCGGTGGCGATGAAGTACCTCAGCGACGCCGCGGAGGCAGGCTTCGATGGTCGCGACCTACGTACCTATGGCGGACGGTTGATTCGAATGTATGACATTGCCGATGGCGCCGACCATCGTGCGGTAGCCGCAGGTCGCGGTCGCTACGCGCGTAACGCGATGGTGCAGGGTGCCGCTGCGGAGTTGTTCAAAGTGTGGGCGGTGACCGTACGCGCCCGTGCCACCGGCCTTGGGGCGCGCATAGCGCTCTGCCTGCATGACGAGCTGCTCGTGCACGTCCCTGCAACCCATGCTGATGCAACCGTGCAGGCACTCCACGATTGTCTGGCCGAAGCAGCGTTCCGTTGGCAGCCGGCGACCACCGGTGTTCGGTTCGTGGCCGACATCAGCATCGTGCGTAGCTGGGCTGACGCCAAGGGCTAGGCGTTCGACCGGACGACGACGGGCGCCGAGGTGAACTGCATCGCGCCGTCCTCCAACTGACCGGTGCGGAACATCTTCTTGTCGCGGGTGTAGCTCTGGGGGTTGATCCATGGCTCGCGGTCGCCTTGGCGCGGGAACTTGTGCATCACTCGTTGCATGTACCCGGCGGTGAAGTTGTCGATCCAGGGACGTTCAGGCATGCCGGCATCCTCCCGCCGCAAACGCGGCGTGCACTCCACCGTGCCAGTGGCCTCCATGTGGTTGAGGAGTCGACACACGTACTCACACGTGAGGTCGGCGCGCAAGGTCCACGACGCATTCACGTACCCGAACGACGAGGCCAGGTTCGGAACATCCGAGTATGCAAACCCCTTGTACGTCCAGGTCTTCGAGAAGTCCACGGGCTCACCATCGACCACGAACGTCATCTCGCCGAGCGTCACCAGGTTGAGCCCGGTCGCGGTCACGATGATGTCGGCGGGAAGGTGGGTGCCCGACTTCAGGCGAATACCGGTCTCGGTGAACGTGTCGATCTCGTCGGTCACCACCGACGCCTTGCCCGACCGGATGGCAGCGAAGAGGTCGCCGTTGGGGACCAGACACATGCGCTGATCCCACGGGTTGTAACTCGGCGTGAAGTGCGTGGCGACGTCGTAGTCAGGGCCGAGCGCCTTGGCCACTCGCCCGAGCAGCATCGTCTTCACCTTGTCCGGCCTCGTGCGTGTGCGCTTGTACAAGAACTGCTGGAGTGCGACGTTCTTCTTGCGGGTGATCGTGTACGCCAGCTTGTTCGGCAGCACCTTTCGCATCACGTTGGCCACCACATCACGGTCCGGTGCAGCCACCACATACGTGGGTGAACGCTGCAACATGGTGACGTGGGCGACGGTGTCTGCCATTGCTGGGATCAGCGTCATCGCAGTGGCACCGGAGCCGACGACCACGACGCGCTGACCGGCGTAGTCCAGATCCTCCGGCCACGCCTGCGGGTGCACGACTCGGCCCTCGAACGTCTCTACGCCGGCGAACTCGGGCAGGTACCCGCCCTTGTAGCTGTAGTAGCCGGAGCACATGAACAGGTAGCCGCAGGTGAACGTGACGTGCTCGCCGTTGTCCTTTCGTTGGCCATGCACCGTCCACCGGGCGTCCTTCGTCGACCATTCCGCGTTGGTGATCTGGTGCCCGAACCGAATGTGGCGGTCGATACCGAACTCACGCACGGTGTCACGCAGGTACTGCAGGATGGACGGGCCGTCGGCAATCGACTTCTCGGCCGTCCATGGCTTGAAGCTGTAACCGAGTGTGTGCATGTCGCTGTCGCTGCGCACGCCCGGGTAACGGAACAGGTCCCAGGTGCCGCCGATGTCGTCACGACCCTCGAGGATGACGTACGAGCGGTTGGGGCTCATCGTCTGCAGGTGGTAGCCAGCGCCGATACCGGAGATTCCGGCACCGACGACGACCACGTCGAAATGCTCAACTGTCATGCGGCGAACGGTAGCCGCCCCTGTTCTCCGAGCCGTCCTCGGCCGAAGCTAGTCGTCGAGCTTGAGGGCGGAAATGAAGACGTCGCCGGGGACTTCCACGCGGCCGATCGACTTCATCTTCTTCTTGCCCTCTTTCTGCTTCTCGAGCAACTTGCGCTTACGCGTGATGTCGCCTCCGTAGCACTTGGCCAGCACGTCCTTGCGCTTTGCCTTCACCGTCTCGCGAGCGATGATCTTGCCGCCGATGGCTGCCTGGATGGGCACGTCGAACATCTGACGTGGGATCAGCTCTTTCAGCTTCTCGCACATGCGGTTGCCGTAGGCGAATGCCTTGTCGCGATGCACGATGGTGCTGAACGCATCGGCAGCGATGCCGTTGAGCAAGAGGTCGACCTTCACCAGGTTGCTGCGGTGGTATCCGCTCAACTCGTAGTCGAGGCTGGCGTAACCCTGCGTACGCGACTTCATCTGGTCGAAGAAGTCGACCACGACCTCCGCGAGCGGGATGAGGTAATGCAGCTCGACGCGCTCTGGCGACAGATACTCCAGCTTGGTCATGTCACCACGACGCGTCTGGCACAGGTCCATCAGCGTGCCGGTGTACTCCTTGGGCGTAATCACGCTGACGCGGAAGTACGGCTCTTCGATGAAGTCGATGCTCTGCGGCATCGGCAGATCAGCAGGGTTGTCGATCAGCTCGACCACACCGTTGGTTCGGTGCACCCGGTACTCCACGCTGGGCGCAGTTGCGATGAGCGCCAGGTTGAACTCGCGCTCGAGGCGCTCCTTGACGATCTCCATGTGCAACAGGCCCAGGAATCCACAGCGAAAGCCGAAGCCGAGCGCGCCGGACGATTCGGGTGAATACGTGATGGAGGCGTCGTTGAGCTTCAGCTTCTCCAGGCTCTCGCGCATCAGCTCGAAGTCGTCGCCGTCGATCGGGAACAGACCGCAGAACACCATCGGCTTGGGGTCGCTGTAGCCCTCCAGTACCTCGGTGGCACCGTGGACGAACGTGGTGACGGTCTCACCGGAGCGTGCCTGGCCGACTTCCTTGATGCCCGCAATGAGGTAGCCGACCTCGCCGGGGCCGAGTTCGTCGACGGGGGTGGGCAGCGGCCGGCGCACACCGACCTCGATGGGTTCCTGCTGCGTGCCTGCCTGCATGAACAGCAGCTTCGACTTGCTGTTGAGGCGACCGTTCATCACGCGCACGCTGGAGACCACGCCGCGGTACTGGTCGTACTGACTGTCGAAGATGAGCGCCTGCAGCGGGGCATCGATGTCGCCCGTGGGCGCTGGGATTCGTTCGCAGATGGCATCGAGCAGAAGGTCGACACCATCGCCGGTCTTGGCCGAAATGCGCAGGATCTGCTCGGCGGGAATGCCCAGGACGGTCTCGATCTCCATTGCGTAACGGTCCGGGTCGGCTGCGGGAAGGTCGATCTTGTTCAGCGCTGCCACGATCTCCAGATCGTGTTCCAGCGCCAGGTAGCAGTTGGCCAGGGTCTGGGCCTCGATGCCCTGAGCAGCATCCACCACCAGGACCACACCCTCGCAGGCGGCCAGGCTGCGGCTGACTTCGTAGCCGAAGTCGACGTGGCCGGGCGTGTCGATGAGGTGCAGCGTGTGCCCCTTCCAATCGACCCGCACGTTCTGTGCCTTGATGGTGATGCCACGCTCGCGCTCGAGGTCCATCGTGTCGAGGTACTGCGACCGCATTTCACGGGCGTCAACAGCGTTGGTCAGCTCCAGAATGCGGTCGCTGAGCGTGCTTTTGCCGTGGTCGATGTGGGCAATGATGGAGAAGTTGCGAATGCGTGCGAGATCCATGATGAGTCGCCCGAGCCTATCGGGAGCTTCCATGTCCTTGGAGACAAGGTTGGGGTCCTTCGGTCCGCACTGATAGCCTCCACAAGCCGATTTCAAGTCCAACAAAGGGTCTCCTCACGTGGCAAACATCAAGAGTCAGAAGAAGCGCATCCTCACCAACGCCAAGCGTGCAGAGCGCAACAAGGCCGTGAAGAGCGAGCTCAAGACCCGTGTCAAGAACGCCGTCAAGGCTGTCGACACCGAGCAGAGCGAAGAGACGCTTCGCCTCGCTGTCAAGCGTCTCGACATGGCTGCCGCCAAGGGCGTCATCCACAAGAACCAGGCCGCTCGCCGCA
>DAORTY010000105.1:0-13555 GCA_035432905.1 Ilumatobacteraceae bacterium | reverse complement strand
CGTAGGATCAGATTCCACAGGGGCTCCCAGGTTCGACGACGTTAGACACCGTCAGGCTCGCAGAGCCCCTGTACCGCGCCCGGGACCTACACCAGAACCCTCACCCCACCCTCAGATCTGAAGAGCCGCATTGAGGCCACCGGTGCACATCAGCACTCCCGACACTTTCGACGGCATCGCGCCGGGAGTCATTTCATCGAACAGCGCCACGACCCCAACCACTGGGTGCGCAGCAACTGTGTGAGCAGCTGAGCCTCCACCTCCGCGTCAGCCAGTACATTGTGCAGCGATTGGGAGTCGCCCACAGTCCGCCATAGCCAAACCCGACGGCCCACGTCCCCGCCGCGGAGACCTGGCGGTCGCTGACATCTACGGGAAGGTCGGCACCGCCTGCGCCTGGGAAGCAAGGACGCCGAGGAGTGCAGCTTCAGCAACCTTCGCCTCGTCAATGGCAAGTGCCTGGTCCTCCAGGTACGCCTCAACGGCGATCTTCTCCCACTGCGACCGTTCCTTCGTCAGCCCTACTTCGACATCGCAATCAAAATCCGCCATCCGCACCCGAAGCTCATCCACAGATGGTCGATCATCAGTCGTATCAAAGGAAGCAGCGGCGCCCGCGGGCGATTGGAAGGACAAACCCATGTCGGCCATACAACGAGACCAGGACTGCAGACTAGCCAGGCCGTCGGACGACGATTGAAAGCCGTCCGTGACTTCGTAGAGTCCGTAGAGCAGTTGGTTGACTTGATCGAAGTATTGGTTCTCTTGGTCCGAAAATCGCGCAGCTGACTGCCGGGCGCACCCAGCATCGGGGCCGTCACTCCCTTGAAGCGCCTCATCGAAGGCTGCGTCACCCGATGGATTTGTATTGCGAATATCGTCAAATCTTGGCACTGCGTAACCGAACTGAGTAGCGATCTCCAAATTCAGTGGATTCGAATCGCGTGCCCATCGTGAGTCAGCGTCATCTGAATACGTAACCGGCGAGTACACGAGACCGCGCTTTTCCATACACAGCACAATTCCACGCTCCCGCTCGGCATATGCCTGAGCATCAATGACGCTGAAATTTAACGGAAGAAGAGCGACCCACTCACGGCCGACAGGGAAGAGGGACTCACTTTGATCGGAAGCAATTGCCGGGGCCGGTGAATCGCTCCCATAGAGCAAGTCTACTGAACTGCCACTACCCGCTGAACTAGAACACGCCGCTGCCGAGACCGACGCCATGAGCATTCCAATCCGAACAGTTCTCAGCACGTGTTCTGTATCCGAAATTGTGACGACGTGCCTGTATTGTCCTGTCCAGAAAGCGCATTGCTCCAACCATTTATCGACCACTTACCGTGTAGCGAAACGCTTCCACCGTAACCTGTACTTGAGTAGACGCAGAACGATATGTAGTAACTATTTCTGTTTCGCACCGAACTGGCGGAGTTGTTCATGCGGGTTGAGTTTGCCCACCAGTCATTCTGGTAATCAGAGTCGTTCACGTTCCAGCCATGAAAGTCGCCGCCTCCTCCGGAGTCGCGGGCGATACATCCGTCGCCAGATGCACAGGAATTTGGTCCTGCTGCCACAACGTCCAGAGGGCGGATCGCAACTGAGGAAAGCAAGAGCACGAGCAACGCCAGAACTGTTCGAACTAACTTCATTGAAAGCCCTCCATTCGTATGGTTTTGGTGAGAATACCCCCCCCATTGCGTGGGGTCAAGATGAAGCGACCCGGCGAGCACCGAAGAACCTCAACAAGCCATCGGCCGGGCCGCCCAGAGGTGTCCACCAACCGTCTAGGTTTTCGGGCTCACCGGGGACCCTCCACCCTGACTCACCCCCGCAGTGTCTCCGCCGGAGGTGTACGGCTTGCGCGGACGGCTGGCACGAGTCCTGCGAGGGCGCCTGTCACTAGACCGATCGCTGGTGCGGTGAGGATGTTGGTGGGGTTGATGGTGGCGGTCCATCCTCGGCTTGCGCTGGTGATGACGATGCCGATGATGCCGAAGCTGGCTCCGGCGGTGCCGGCTACGGCTCCGACGAGTGCTGCTTCGACGGTGATCTGCCGTCGTATGTGTGAGCGTTTGGCGCCAAGGGCGCGTCTGAGTCCGATTTCGGACCGTCGTTCGATGACGTTGAGCAGTGTGGCGTTGGCGATCGCGACGGTGCCGATGAGTAGTGCGAGTCCGGACAGCGCGAGGAAGAGGCTGGTGATGTCGCCGGAGATTTGGTTCCGGAGCCGTTTGGGGTCTGGCGGGACTAGCGCTTGCAGACGATCGGGTTGGTCAGGCCTAAGGGCTGTAGGTGCTTGTCGACCGGCGAGAGCTGCTGCACCGGGCTGGGTGTCGATGAGTACTTGGTAGGTGGCTCCGGTCACGGCGAGGTCGTGTGTGGCGGTGGTGACGGGGATGATGACGGATAGGAGGAGGTCAGGGTTTCGTTGGACGTCGTTGATGATCCCGATGATGGTGTAGGCGGTGTCACCGATGAAGACGGCTGGTTGGTTGTCGATGCGGGCGATGCCGAGCTGTGACGCGGCAGCCCGTCCGATGACGGCGACTCGCACGCTCTGGGTCTCGAAGAAGTCGTCGTAGAGCCGCCCAACTTTCAGGGTTGGCAGTGCGGCCAGGAGCGCGCCGGGTTGGGCGGCGGTGACCGGCACCGTGGCGCTGCTGTTGGTTGGTCTGGTGGGTGTGGTGCGTGGTTGCAGGGTGCCGGTATCGGGGACCGTGAAGTAGAGCCCGGCGTGGTTGATTCCGTTGAGGCGCTCAAGGCGTGCAGCGACGTCGGTGGGGAATGGGTTGGTGCCGTCGGGTGCGGCGTCTTGGATGCGGACTTCCGTGGCTTTGAGCGCATCGAAGCGTGATGACACCTGCGCCCGTGCGGTCTCGGCAAGGCCATTGGTCGCGACGAACGCGCCGACACCCAAGATGGTGCCCAGTGCGGTGAGCAGTGTTCGTACGGGTCGTTGGGTGATCGCGGAGAGTGCTTCGCTGATGGTGTCGGACCACTTCAGCCTGGAGGGCTCGATCCCAGCAGTCACATCACACCCACGTTCGCTTCGGTGACTACACCGTCGCGGATTTGTAGGTTGCGCTGCGCCCTTGCGGCCACCGTGTGGTCGTGGGTGATGACGACCACGGTCATGCCTTCGCCGTGGAGTTCTTCGAGGGTCGAAAGGATGGTGTCGCTGTTGACGGTGTCGAGGTTCCCGGTTGGTTCGTCGCACAGCACGAGCGCTGGTTTACGGATCAAGGTTCGTGCGATCGCGACGCGTTGCTTCTCCCCGCCCGACAGTTGTGAGCACAGCCCGTTCCTACGGCCGCTCAGCCCGACGCGTTCGATGACTTCGAGTGCGCGTTGTCGGCGTTCGCGTTTTGGTGTGCCGTGGTAGAGCAGACCGAGCTCAACGTTCTCCAAAACAGTGCGATACCCGACGAGATGGAAGGCTTGGAACACGAACCCGATCCGACGGGCCCGTACCGCTGCGCGGTCGTTGTCGGAAAGTTCAGCGACGTCTAACCCGTCGAGCACATACCGACCAGCAGACGGGGTGTCGAGCAGCCCAAGTAGTGACAGCAACGTGGTTTTGCCTGACCCTGATGGTCCGGTGATCGCAACGAACTCACCAGCGCCGACCTGGAAGTCGCACGGTTGCAGCGCGGTCACTTCTGGCGGGCCAGGGAACACTTTCGACAGTCCTTCAACCCGAACAACAACCGCGTCCGCGACGTCGGTTGTCGTGCCGGGGCCAGTGGTGGTCATCGGTCAACGACAACCATGTCGCCAGCCTCGAGCGTCGCGCCGGTTGCGGGTTCGATCCCGGCGAAACCATCAGCAGTGAGCAACACGGTCACGGGCACATCGACTGGATCGGTCGCTCCCTCGTTGAGGACCGATACGCGTGTTGCACCGTCAGCACCGGCCGAGACTGCTGCGACTGGCACCACCAACACCTCACCATTGCTTGCCGCGGCCGTCACTGTGACACGAAGGTTCAGCCCCGCCAGCTCGGCAGGCAACGGTGCGTCTGGTGTGATCAACGCCGCGCGCCCTACCTGGCCGGAACTGTCCACTGTTTGTGTCTCAGAGATCTGAGTGATCGTCGCCGGATAGACGAGGTTGGTGGTTTCGTCCAGCAACTCGACGTTCACACCGGCACGCACCAACTGTTCATCACCGGCACGGATCGTGGTTGACACCACCAGACCACCCGCTGAGAGCTGCACCAAACCCGACCCCGTTGCTGGGCTGCCATCACCCACAGCACTCTCACCGATCGGGCCGAGTGTCGCGACTGCTGACTGCACCCGTGCGGGCATCGTTGGTAGGAACACGACTTCGCCTTGCGCGACTGTTGCCCCGGCTGACCCTGCGGTCATCATGAACGAAATCGCAGCCGAATCCCTGGCCTGCACCGCAGTGTCACGTTCGGCCTGTGCCGCACCAACATCGTTGGACTTCTTTGCTTCGCTGAGCGTCACTTTCGCCACCCGCACCTGATCTGTTGCGGCAGCAATCGCGTCATCGCCCTGACGCTGGGCGGCAGCCAAACCCGTCTGTGCCTGCACCACCGCCGCGTTCACTGCGTCTCGGTCGGCCTGCGTGGCGGCTGGGTCGGCCATTGCCGTGTTGTACGCGTTCTGCGCATTGGTGAGTGTCACTTGGGCGTTGGTGACTGCCTCATCACGTGACGCGACCGCGTCTGTGTACGCACGGTTTGCCTGATTCAACCCCGCTTGCGCAGCCACCACGGTCGACCCAGAGCCACCAGCAGTCGCCAACGCCAGCGTGGCTTCCGCCGCCGTCACAGCGGCTTCGGTCTCGTGATAGGTCTGCTCCGCCGCCGAGACATCTGCCGCCGTCGTCGCCGACGCCACCGGCACAAAGCCTGCCGCCGCGTACAATGCGCTCACTGCCTGCTTGGTTGCTTCTCCAAACACACCATCGGCGTCGGGGGTAAACCCGAGACGGGTCAACGCGGTCTGGAGCTGCACCACGTCGGGGCCGGTCATTCCTGGCTGCAACGAACGATAGACCGGGACATCACCCTGCATCACGAACACCGGACGACCAGACACCTCCACCACCACCTGACCCTCCACAACCTCTGTACCCGCCAACGGGGGGACCCGAGTGACGACACCAGCACCCTCCACCGACGACGGCACACCCACCGCAAGCGACACTTCCGGCTTCACGTCACCACGAAGCACCACCGTCGACGCCAACACCCGACGCTCCACCGCGGCAGTGATCCACGACGCATCAGGCTCCGACGCTTTCGCCGCAGCCTGTTCCGGCGACTGAGCGCGTGCCCCCAGCCACCACGACGCACCCGACACCCCAACAAGCGCGCACAGACCCAGAACCCAGATCTTTCGCGCCGCAGATTCGGATGGACCAGACATCGTGAACGATAACGCTACTCACGATCGACCAGCGCCGGTCCGCGGGTGACCAACGAGCGAACCTACGTCAACGGGTTGGACCTAGCGACGCTGGCAAGCAATAGCCGACCAAGCAGGCATAATTACGACTTGTAAGCAATCTCCTGCCGCTGTGCGTGCATCACCACACCAAAGTCCACCGCGACGGCTGGATCATCACTCTCGGCGCTGGGCGCACGCTGACACTGCGATTACCCGACGGCACCGTCCACAACACCGGGCCACCGAGTCGTCGTGCGGCCTGACGGGCCGCCGTCGCGCTGGTCAGGCATCCGTAGGATGGGTGCACCATGAGCGACCAGTCATTGTTCGATGTCGACCCGCTCGATCTGGCGTCGCTGAACCCTGACCAGCTCGATGCGGTCGTCCATCGCGGTGGTCCCCTACTGGTGGTCGCGGGTGCGGGCTCTGGCAAGACGCGGGTGCTCACCCATCGCATTGCGCACCTGATCCACGACGGTGTGCCGCCGTCGTCGATCTTGGCCATCACGTTCACCAACAAAGCCGCCGACGAGATGAAGCACAGGGTCGCGGCGCTGGTCGGGCCGATGGTCAAGGCGATGTGGGTGTGCACGTTCCACAGTGCGTGCGTGCGCATTCTGCGAGCGCACGGCGACGCGATGGGCTACCCGCGCACGTTCAGCATCTACGACCAATCCGATGCGCAGCGTTTGGCGGGCTATGTGATCCGCGACCTCGGCCTCGATGCCAAGCGTTTCCCGCCGCGAGCGGTGCACGGCCAGATCAGCATCTGGAAGAACGAGTTGGTCACACCCGAGCAGGCATTGGTGAAGGCCGACAATCCGTTCACCCGCAAGCACGCGGAGGTCTACGTCGACTATCAGGCTCGACTTGCGAAGGCGGGTGCGATGGACTTCGACGACCTGCTGATGAAGACCGTGCAGCTGTTCCGCGAGTACCCCGAAGTGCTCGCCCACTATCAGCAGCGCTTCCAACACGTCCTGGTCGACGAGTATCAAGACACCAACATGGCCCAGAACGAAATCGCCATGTCGTTGGCTGCTCAGAGCGGCCAGGTGACCATCGTCGGCGACCACGACCAGTCGGTCTATGGGTGGCGAGGCGCTGACGTGCGCAACATCTTGCAGTTCGAGGAGGCGTTCGACGACGTCACCACGATCGTGCTCGATCAGAACTACCGCAGCACGCAGACCATTCTCGACGCGGCCAACGCGGTCATCCGCAACAACCCTGACCGCAAGGAGAAGCACCTCTGGAGCGAGAAGGGCGGTGGCGACCGCATCATGCGCTACCACGCCCAAGACGAAGGCGACGAGGCCATGTTCGTGGCCCGCACGATGCAGTCGATCCAGCGCGAGTCGCACGCGATGTGGAAGGAGATGGCCGCCTTCTACCGAACCAACGCGCAGAGCCGGGTGCTGGAGGAAGCGTTCATGCGCTTCGGCATTCCGTACAAGGTGGTCGGCGGCACTCGCTTCTATGACCGGCGGGAGATCAAGGACGCGATGGGCTACCTGCGCGCCGTGGTCAACCCGGCCGACGAGGTCAGTGTCAAGCGCGTGCTCAACGTGCCCAAGCGTGGCGTCGGTGAAACCAGCATCGCCAAGCTCGACGCGTTCGCCAAGGCCGACGGCATCACCTTCGCCGAGGCGATGCGTCATGCGCAGGAAGCCGGCCTCACGGGCCCGGCTGCGCGGGGCGTCGAGAGCTTCGTGCGCTTGCTCGACGAGATGAGCGTGCTGGCTGCAGCGGAGGGCACCGGCCCCGGCGACCTGTTGCAAGCCGTGATGGACGGCAGCGGCTACCTGGCCGAGCTGGAGGCGGAGATGGAAGGCTCGGTCGAGGCGGCCGGCCGGCTCGAGAACATCGGCGAGATGATCGGGTCGGCTCGCGAGTTCACCCGCATCGACGAGTTCCTCGAGCAGGTGGCGCTGGTGGCCGACACGGACGAGATCACCGACGACGACAAGGTCGTGTTGATGACGCTGCACAGTGCCAAGGGCCTCGAGTACCCGGTGGTGTTCCTGGTCGGGATGGAGGAGGGCCTGTTCCCCAGCAGCCGGGCGCTCACCGAACCCACCCAGATGGAAGAGGAGCGACGTCTCGCATACGTGGGCATCACCCGTGCTCAACAGAAGCTGTTCGTCAGTCACGCCTGGAGCCGACAGCTGTTCGGCACCACCAATTACAGCCCGCCGTCTCGTTTCCTCGACGAGATCCCCGCCGAGTTGGTCGAGCAGTCCGGCGCCGTTGGCGGGCGCAACTCGTCCGGGCGCCAGAGCTATCGAAGTCGTTCGGGTGGCGGCTACGGCGGTGGCGCACCGCCTGCGTACAAGCGCCGCAACGATGATGAGGACGGCTCGCCACGCACGGGCAGCGGCGCTCGCTCGCCGGTCAGCAGTTTCGACCCTGATGACGACGTCGATTGGCATCGCGAGCGCGTGGTGGATGCCGCCCTGGCTGCCGGCCGTCGCGAGCCCACGCAGTCGAACTCGCAGGACCTCGGTCTGCGCATCGGCGACGACGTCGAGCATCCCGCGTTCGGCGAAGGTGTCATCATCGAGATCCGTGGTCAAGGCGACCGCGCCGAGGCGACCATCCGCTTCCGCGAGGCCGGCACGAAGCATCTCTCACTGGCCTGGGCACCGCTCAAGAAGCTCTGAAGATGGCCTGAAGTGTCGGCGGCGAGGGGATACATCCTGGCGCGCCTGCTTGAATGGTGCGGATGCCGCCCGCTGCGCACGCCCACACCGCGCAAACCCTGCAGCGCCGCAAGAACCTCAGCCGTACCTGGGCGGGCATCGTGGTGGTCTGGTCGCTGATCCGCACCGTCATCGTGTGGGCCACCGTCGGCGACTACGGACTGAACCCGTGGCTCTACCTGTCGCTCGACCTCGGCGCCGCCATCGTGGACGCGTTCACGACTCCGCGGATGGTGCTCAGTTTCATCGACGACCACTTCAAGCGGGCCTTCAAATGGGCGGTCATCTCGCTGACCGTCTTCATCATTCCCGACCTCTACATCTTCCTCGGCACGCGTCGGCTGCCGAGGCGGATCATCGTTGCGCTGTGCCTCATCATCGGCCTCACGCTCGTGCTCGGGGTCGTTGGGGTGGTCCGCAAGATCCGCAAGGGCCGCGCCGAACGCGGGTCGAACGTTGTGACCGTGCTTGAATAGCTGCCATGAAGGCAGCCATTCTCTTCCAGAGCCTCACCGGCAACACGCGCATGGCGGGCGAGCTGATCGCCGCCAACCTGCAGCAGGAGGGGTGGGGCATCACCACGGTGACGCCCATGAAGGACCTGCAGCTGGCAGCCATCCAAGAGGCTGATGTCGTCATCGTCGGCACCTGGGTGCACGGCCTGTTCGTCGTCGGCCAGGCGCCATGGGGCATCGGCGCCATCAACAAGCTGCCCGCGCTGCGCGGCAAGCTGGCCGCCACCTATTGCACGTTCGCCCTCAACCCGGGTACCACGCTCGACAAGCTCGACAGCGCAGTCAGCTACCTCGGGGCGGACGTCATCGGTGGCCTGGCGCTGAACCGCAGCCGACTGAGCGAGCACAGCGAAGAGTTCGCCGCCCGCCTCATCGCCAACATCCCCGCTCGGGTCTAGCCAGCGCTCGGGTCGTTGACCCGACCGGCGAACAGCACAGTTGATCCGTCGGTGTCACGCAGCCAGAAGGTGAACGGTCGGTCGATGGTCAACACGACGGGCACTTCCTCCTCGGGCATTGCCGTGGCAACCATCGAGACCGCTGTTGCGGCGGCTGCTTCGGTGCCTTCCTCGTCGACGGTGATGTTGGCTTGGTGAATCACGTCGCCGATCAACAGCTTCTCGTCGGCTGTCATGCCGCTGAAGTCGGCGTCGGAGAACGCGGCCACCATCCCCATTGCGCCGAGCACCCCAGCGAGGCTGGTGGAGGTCTCGATGTCGAATCGCGGCAACCCGAGGTCGACCTTCGTGCGGGTGAGCGCGGCGAACACCTCGTCGGCGGCGGGCACGGCCGGAGTGGCGTCGTCGCCGATCACGGCCACGAACGAGAGCCCACCGAACACGTATGGCAGTTCGACGGCCTGCCAGCCGTCGCCCTTGGCGTAGCCGACGTGGCCGGAGCGGTGCATCATCGACACAGTGACCTCACCCGTCGGAGCGGCAAACGGCTGCTCGAACGTTGCCTCCTTGCTGAACGCATTGGCCCAGTTGGCCTTGAGGTAGATCGCGTTGACCAGTGTGAGCCGGGAGTCGGCGGTGATCGTGCCCTCACCGAGCAACTGCGGGATGCGTTCCTCGGTCTGGTCGTTCACCCACCCGTTGATCTGTGCGCGAGCGGCCTCGGGGTTGCTGCGGTAGTCGACCAACTCCACGCCGGCGTCGTATTCGGACGACAGCAGATCGAGGAACGCCTGCTCGAACCCCAGGCCCATCTGCGCCCACAGCGAGTTCGCAATGCTGAGCTGCACCTCGCTCGTACCCGTTCCACCCTCGGAGGTGTTGTCGACCGTCTTGTTCAGCGCGGTCAGCGCGGTGCTGAGGCCGTTGAACGAATGATGGATCGTTGCGGGGTCGGTGATGTGCAGCACCGTGTCCATCTCGGCCAGCGTGGTGCCCATGGCACCGGCGGAGGTCATCGCCAATGCCAGCGCGATGCTGGCGGGGGAGAACACCAGGTTCGCGTTGTGGTTGACAGCCACCAGTTGCTCGTACAGGTCGGCACTGAACGCGTTGATCGCGAGTGAGGCGGCGAGCGCGTCAGCCGGCGACGCGCTGACGTGGGCGGCCGTACCCATCAGGCTGGCCCGGTCACCCTTCACCGGACCGGTCGGCGTCGTGTCGCTGCCCGAGTCGTTGCCGCACGACGGCAGCAGTTGGGCGATGGCGGGAACTGCGATCAGCGAGAGGAAGGTGCGGCGTTGCATGCTCATCTGACGACGCTCAACCGGTGGTGGTTCCCGGCGACGTGGTGGTGACGGCGTCCGAGGTGAGGTCGAGTGTCACGGTTTTGTCGCCGTTGATGATCACCTGCACCCCCTGTGGCGGCAGCGCCAGATCGGCGGGTTCCAGCGTGCGACTCTCGCAGTCGGTGAACTGACGCGTGCGCTTCACCTGCACGATCTGGCACGACGAGTCGCGGTCGGCGGGGTGCGCAAGATAGATCTGGAATCCATCGGCGTCGGTGTGGTCGAGCACGATGTTGCGGTCGCTACCGATCAGGTCCTGCAGGATGATGGGGCCACCATCGCTGATTCGCTCGGCGACCCATTCGGCGCGGCCCATGTCTTGGAACGCGGGTGCCAGGTTTGCGGTCGCGTCCTCGGAGGAGTTGGCGGTCAGCGCCGCTACGCCCCACAACATCAGCCCGACGAGAATGATGAAACCGATACCGAGAGCCACGGGTATCACGGCTCGGGCGAACGTGGAACGAGCCTTCGGGTTCTGCATCGCCCACCAGTCTGCCCGGCCGGTGTGGCAAAGCCACGTGGGGCGCGTCGCCTGGCCTTCCTGCGCCTACACCACGTGGGCGGCGAGAGCGGGCAGTGACTGTGGCACCGACAGGGCGCCGAGGCGGATGTGTCCCAACAGCGTCCTGCAGTTCTGTTCGATGGCAGCGGTTGCGACAGGTTCGAGGAAAACCTCACTGCGGCTGGCCAGCGTCAGATGTGATGTGTCGTCGCGCAGCATCGTGGCCAGCAGGCGGGCGAACTGTTGGGGCTCGGTTTCCAAGGGAAGTGGCAGCACCGTGGCCTCAGCGCCACGCGCGGTGCGCACATCGCTGACCGGGGCCAACGACATGAGACCGTGACCGACAGCGCGAAGGGTGAACGCGTCGGCGGGTAGCAACCGCCAGCTCTCGCGCATGCCGATGCGAGCGCCATGACATCCATCGCCGTAGCCGGCGGCTGCGAGGTCCGGTCGGTACCAATCCGCGGCGGTGACTGCCACCACCTGGTCGTGAATCAACAACTCCACATCGACGATGGCGTGAGCGCTCCCGGCCGCAGCATCGCTGCACCAGCCAACGACCCACTGATCTGTGATTGCATCGAAAGCACCGACCGGTTGCTGTGCAGAGCAACCCCCTGGTGGCGCTGTCGCGTCGGTCACGGCACACGTCGATATCGGCCAATCGACAAGCCCGTCCACCACCCGTGGTTCGGTCGGGTGGTCCAGATACGACGGTGGCATGCCGATGTCTGCTGCGTGTTGCAGCGTGGTCGCCCGGCCAGGTTCCGCGGTGCTGTCCACCAGCACCCCGGCGCCCGCCAATCGCGAACGCAACGCCGGTTGGCCGGCTCGCGAACCCCACCGCCACGTGCGGCACGGCTCGCCGAACACGGTCGTGTGTGCCTCCAGTGCTACCTCAGCGCACTCCCACGAGAAGGCCGTGTCGTTGTAGACGGTGCGCCAGCCGTCCTCTTCCAGTCGATAGAGGTGCGGATGAGCACCTACGGTGTCGCCGTCGTCCATGGCCCGGCGCAATGGTTCGTACAGGTGACGCTGCGGCCAGTGGGCGTTGCCCAGCACAGCGCGCGTCTGCATGTCCGAACGCACGAACCAATTGATCGCGGCGCCGGGTTGCAGCGGCTGCGCCCTGCCCCACTCCAGCGCCTTCTCTGCCCCCCGCCAGGCAAACAACGAGGCCGGCGACGAACGATCGTCGTCCTGTTCGAGGTCGATGCAGATGACCAGTGGTTTCATGCATGACCGAACCGGTGTGGGTGCAGTGCCATGGTCCGAGGGTAACCGTTGCCGAGTTGGTGCGCTCGACCCGCTCCCGCCGAATTGAGCCGGGTAGCCGTTCGGTCGTAGGCTTCCCTACTTGTGAATCGGCCGTATCGAGTTGTGGTGGCAAAGCCGGGTCTTGACGGCCATGATCGTGGCGCGAAGACCATTACCCGCGCCTTGCGCGACCACGGTTTCGAGGTCATCTACACGGGCCTGCATCAGACGCCCGAGCAGATCGCCGAGACCGCGCTGCAAGAAGACGTCGACGCTGTCGGCCTTTCGTTGCTCAGTGGCGCGCACCTCACGCTGTTCCCCCGCGTGATGGAGGAGCTACGCACCCGCGACCTCGGTGACCTGTTGGTGTTCGGCGGTGGGGTCATCTCCGACGCCGATGCGCGCACGCTCAAGGAGCAGGGTGTGGCCCACGTCTTCGGGCCGGGAAGTTCGTTGAAGGCAATCAGCAGCTGGCTGGAAGCCGAACTAGATAGTCGTGAATCCGAGAGAGAGATCGAGGCCTAGATGGACCTGTTCGAGTATCAGGGCAAGCAGTACTTCGCCCGCTACGACATCGCCGTGAGCCCCGGCGACGTCGCCTACACGGTGGACGAAGCCGTGGCTGCTGCCGAGATGGCCGGCTACCCCGTCGTCGTCAAGGCGCAGGTGCAGGTCGGCGGTCGCGGCAAGGCCGGCGGCATCAAGTTGGCCGACACGCCCGACGAGGTGCGTCTGCACGCCGGCAACATCCTGGGCATGGACATCAAGGGCCACCTGGTGAAGCGTGTGTGGGTCGAGCACGCCAGCGACATCAGCAAGGAGTACTACGCCTCGTACTCCCTGGACCGTGCTGCCAAGGATAACCTGCTGATGCTCAGCGCCGAGGGCGGCGTGGAGATCGAGACAGTTGCCGTCGAGAATCCCGACGCCATCGTGTTGCTGCACATCAACCCGGTCGACGGCATCTCGTTGGCCGTTGCCCGCGACGCCGCCATTCGCGCCAACATCGACGACGTGGCCGTCGACGGTGTGGCCGACATGCTGGTGAAGCTGTACGACTGCTTCACCCGCGGCGACTGCGACCTGGCCGAGATCAACCCGCTCATCTTGCGCCCCGACGGTGGCGTGCACGCACTCGACGCCAAAGTCAGCCTGGACAACAACGCTGCGTTCCGTCACCCCGAGTGGGACGAGTTCCGTGCCACCGAGGAGCTCGACGAGCGCGAGCAGTTGGCACGCCAGCACGACCTGCAGTACATCGGCCTCGACGGCACCGTGGGCATCATCGCCAACGGCGCCGGCCTGGCGATGAGCACGCTCGACGTGGTCAATCAGGTCGGCGGCACCGCTGCCAACTTCCTCGACATCGGTGGCGGCGCCAACGCCGACATGATGGCTGCGGCGCTCGG
>DAORTY010000104.1:0-13615 GCA_035432905.1 Ilumatobacteraceae bacterium | reverse complement strand
CCAACCCAAAAACCACCGGACCCATCAACCCAAAGCCCTTACTGAAACAGCCGGGTTAACGCGATGTCAGCGGCTCAGCGGTCGGCGTAGACCGATGGCAACCAAGTTCCCGATGTGTCGGGACAGTCTTGAGGAGCAGTCATGGCAGACCTAGTACTCGTCGCAGTGATCGTGTCGTTCACCGCACTGTGCGTTGCGTATATCTCATGGTGCGATCGAATCATCGGACCCGATGATTCGGACGCGGTGACGTCATGATCGCGGCCGCTGCCTATGACAACTGGGTTGCACTCGGCCTCGCTGTCGCGACCATCGGCTACCTCGTGGCCGTTCTGATCTTTCCGGAGCGCTTCTGATGTCGTGGCAGAACATCCTCCAATTTCTCGCGCTTGCCGCCTTGCTGGGCCTCACGGTTCCAATACTGGGTCGCTACATCGCCGCCGTCTACGGCGCCCGCGACGACGGCTCAGCGCCGGGTGACCGCGTCTTCAAGCCGATCGAGCGCACGATCTATCGAGTGCTGGGCGTCGACGACAAGCGCGAGCAGCGTTGGAACGTCTACGCGGCCTCGCTGGTCGCGTTCAGCCTCATGTCGCTGCTGGTGCTCTACACGATCCTGCGGGTGCAGGGCAGCCTGCCCTTCAACCCCACGGATCGTCAGGGATTGGCACCCACTGGCGCCTTCAACAGTGCGATCAGTTTCGTGACCAACACCAACTGGCAGTGGTACTCGGGTGAGGTGGCCATCAGCCACTTCAGTCAGATGGTTGGTTTGGCCGTACAGAACTTCGTCTCCGCAGCGGTGGGTCTGGCCATCGTGATCGCGTTGATCAGAGGCATCACGCGCTCGGGCTTGCGCAACCTCGGCAACTTCTGGGTCGATCTCACTCGTGGCCTGTTGCGTGTGCTGTTGCCGCTCTCGATCGTCGCTGCGATCGTGCTGATGTCGCAAGGCGTGGTGCAGAACCTCGACGGCAACACCACAGCAACCCCGATCGACAAGACCTCGCAGGTGGTCGAGCAACAGATTCCGGGTGGCCCGGTCGCCTCGCAGGAGGTGATCAAGCTCTTGGGCACGAATGGAGGTGGCTATTACAACGCCAACTCCGCGCACCCCTTCGAGAACCCCAACGGCATGACCAACTTCCTGGAGATCTACATGCTGCTCCTGATTCCGCTCTCGCTGGTCGTCACCTTTGGAAAGCTGGTGCGCGACAAACGCCAATCGCGGCTGCTGCTGGCGGTGATGGCCGGCATCCTTGTCGTCTTCGCCGGCTTCACCGCCCTCACCGAGCAGAACGGCAACTCGCGCTTGACGGCGCTGCAGGTGGACCAATCGATCTCCACCACGCAGTCCGGCGGCAACATGGAGGGCAAGGAGGTTCGCTTCGGAGCGGCCTCCTGCGGAGTGTTTGCGGCTGCCACCACGGGCACATCCACGGGCGCTGTCAACTGCATGCACGACTCGTTCACCTCCATCGGTGGCTTGGCCCCGATGCTGCACATGATGCTCGGCGAGATCTCGCCGGGCGGCGTGGGTGTAGGCCTCTCCGGGATGTTGGTGATGGCGCTGCTCTCGGTGTTCATCGCCGGGCTGATGGTGGGGCGCACGCCTGAGTATCTGGGTAAGAAGATCCAGGCAGCAGAGATGAAACTGGTGACGCTGTACATCCTGGCGATGCCGTTCGCCTTGCTCACCTTCGCGGCTGCGGCGGTCGTGCTGAAGAGCGCGAACACCCACCAGGCCGGCCCCCACGGGCTGTCCGAGGTGCTGTACAACTACGCCTCATCGGCCAACAACAACGGCTCCGCCTTTGCCTACCAGGGCACGGGAACGCAGTGGTACACGGTCACGCAGGGCATCTCGATGCTGATGGGTCGCTTCTTCACCATCATCCCCGTACTCGCCATCGGCGGTGCGCTGGCTGCCAAACCGAAGGTGCCGGCCACCAGCGGCACGATGCCGACGCACAACGTGCTGTTCGGCTTCCTCCTGACCGGCGTGATCGCAATCGTCGCCGGCCTGACGTTCTTCCCCGCCCTCGCGCTGGGCCCCATCCTCGAACACCTCTCGCTGTGAGGACCACAACCATGACTGCAACACTCGCTCCGAACGGCTCGTCAGAACGCCCGCCGCAGGTCCGCACCAAGGCATCGGCGTCGAAGTCGATCTTCGATCCGGCGATCGTCAAGACGGCATCCCTCGACGCACTCAAGAAGCTGAACCCACGCTCGATGGCGAAGAACCCGGTGATGTTCATCGTCGAGATCGGCTCGCTGCTGACCACCATCCTGTACTTCCGTGACCTGGGCAGCAACACCAGCCAGGAGAACACGTTCGCCGGTCTGGTGGCAGCGTTCCTCTGGTTCACGGTTCTCTTCGCCAACTTCGCCGAGGCGATGGCGGAGGGCCGCGGCAAAGCGCAGGCCGCCACGCTGCGCACGACGCGAGCCGACACCATTGCTCGCGTGCGCACGGCCGACGGCACTGTCGTCGAGCGGTCGTCGGCCGACCTCCTGGTGGGCGACCTGTGCGTGGTCGTTGCCGGCGAGGTGATTCCCGGTGACGGCGACATCGTCGAGGGCATCGCCACCGTTGACGAGTCGGCGATCACCGGCGAGTCGGCCCCCGTGATCCGTGAGAGCGGTGGCGACCGTTCGGCCGTCACCGGCGGGACGCGCGTGCTCAGCGACCAGATCGTCGTGCAGATCACCGCCAAGCCCGGCGAGACGTTCCTCGACCGCATGATTGCTCTGGTCGAGGGCGCTGATCGGCAGAAGACACCGAATGAGATCGCACTGTCGATCTTGCTCGCCGGCCTCACGATCATCTTCACCTTGGCAGTGGTGACACTGCAGCCTTTCGCCATCTATTCCGGCGCTGAACAGACCATCATCGTTCTGGTCGCGCTGCTGGTGTGCTTGATCCCCACGACGATCGGCGGACTGCTGTCGGCGATCGGAATTGCCGGAATGGACCGCCTGGTGCAGCGCAACGTGCTCGCCATGTCTGGTCGTGCCGTCGAAGCCGCCGGCGATGTGACGACGCTGCTGTTGGACAAGACCGGCACGATCACCTTCGGATCACGGCAGGCCGCCGAGTTCCTTCCCGTCAATGGCGTGACCGCAGCCGACGTGGCGGAGGCGTCGCTCGTCTCGTCGCTCGCCGACGAAACACCCGAGGGTCGCTCGATCGTCGAGCTGGCCGTCCGCGACTTCGGGCTCGAGGTGCTGGACGATCCCAATGCGGTGCTGGTGCCGTTCACGGCCCAGACCCGCATGTCGGGCATGGACCTCACCAACGGGCGAACAGTCCGCAAGGGCGCTGCCGATTCGGTACGCAAGTTCGTGATCGCCGAGGGCGGCCAGGTGCCGCTGGAACTCACGCCGATCGTGGAGAACGTGTCGAACGACGGAGCGACGCCGCTTGTCGTCATCGACCGTGCGGTCGGCGGCGACTGGCGAGTGTTGGGCGTCATTCGGCTCAAGGACACGGTCAAGCCCGGTATGCGCGAGCGGTTCGACGAGCTGCGCTCGATGGGCATCCGCACCGTGATGATCACCGGCGACAACCCGCTGACCGCTGCCGCGATCGCCCATGAAGCAGGCGTCGATGACTTCCTCGCGGAGGCGACGCCGGAGGACAAGATGGCGCTGATCAAGCGCGAGCAGGCCGGGGGCAACCTGGTGGCGATGACCGGCGACGGCACGAACGATGCCCCGGCCCTGGCGCAGGCCGACGTGGGTGTCGCAATGAACACCGGCACGCAGGCCGCGAAGGAGGCCGGCAACATGGTCGACCTCGACAGCAACCCGACGAAACTGATCGAGATCGTGGAGGTCGGCAAGCAGTTGCTGATGACCCGCGGCTCGCTGACCACCTTCTCCATCGCCAATGACGTGGCCAAGTACTTCGCGATCATCCCGGCCATGTTCTCCGGCGTGCTGCCGGCGCTCGATCAGTTGAACGTGATGGGCCTGGGTTCACCTCGTTCGGCGATCCTGTCGGCGGTCATCTTCAACGCCCTCGTCATCATCGCCCTCGTGCCGCTGGCCCTGAAGGGCGTCAAGTTCCGGGCAGAGGCGGCGTCGGCAGTGCTGCGGCGCAACCTGCTCGTCTACGGCCTGGGCGGCGTCATCGTGCCGCTCATCGGCATCAAGCTCATCGACATCATCGTGACCGCTCTAGGAGTGAAGTGAAATGCGTGCATTCATCCGTCAACTACGTCCAGCGCTGATGGCCATCGCGGTCTTCACGGTCCTCTTCGGGGTCGTGTACCCAATATTCGCCACGGCGGTCGGACAGGTCGCGTTCAGCGACAAATCGGACGGTTCGCTGATCCGTCGTAATGGGGTGGTGGTCGGCAGCGAACTGATCGGCCAGACATTCACAGCACCCGAATACTTCCACTCCCGCCCGTCCGCTGCCGGGGCTGGGTACGACGCCTCAGCCAGCTCGGGTTCGAACCTCGGTCCGCTGAACCCCGACCTGCTGGCGGCGGTCGGCGAGCGAGTTGCTGCCTATCGCGAGGAGAACGGCCTGAGTGCCGATGTCCGAGTTCCGGTCGATGCGGTGACGTCGTCGGGCTCCGGCTTGGACCCCCACATCTCCATCGCGAATGCCCGGCTGCAGGTTGCTCGGGTTGCCGCGGAACGTGGCTTGGACCCGGCGGGGGTCCTCGAGCTGGTGCAGCACTACACGGATGGCCGTTCGCTGGGAGTGCTCGGCGAGCCAGGTGTCAACGTGGTGATGCTCAACCTGGCCCTCGACGACATGACGGTTTGACCGGGGGTCGGTCTCAGTGCTGGTGGTGCTTGGGGTCGACGAAGACAAAGAGCACCACCACGGCGGCGGTCGCGAGGCCGGCGATCAGCTCGACGATTCCGGTGGCGGAGGCGTGGTGGGTGGCGAGCAGCATGGCGTTCATGGAGTCATTCAGCACCGCGATTCGTTCAGTCACCAGGGGCTTCACGCGTTCTTAGCGTGCGGCCGGTGGAGCTTGACGCCGTCTGTACGGATACCGTCGGCGTATGACGCAGATTGACCTCGTGGCGGTGGAACACACCGCCGATGCGCTGTTCGCACCCGATTCCCCGCATGGGCTGACACTGGCGTTGGTGGTGATGCAGGCCGGGCATGTCGTGTTCGAGCGCTACGGGCAGCAGCCCGACACGCCCTTCGGGCCAGGTGGCCCGGTGACAGCCGACTCCACGCTGGTCTCGTGGAGCATGGCCAAGAGCATCACGCACGCGGCGGTGGGCATTCTCGTGGGCGAGGGCCGATTGCAGCTCGATGCCCCGGCACCCGTCGCCGAGTGGAAGGGAACCGACAAGGAAGCGATCACGCTGCAGCACCTGTTGAACATGCGGTCCGGGTTGGAGTTCGTCGAGGACTACGGCGACAGCTCGGTCAGCCACTGTCTGGAGATGCTGTACGGCGCCGGCAAGGACGACATGGCCACCTACGCCGCCGGCCAGCAGCTGCTGCACGCGCCCGGCTCGTTCTGGAACTACGCCAGTGGAACCACCAACATCATCAGCCGCATCGTTGGTGACGCCGTTCATTCCGGAGGAGGCGGCCGCCGCGAGTCGATGGAGGCGTTCCTGCACGACCGTCTGTTCGGCCCGGTCGCAATGAGCTCCGCTCAGCCCAAGTTCGACACGGCCGGGACCTTCGTCGGATCCAGCTACGTGTATGCGACCGCTCGTGACTTCGCCCGCTTCGGCGAGCTGTATCGAAACGACGGCGTTGCGGCCGACGGAACGCGAGTGGTGCCTGCAGGTTGGGCGGCGCACGCGTGCACATTCACGGCTCACAGCGACGAAGGCGAGTTCGACTACGGGGCGCATTGGTGGATGTGGCCCGACCTTGCCGGCAGCCTCGCGTGTCACGGCTTCGAAGGCCAGTACACGGTGGTGGTTCCGGATCGGGAGTTGGTGGTGGTGCACCTCGGCAAGTGCCCAGCTGCGCAACGACCAATCGTCAACGACCACCTCCGCGACATCTTCCGAGCTGCGCTGTAGACGCACGAGACGCCCGTTCGTCGTTCGGATCGGCTATCAATGTGGGGTGACGATGGACTCTGTGGGCCCCCTCACTGGCGAGTTGCCCCGTGTCTCACTGGACGACACGGGTGGTCCGCCGCGCCCGCATCGCTTCCGTCCGTTCCGTCTCAGTCTGAAGGTCTTGGCCTTCGCGCTCATCATCAACTACATCCTTCTTCCCCTGCTGCCCGACTTCCGCAAGGCGCTCAAAGAGCTCAGTTCGGTGAGCCCGCTGTTGTTGTCACTGGGCCTGCTACTGCAGATGATGGCGCTGGTTTGCTACTCGCTACTG
Source organism: Ilumatobacteraceae bacterium (assembly GCA_035432905.1). GTDB lineage: Bacteria > Actinomycetota > Acidimicrobiia > Acidimicrobiales > Ilumatobacteraceae > UBA668. The sequence goes on along the minus strand of DAORTY010000104.1, from coordinate 7,278 downwards.
ACCAAGGCGGCGCTCGGTGAGGCCGGCCAGCAGGTCACTCGTATGCGCCTGTTCCGAATCCAGATGTCGACCAAGGCACTTGCCAACATCGTGCCCGGTGGCAGCGCCGCCGGTCCGGCGCTCGGTTACCGCCTGCTGACCCTGTCGGGTGTCGACGGGCCCAGCGCAGGCTTCGCGCTGGCGACCTCAGGCCTGATCTCTGCCGTTGTTCTCAACCTGTTGCTGTGGTTCGGTCTGATCATCTCCATCCCGATCCGCGGAGTGAACAAGGGCTACGGCGTTGCAGCGCTTGCCGGCATCATCGTCATGCTCATTGCGGCGCTGCTCGTGCTCGGGCTGATGGATGGGCAGGGCCGTGCAGAGAAGGCCTTGCGCTGGATCGCCCGCAAGGTGCACCTCAACGAAGACCGGGCAGGTGCCGCAGTGCGGCAGGTCGCAACCCGTCTCGACGACCTGGCCACCGACCGACAGTTGCTGGTGCGCGTCGCGGCGTGGGCGCTTGCCAACTGGCTGTTCGATGCCGCCTCGCTGTGGGTGTTCCTCCGCGCGTTCGGTGTGTCGCTCGACCCGGATGCGCTCATCATCGCCTTCGGCATTGTCAACATCTTGCAGGTGATACCCATCACCCCTGGCGGGCTGGGCATCGTGGAGGGTGCCTACGCACTGCAGTTGGCGGCCTTCGGCGTCCCCAAGACCGTTGCGACGCTGGGTGTGGCCAGCTACCGAATCGGTCAGTACTGGCTGCCCACTGTGGTTGGCGGTTTCCTGTACGCCTCGCTGCGGGTCGGTCCTTTCCGCATCGAGCGGCGCGACAAACTGGTGCGGTTGCGCGAGCTCGCGAAGCAGACCGACACCAACCGGGAAAGTGCGCTCGACTTCGCCGCTCGCTTCGGTCGTCAGCGCGGAACGATGCAGCAAACGCCGGTCGAAGGTGATGGCGACGACGTCCGCTGACTAACGTTGTTCCTCGTGACCATTTATGAGCGCCCCTTCGGCCGGTACCTCGAGGATTTCGTCGTCGGCGACGTCTACCGGCACTGGCCCGGCAAGACCATCACCGAGTACGACGATCACCTGTTCTGCATGATCACCATGAACCACCATCCGTTGCACACCAACGATTGGTTCGCACAACAGAGTGTGCAGGGCCGCAACGTGGTCGTCGGCAACCTCGTGTACTCGCTCGTGCTCGGCATGAGCGTGCCCGATGTCAGTGGCGCGGCCATTGCGAACTTGGAAGTGGAGACGCTGCAGCACAAGTTCCCCACCTTCCACGGTGACACCATCCACGCCGAGACGCGAGTGCTCCACGTCCAGCCGTCGAAGTCGAAGCCCGATCGTGGCATCGTCACGGTCGAGACGAAAGGCTTCAACCAGGATGGCAAAGAGGTCTGCTACTTCCGTCGTCGCGTGATGGTGTGGAAGACCGAATTCGCTCCCGGTCGGCCCCGCCCCTACGACGGTTCCACCGCCTGGGAGTGACCCGCCCACCCAGCTTTTACGTAAAGGCTGTCGAGCTGTGACCAGGGGCTGTGAGCCCGGGGTCTTGACACAAAGCTCGCTGCTCGAGTGGGGGATGCCGCGGTTACGTGATCTGCCGTGGCGTCGGACTCGCGATCCGTGGGCGATCCTGGTCAGCGAAGTGATGTTGCAGCAGACACAGGTGCTGCGGGTGATTCCGAAGTGGCTGGCATTCATGGATGCGTATCCGACCCCTGTGGACTGCGCACAATCTGCGCTGGGCGACGTATTGCGACTCTGGCAGGGGCTGGGCTATCCACGACGGGCTCGGAACCTGCACATGGCGGCAGCGCAAGTAGCTCGCCTGGGTGAGTTCCCGACCACTTTGGACCAGCTGTTGACCCTGCCCGGCGTCGGGCAGTACACCGCACGTGCGGTGATGGCATTCGCCTTCGAGAGCGATGTCGCTGTCGTCGACACGAACATCGCACGAGTCTTCGCCCGAGTCGGTGGTGGGCCACTGACGGCCAGGCAGGTGCAGATGGCTGCAGATCAGGCCCAGCCGTCAGGGCTGGGTTGGGAATGGAATCAGTGCCTGATGGAACTCGGCGCAGTGCTCTGCCGCCCGACGCCGAACTGTGCTGAGTGTCCACTCGTGACGGTCTGTGTGTGGCACGGCGTCGGCCCGGACCCGGCCATCGGGTCGGCCGGAGTCAGTCGACCGCAGTCACGTTTCGAGGGCAGCGAACGTCAGGCCCGCGGACGGCTGCTCAAAGCGCTGACATCGGGGCCAGTGACGGCAATGCAGGCGCGGTCCGTCCTGTCGCACCCGGCTGGTGATCGTCTTCTGATCGCACTCTGCGACGAAGGCCTCGTATGCCACGAGGGCCACACAGTGCGACTGCCGTAGAAGCCGCTCGTCAGCTGATGATCTGCGACACGATTCGATCGAATGCGTCGTGTGCGTACTGCCGCATCTCCTCGTCCGTGCGATCTTGAATGGGATGCGGGGTGAACACCCTCGCGACATCCGGAAAGCCCAGAGAGTTTGACTGGGCCACGGCTGCCTCGACGAACTCGCCAGACGCGACGAACACACCGGGAATGCCGCGGCGCTCGAGATCAACGATGTCGTGCACACTGCACGACGTGCAACTGCCTCAATCGGCGAGTGCCTCGATCACCAGCGTGCACTGGGTTGCGATCTCCTGACGAAGGTCGACCGGCGCTGGTTTGGTGAACGTCGGCTTCTTGAAGCGCAGGACCTTTGCGCCTGCTTCGGCGAGCAGCAGCTCCAGCTCGTCGAGGAAGACGTCACCACGGGGCTTGCTGATGTCGAGCAGGCCGACAACCTGGCCACTCAGCGCCTGTGGGCGAACGAGTCGCTCGCGATGTGGTACGGAACGCTCGCTGCTGGGGTCCAACAGAACTCGTGTCATGACATCAACTCTCTCACGGAACGGCACCTCACGCGAGTACTCGATGGGTCACGGGTTGCGAACCCATCTCGCCGTTGGCCCAGCCGCCGACCATGGCGGAGAACAGGCCGGCGCCGCCACCGGCATGCACGAGCAGGATGCCATCGGGCCGGAACTTGGGCAGGGTCGCGTCACGTAGGTGGGTGGGGATGCCGTCGGCGATGCCGCCGGCGCCCCACACAAGTTCACTGCCGGGAATCTGCAGGCGACTGTGTAGCTCGGTGAGCAACTTGTCGCGGTCCCAGCCTGCCTCCGCCAGCACCCGGGCGTGCTCGGGACCGACGACGAGAATTGCGTCGAACGCAAGAATCAGCTTCGGGCTGTGCAGCGTGCGCAGGCAGGCAGCGAACACCGTTGCCAGTTCGGGTGCGGTTCGCACCTTCTGGTCAACGATGCAGCGCGGGCCCTCGCCGGCGAACACGGTGACCGTGTTGTCGGTGGGAGCGAAGCCGCGGCTGACGGCGAGGGAACTGAACGGTGAGTCGTATTCGCGCTCGGCGAAGCAGAAGCTCAGCTTGCCCGGGTTGCCGTGGGTGGCGCGATCGACCTCGCCGGGTCGACCACCACCGACGTTGCGTACGATCAGCTGCACGGCGCGCCCGATGGTGAGATTGGCGCGGTTGCCCTGGCCGAGCGCATTGCCATCGCTGTTCATCCCGATGGCGCGGGTGCCTGGGCCGTTGCACACGATGACCGGCCCCACCGGCATGGTGGTGGCCAGCACGCCATGGATGTTGAACGCATCGGTGCACACTGCTTCCAGTGCGGCGATCACCCACGGCAGGTACTCGGGCTTGCACCCGGCCATGACGGCGTTGATCGCGACCTTCTCGACGGTGACCTCCACGAGGTCGGGAGGGACGATGGCAACAATGTCTCGTGCATCGCGGGTCGTGCCCTGCAACATGCGCAGCACTCGCTCCTCAGTGGGTGGCACGACCGGCAACCCGTCGGTGAAACCACGCTCGAACATCAGCTCCATCTCGTCGTCGAGGTCGGCCAGTTCCAGTCGGCGTGACTTCAGCACGTGCCCTGCGAATGCCGCCCGTAGCGAATCGACACGGTCCGGGTCGACACTCATCGACCCGCAGCCGGGCCGGAAAGGCGGAAGGTCGCTGCCCAGATCGTCGATGCCGGTGATGCGCTGCCATTCGCTGCTGACCCATCCGAAGGTGCGGTCCACTTCGACGCCGTCGACGATCTTGAGGACCGTCGGGACGGTCTCGATGTCGTAGTGCCAGCTGATGGAGAGATCCTCATCGTGGATCGCGTTCAGTCCCTCTGGGAACCTCGGATCGTCCTGGGTGTAGATCGTGGTGGCAAACTTTCCGAGCAGGGGAGCGACCATCACGCAGGTGGCGCACTCGCGCTTGACGATGACCACCAACCCGTCGGGCAGTGTCGGTGCGCCGGGCTGTGTTACGCGTTGCGTCACGACAGGAACTCGATGATGCGGGCGTTGACGAGGGCCGTTTGCTCGAGGTGAAGGAAGTGACCGGCGTTCTCGATGAACTCGACGATGACGTTGGACGGTGCCATGGCGGCGGCAGCCTCGGCCACCTCGGCGCCGACGCACCCGTCGTTACGGCCATGCAGGTACAGGTGCGGCTGCGTCGCCCAGCCCTGGCCGGCCGCCTGTATCTCATCGAGCGCGGGGTCCTTGTAGCCCTCGCCGAGCGTGGCGCGGTAGTAGCCCAGCGCCGCCGTCAGGTTGGCGGGGTGGCGCAGGCTGGCCTTCGTGTTGACGAGGTCGACGGTGGCGTCGTAGCCAGGTGACCACTGCGACCACAGCAGGTCGATGAAGGCAAGGTCGTTGGCGGCGACCACGAAGTCTGCCAGCGCGTGCTGGAAGAAGAACATGTACCAACTGCGCTGCACCTGAGCAAGGTTGGTGACGAAGGCCATGCCAACCGCCGGGCCGGGCGGAACGGCCATCGTGACCACCTTCGCCCAGCGTTCGGGTGCGAACACGGCGGCCCCATGGGTGCCACTGGCACCCCAGTCGTGGCCGATTATCACAGCCCGCTGATCGGCGCCGAGCACTTCGTGGAGCGCGATCGCGTCCATCGAGAGAGCGCCCGTCTGGAAGCGTCCGTCGGCCGGAACCGACGTGGGTGCATACCCGCGCTGGAAAGGGGCCACGGCTCGGTAGCCGGCGGCGGCGAGTTCGGGCAGGAGATGGCGCCAGCCGTGGGCGCTGTCGGGAAAGCCGTGCAGACACAACGCCAGCGGCGCATCGGGATCGCCAGCGGTGAGGTAGCTGAAGTCGACACCGTTCGCGGACACGGAGCCGTGAGAGATCTCTGCCATGGGGTGAAGTTAGCCCTGGTGCGACAAGCGTCACGTACCCGGCCGGTTTACCCTTTGGCACTACCGGGCGTAACGTGTCGGGACTACAGGGGGTATGCGGAATGCAGGTCACGTTCTTCGGCGTGCGCGGTTCGACACCGTGCAACGGCGATGACATAGCGAGATACGGCGGCAACACATCGTGTGTTGCGGTACGCGTCCCCGGTGAACCTCCTCTCTTCTTCGACCTGGGCACCGGTGCTCGCTACTTCGGCAAGACCCAGCCCCAGGACGGCACCTTCCGCGGTACCTGCCTGCTCAGTCATCTGCACTGGGACCACACCCAGGGTCTGCCCTTCTTCTCGCCGTTGCTGAAGGAGGGTTCGGAGCTGGATGTGTACGCACCTGCTCAGGAGGATGGCCGTTCCGTCGCGGCAGTCATCGGCACCGTGATTCGCCCACCGCTGTTTCCGGTCACGGTCGACCAGCTTCCGGGGATGGTCCGTTTCCACGATGTGGCCGATGACGACTTCACCGTGGGCGGCATCAAAGTGATGTCGCGGCTGGTGCCCCACGTCGGTCCCACGCTGGGCTACCGAATCGAGTGGGGTGGCCGCAGCATCACGTACCTCAGCGATCATCAGCAGCCCTACGACGGGTCGTTCTCCGTCAGCGACGGAGCTCGCGAGCTGGCGGAGGGTACGGATCTGTTGATCCACGACTCGCAGTACACGCCCCACGAGTTCGAGCAGAAGTCGACGTGGGGTCACTGCACGATCGACTATGCCATCTGGCTGGCACAGCACTGCAACGTGAATCGTCTCGCGTTGTTCCACCACGATCCCTCGCGCACCGATGTTGCTCTCGATGAAGTCCAGCGGTGCGCCGTGGCGACAGGCGCCAAGTTCGGGCTCGAAGTGTTCGCGGCCTACGAAGGCCTCACCATCGACGTTGGCTAGCCGGTGGGCCAGCACACGTTGGGTGTCGTCGCGGCGCTACTGGTGGCAGGGGTGTTGCTGGCGGCGGGTGTGTCGAAGATGGCAAGCCCCGCGCAGTGGCGTTCCCAGGCAGCCGGTCTGGGCGTTCCATCACTGCTGGCCGCAATAACTCCTATCGTGGAGTTGGGGTTGGGTGCGCTGCTGTTGGTGCAAGTGCAACGACACGCGGTCGCCTGGTGTGCGGTGGCGCTGTTCGGCACCTTCACCGTGTTGTTGGCCGTGCGGCTCGCGCAGGGCAAGCGACCGCCGTGCGCATGCTTTGGTTTGCTGAGCTCCAGACCCATCGGGCCCGGCCACCTGCTACGCAACGCATTGTTCATCGGCCTCGCGGTTCTGGCCGCGACGCTCTGACGCGTCAGAAAAGTTCGGTGAGCAGGAAGGTCAGGTTGCGAGCTTCGTCGCGCCAGGTCTCGTAGCGGCCGCTGGGCCCACCGTGGCCCGCACCCATCTCGCAGCGCATGATGAGCGTCGCGTCATTGGTGCGCACCGCGCGAAGCTTCGCGATCCACTTCGCCGGCTCGTGGTAGCTGACCCGGGGGTCGTTGAGGCCGGCTGTGATGTAGAGCGCCGGGTAGTCGGCAGGCACCGTGTGGTCGTACGGCGAGTACGTCAGCATGTAGCTGGCCATCGGCTCCTCGCGTGGATCACCCCACTCCTCCCACTCGGTGATGGTCAGCGGCAGCGACGGGTCGCCCATGGTGGTGACCACGTCGACGAACGGAACCTCCGCCACGGCGGCGCGGAACAGGTCCGGCCTCATCGTGATGCACGCACCGACCAGCAACCCACCGGCGCTCCCGCCGCGCACCGCAACTTTCGCCGGGTGGGCCCACCCCTCGGCGACGAGATGCTCGACGCTGGCAATCGTGTCGATGAACGTGTTGCGCTTGTGCTCCAGCTTGCCCTGCAGGTACCACTCGCGGCCCAGCTCGCCACCGCCACGTGGATGTACCAGTGCCCACACCGCTCCACGATCCAGCAGCGAGAGCCGAGCGACGCTGAACCACGGCGGCATCGACGACTCGTAGCTGCCGTAACCGTAGACGCACATC
>DAORTY010000103.1:0-13670 GCA_035432905.1 Ilumatobacteraceae bacterium | reverse complement strand
GCAACCTCATCCAGCTGGCCAGCCTGGCCTTCCTCGAGGGCTACTACTACAAGCCGCGGATGGACTGGGAGCTGCTGGAGAAGTATTCCGACGGGCTCATCGCCACCACCGGCTGCCTGGGCGGCCACGTGCTGCAGGCGCTGCTGCACGGCGACCAGAAGCTGGCGATGCAGCACGCCGGTCGCCTGCAGGAGATCTTCGGCAAGGACAACCTGTTCGTCGAGCTGCAGGACCACGGATTGCAGGCGCAGCGCGACACCAACCCGCAGCTCATCGAGATTGCGCGCAAGATCGGTGCGCCGCTCATCGCCACCAACGATTCGCACTACGTGCACCGAGAGGACCACGAATCGCATGGGGCGCTGTTGTGCGTGCAGACGGGTGCCCTGCTCAGCGATCCGAAGCGGTTCAAGTTCGAGGGCACCGAGCACTACCTGAAGAACGCCAACGAGATGCGCCACTTGTTCCGCGACTTCCCCGAGGCGTGCGACAACACGCTGTGGATTGCGGAGCGCGCCGATGTCACCATCGAGTTCGGCAAGCCGCTGCTCCCGAACTTCCCGTTGCCGGAGGGTTTCGACGACGACGCCGGCTACCTCGACCATCTGACGTGGGAGGGCGCCAAGCAACGGTGGGGCGAGGTGCTGCCGAACAGTGTCGTCGAGCGTGTCGCGTACGAACTACAGGTCATCAAGAACATGGGGTTCGCCTCGTACTTCCTCATCGTCTGGGATCTCATCAAGTACGCCAAGGATTCGGGCATCAGGGTTGGGCCGGGTCGTGGTTCGGCCGCCGGTTGTGCCGTTGCGTACAGCCTTCGCATCACCGATCTCGACCCCATCAAGTACGACCTGCTGTTCGAGCGCTTCCTCAATCCGAGCCGCATCTCCATGCCCGACATCGACATGGACTTCGACTCGCGCTATCGCGATGAAATGATCCGCTACGCGGCCGAGAAGTACGGCCGCAATCACGTCGCGCAGATCATCACCTTCGCCTCGATCAAGGCTCGCAACGCGGTACGCGACGCGGCGCGTGTGTTGGGCTACCCGTATGGCATGGGTGACAAGGTCGCCAAGCTGATGCCACCGCTGGTGATGGGCCGCGACACGCCGCTGAAGTACTGCTTCGAGGAGAACCCGAAGTACAACGACGGGTTCAAGGCTGCCGCCGAACTGCGCGCCACGGTCGAGGCCGACCCGGACGTCAAGCGCGTCGTCGACGTGGCCAAGGGCCTGGAGGGCCTCAAGCGCAGCGACGGCATCCACGCGGCGGCGGTGGTGATCACCAAAGACCCGCTCACGGAGTACCTGCCGGTGCAGCGCAAGCCGGTCGCCGGAGGCGATCCCAAAGACGCCCCCATCGTGACCCAGTTCGAAATGCACGGTGTCGAGGAACTCGGTCTGCTGAAGATGGACTTCCTCGGCCTGCGCAACCTCGACGTCATCTCCGACACCATGGCGATGGTTCGCGCCACGAAGGACCCCGAGTTCGACATCGACACGGTGCACCTCGACGACCAAGCCGTCTTCGGTCTGATGGCGCGTGGCGACACGATGGGCGTCTTCCAGCTCGAGTCGCCGCCGATGCGGGCGCTGCTGCGGTCGCTGGCGCCCACCTCGTTCGAAGATGTCTCTGCTGTGCTCGCGCTCTATCGGCCGGGCCCGATGAGCGTCAACATGCACTACGACTATGCCGATCGCAAGAACAACCGGCAGCCGGTCGAGTACTTCCACCCCGATGCCGAGGAAGTGCTGGGCGACACGTACGGCCTGATGATCTATCAGGAGAGCGTGATGCGCGTCGCTCAGAAATTTGCCGGTTACACGCTGGCCGAAGCAGACAGCCTGCGCAAGGCGATGGGCAAGAAGAGTCGCGAAGTCATGGCGAAGGAGCGCAGCAGCTTCGAAGACGGTTGCGTGCGGATGAACTACACCCGCGAGATGGGCGAGAAACTGTTCGACGTCATCGCCAAGTTCGCCGACTACGCGTTCAACAAGAGCCACACTTTCGGGTACGGGCTGGTCACGTATCAAACAGCGTTCCTGAAGGCGCACTACCCGGTCGAGTACATGGCGTGCCTACTCACCAGTGTGAAGAGCAACCTCGACAAAGCCGCCGTCTACCTCAGCGACGCGCGAGCCACGGGGGTCAAGGTGCTCACCCCGGACATCAACCGCTCCATCACCGACTTCGCAGCACTCATGCCCAACGAGGTGCCGGTCGATGTGGTGCTCCCGGCCGGAAGCCCGGGGGCCATCACCTTTGGACTGTCGGCAATCCGTAACGTCGGGGAAGGCCTGGTCGAATTGCTGCTACGAGAGCGCGACGAGCACGGTCCCTACGACTCGTTCCACGAGTATGCCGAACGGGTGCCCGAGGCCGTGCTCAACAAGCGCACGGTGGAGTCGCTGATCAAGGCCGGTGCCTTCGACTCGTTGGGCCACCCGCGCAAAGGGCTGCTGATGGTCTTCGAGCAGATCATCGATAGCACCGTCGTGCGCCGTCGCGAGCGCGATCAGGGTGTGATGAGCCTGTTCGGCGATGTCGGCGACGATTCGCCAGGCGGTGGCTTCAACGAGCGAGTCCACATCCCGACGCTCGAGTTCGACAAGGGTGATCGCCTCAAGTTCGAGAAGGAGATGCTCGGGCTGTACATCAGCGATCATCCGCTGTTGGGAGTCGAGGCAGCGTTGCGCCGAAAGGTCGACTGCAGCGTGGCAGAGGCTGCCGAGAAGGATGATGGAGCGATGATCACCCTCGGCGGGGTCATCACCAATCTGTCGCGCAAGTTCACCAAGAAGGGCGACCAGATGGCCGTCTTCATCCTGGAAGATCTCGATGCGGCGATCGAAGTCACCGTCTTTCCGCGGGTGCTCACCGAGCAGAGCCACAAGCTGATCGACGATGCAATCGTCACCGTCAAGGGTCGAATCGATCGCCGTGACGAGACCCGCATCGGGTTCATGGCGCAAGACGTCCAGATTCTCGAGGGCCTCGACACCGGCAGTGCTGCGCCGTTGCGGCTCAGGGTGCCGGCGACGTCGTTGACCGAGCTCAAGATCCACCAGATCCGCAAGATCCTGCGCGAACACCCCGGCGATTCACCGGTGTATCTCCACATTGGTCAGGGAAAGGTGCTGCGGCTCGCCGACGATTTCTGTGTCGATCTGGACCGAGTGGTGGGTGAGTTGCGCATGGCGCTGGGTCACGATGCTGTCGTTTTGTAGCCTGAAGTGAGCCTCCCGGGCAGGAATTTGCCCGACTTGGTGGCAGAATAGAGAACTCAGGTCACGCCTCGGTGTGGGGTACGAGTTCGACAGGAGCTTTCAGGCAATGCCAATCCAGGTGGTCACCAGGGATGCTGCAGCACTGAACGACGCCGACCTCGACGAAATGGCGTCGATGGGCGGGGCGTTCGATATCGGCATCCTCTCCAAGGCGAAAGAAGACTGGGTGCTCAGCACCGTGGCGCGCGTCGACGAGAAGCTGCACGGCTTTGCGTTTGCCACGCTCGAACGTATTGGCGGCACGCCGTGTGTGCTGGTCGGTCTGCTCAGTGTGAAGCGTTCCTCCCGGCGCGACCAGGTACTGAAGGGTGTCATGCACGAGGCATTCCACCGAGCCCTGATGGCGTTCCCCGACGAAGATGTGGTGGTCGGCTCCCGCTTCGCCCTGCCCGACGGTCTCGAGGCGTTCAAGCAGGTCGACGAGTTGATTCCCCGCCCCGGTCACCGTGCCGTGGGTGAAGAGCGAGCCTGGGGTCGACGACTGGCCAAGCGTTTCGGCGTGGACGGCCAGTACGACGAGCAGACGTTCGTGGCGAAGTCCAACGCCCACGGCTTCCTCGACCATCAGTCGCTGAAGGCAGACCGCATCAAACCCGAACTGTCGGCGTTGTTCGCAACCGTCTCGGCAAAAACCAGCGGCTCGCTGGTGGTGCACGGCTGGATCATGGCCGAAGACCTCGTCAAGCTCGGCGCACACTGAGCCCTGGCAGGTTCTGCCGCAGTGACTGAACCATCCGCCGAATCGCAACGGCCACAGGGTTCCCCGCTCGACGACGTCATTCGTCGTCGACGAATGACCCGCAGCTTTGACGCCACGCCGCTCGACCTTGCACAGGTGGACGAGCTGGTCGACCTTGCTCGTCGAGCGCCGTCGGCCGGCTACAGCCAGGGGGTCCACTTCCTCGTGTTGTCCGGTGATGCGGCAGCATCGTTCTGGGCGATCACCGGCAGCGACAACTGGTTCGACGACCAGACACGCGCCGCGCCCGTGTTGGTGCTGCCACTCGCCGACCCGGTGGCGTACACCTCACGGTATTCAGAGGGTGACAAGTCAGGGCATGGCCTGGAGCAGGAATCCAACTGGGAGGTGCCCTTCTGGCTCACCGACGCGGCAATGGCCACACAGAACCTCTTGTTGCTCGCTGAGGACCGAGGGCTCGGAGCGCTCTACTTCGGCATCTTTCGCAATGCGCGAGTACTGCTCGACGAATTGGGCGTACCACCTCATGTGCTGCAGGTGGGAGCCGTTGCACTTGGGCGTCGCGCAGCCGACGACCGGCCGTCAGGCTCAGCGCGCTCTCGGCCGCGGCGAGCGGTTGTCGACGTCATCCATCATCAACGCTGGTGAGACCGGCCCGCTCCGGTTCGGTGCGGCAACGCCCTGCTCGCTAGGTTGGGATCCAGCAACGACGCACACTGGAGATGTTCGCAATGGCCAACCAGATCCCTCTTGTCGACTACCTCGTGCTTGGCGATACGCCGCATCTGACGGCCAACGAATGCGCTGGCTGCGGCGCCCGCTTCTTCGACCGTCGCAACGCGTGCGCCAGCTGTAGCGGCACCGAGTTCAACACCGTCGCGATCGACACGAGCGGTGAGGTCAAGGCGTTCACCATCGTGACATTTGCGGCGCCGGGCGTGCCCGTGCCGTTCGTGTCGGCAATCGTCGACTGCGGAGGCACCAGTGTCCGCGGCAACGTGATCGACGTCGAAGCGTCCCCCGAGCACGTCTCGCTGGGCATGAAGGTGGCCCTCGCCACGTACACCATCGGCACCGACGACAACGGCACCGAAGCCATCGGTTTCGGCTTCACGCCGGCCAACTGACTGATTTTCACAAAGGACTGAAAGGCATCACCATGAGCGACGACATCTGGATTCTCGGCATTCACATGACCAAGTTCGGGAAGTACCCGGACCGTGACATCGTCGACCTTGCGTCGCAGGCAGCGCTTGCTGCGCTTGCCGACGGCGGCGTGACCATGAAGGACATGGGCGTTCTCGCGGCCGGCTGCCTGATGGCATCGAATGCCGGCATCGGCCAGCAGCTGCAGAAGCAGATCGGCCAGACCGGCATTCCCGTGTACAACGTCGCCAACGCCTGTGCCACGGGTGCCACCGCACTGCGCACCGCGATCATGGCTGTCAAGTCCGGCGAGGTCGACATGGGCTTGGCCGTCGGTGTCGAGAAGCTGGCAGGCGCCGGCCTGTTGGGTGCGGGTGGCCGCCCCAAGAGCGACAAGAACGAGTGGAGCCCGTCGGGTCGCTTTGGCGCCGTCACCAGCACCGACGGGCGCGTCGGCACCGACAGCATGCCCGGCGTGTTCGCGCAGGTGGGTATGGAGTACGGTCACAAGTACGGCGGTACCAGCTTCGAACTGTTTGCCAAGATCAGCGAGAAGAACCATGCGCACAGCACGCTCAATCCGCTGGCTGCCTACACCAAGCGGATGACGCTCGACGAGATCATGAACGACATCATGATCGCCTATCCCAACACTCGCCCGATGTGCAGCGCCAACTGTGATGGCGCAGCGGCGGCCGTGGTGGTCAGTGGTGCCAAGCTGCGCACGATGTCGTTGGAGCAACAGCGTCGGGCCATCAAGGTCTCGGCCTCGGTGCTGACCAGCGACCCGTACGAGGAGGGTTGCCAGGTACTGCCCAACGTCAACACCCTCACTCGCAACGCAGCCAAGATCGCCTACGAGCAGGCAGGCATTGGGCCGTCAGATCTCGACCTGGTCGAGCTGCACGACTGCTTCGCCACCGCCGAACTGGTGCACTACGACAACCTGATGCTGTGTGAAGAGGGCGGCGCCGCCGACTTCTTCAACTCGGGCGCCACCTGGCGCGACGGCAGCATGCCGGTCAACGTATCGGGCGGCCTGGAATCCAAGGGGCATCCGATCGCAGCCACCGGTATCGCCAACATCTGGGAGGTCTGCCACCACCTGCGCGGTGAGGCGGGCGACCGTCAGATCCAGGGGGCAAAGGTCGGCCTCGCCCACGTCATCGGGCTTGGCTCGGCCTGCGGTATCCACATCTTGGAGAGCTCCGGGCTGTAACACCCGAAGCTCTCGCCGAGACGGTGGGAGGACGCGCTGCGCCGAGTCCGACCACGGTGGTCATCGCAAGGGCGAGGGAGACAATGCGCCTGAAGGTAGGGGATGGCCCGACACGGCGGCTCCGTGGGAGTGGCCCGGGTTTGTTCGAAGTGTCGCAGATGTCAGAGCAGCTGCGCAGCAAGGTCTGTCACTTTTTCGACCGGGAGTTGGCACACGTGATTGCGGCACACGAACGCAAAACCTGCGGGCCGGTCCTGCCAGAGCGGGCCCTCGAAGGGATCGCCCCACGCGATCACCGCGTCGGGCAGCCAGTGGCGGCGAACCTCTGCCACCAGGTCGGGGCGAGCACCGGTGATGACGATCTCGGTGGTACCCGCGTGGCGGGTCGCGATGGCCGTGAGCGCCTGCGAGAACGCCGAAGGACTTTGGGGGATGGCCCTCGCGAGCAGCCGAATGATCTGGTCGGCATGGTTGGTGTAGCGAGTCTCGCCGGTGAGCGCACCGAGCCGGGCGAGCGCCACGGCTGCCGTCGAGTTGGCCGACGGCGTCGCGTTGTCGAGCAGTTCTTTCTGACGTGCGACCAGCTGCTCTCCGTCATCGGGTGTGGTGAACAGACCGCCGCGATCGACGTCCCAGAAGTGGTCCAGCAGCACGTCGACGACTTCACGGGCGCTGTCGATCCAGCGGGCCTGACCGCTGAGCTCGGCGAGCCGCGTGAAGCCATCGATGAGTGTTGCGTGATCGGCGGCGAGAGCTGCGTGACGGGCCTGCGGTGCGCCGTCGGCGTGCCACGAGCGGTGCCAGCGCCCACTGTCGCGACGCAACTCGCGGAGCAGGAACTCACCGTTGGCGAGTGCCGCAGCGACCCAATCCTCACGATCGAAGGCGGCCGCCGCTTCGCACAGCGCGGCCAACATCAGACCGTTCCACTCCGTCAGAACCTTGTCGTCGAGCCCCGGACGTCGTCGCAGTTCGCGGGCAGCGAAGAGGCGTTGACGCGCACTCTCGATGTGAGCCGGACGCTCCAGGTCACCACGATGATGCATGCGGCTCGGAATGGTGCGACCCTCGAAGTTCCCGTCATCGCTGAACTCGTACCACTCGAGCGTGGCGTCGGCGTCGGGGCCCAGGACGGCGCGCACCTCATCGATCGTCCAGGTATGGAACAGCCCCTCGTGGCCATGTCCCTGGGCATCAGGGGAGTCCGCGTCCTCGGCGGAGTAGAAGCCGCCACTCGGGTGATGCAGATCGCGCAGCACGTACCCGACCGTCTCCTCGACCACTTGGCGATACCGGGGTTCACCGGTGAGGAGCGCGGCGTGTGTGAATACTCGAACCATCAGGGCCTGGTCGTAGAGCATCTTCTCGAAGTGCGGCACCAGCCACTTGGCGTCCACCGAGTAGCGGGCAAATCCGCCGCCGATATGGTCGTAGATCCCGCCGCTGGCCATTGCATCCAGTGAGGTGGTCAGTATGTCCATCCGCTGGGCATCTGGAGTGGTCGTCAGCGACCGGGCGATCAGGTCGAGGCTCATGGTGGAGGGAAACTTCGGCGCTGTTCCGAAGCCGCCCCACTCAGCGTCGAACTGGGCAGCGAGTTGCGCAAGGCCTGACTCGACGATCTCGGGTCCGGGATAGTCGGCAACCGGTTGCACCCTGGTGGATCGTTCGAGCGCCTCACCCAGCGCTTTGATGTTCTGTCGCAAGTCGTCGGGCCGAGTGCGCCACACGTCGTCGACGGCTGCCGTCAGTTGTAGGAACGCCGCCTTGGGGAAGTAGGTGCCGCCATAGAACGGCTCGCCGTCGCCGTTCATGAAGACGGTCATCGGCCAGCCACCGCGGCCGGTCATTGCCTGCACCGCGTCCATGTACACGGCATCGACGTCGGGGCGCTCCTCGCGGTCGACCTTGACGTTGACGAACAGGCGGTTCATCTGCTCAGCGACTTCGGCGTCTTCGAAGCACTCATGCGCCATGACGTGGCACCAGTGGCAGGCCGAGTAGCCGACGCTCAGCAGGATGGGAACGTTGCGCTCCTTCGCCGCGGCGAACGCCTCGGGACCCCATGCATACCAATCCACAGGATTGTCGCGGTGCTGGCGCAGGTATGGGGAGGTTTCCTGTGCAAGCCGATTTGTCATGACCTCACGGTACCGCTGGGTCTGATGACAGTGCCCTTGCTGCGCCGGTCACGCACCCACGGCGTGGTAGCCGCCATCGACGTGGACGACCTCGCCGGTGGTGGACGGGAACCAGTCGCTGAGTAGCACCACGCAGGCCTTGGCGACTGCCGAGGAGTCGGTGACGTCCCAGCCCAGCGGGGCACGATCGTCCCAGACATCTTCGAACTTCTTGAAGCCAGGAATGCTCTTGGCGGCCATGGTCTTCACCGGGCCGGCAGCAACCAGGTTGCTCCGTATGCCGCGCGGGCCCAGCTCGCGTGCCAGGTAGCGGCTGACGCTCTCGAGCGCCGATTTGGCAACACCCATCCAGTTGTAGGCCGGCCACGCAACGGTGTTGTCGAAGTCGAGCCCGACGAATGCGCCGCCGGACGTCATCAGCGGCACGAATGACTCTGCAAGCGCTTTGAGCGAGTAGGCGCTGACGTGCAACGCGACAGCGACATCGGCCCACTGCGGTGCCAGAAAGTCTTCACCGAGGCAGGCCTCCGGCGCGAAGCCGATGCTGTGCAGAACGCCGTCCACCCGACCCCACTTCTCCGCCAGCGCCTCGCGCACCGACACGAGATGCTCCGGGTTCGTGACATCCAACTCGAAGACGTCGACGGGCTCGGGCAGTTTGCGTCCGGTGCGTTGGGTCAGGCTGAGCGCGCGGCCTGCACCGGTGAGCACGATGTTCGCGCCCTCTTGCTGTGCGAGCAACGCCACGCCGTACGCCAGTGAGGCGTCGGTGAGGACGCCGGTGATCACGATGTTCTTACCGGTGAGGAGACCCATGTCGGCGACTGTAACCGCGAGCGGCCGGTGTGGAAGGCTGACCGGATGCGTATTGGCATTCTTGGAGGTACCGGCCCCGCCGGCAGCGCGCTCGCTGCACGGCTTGCGTCGGTTGGTTACGACGCCGTCATCGGCTCGCGTTCGAAGTATCGGGCAATGGAAGCTCGTGACAGCCAGGTCGAGAAGTGGCCAGATCTGGCCCCGCGGCTCTCGTACGGCGACAACGCCGCTGCGGCTGCGTGCGACCTGGTCGTCATTGCCACTCCGTGGGACTCGGCAGCCACGACCGCTCACGAGAACGAAGCGCTCCTGAATGGCAAGATTCTGATCAGTATGGCCAACGCGCTCGTGCGTGTCGGCCACGAGTTCCAGCCGCTGGTGCCGCCCCGTGGCAGCGTGGCCGCTCACGTGCAGGCCGCCATGCCGCACAGTCGCGTCGTCGCTGCGTTCCATCACCTGCCTGCCACCGAACTGGGTCACATCGGAGAGCCCATCGATTCCGACGTGCTGATCTGTGGTGACGATGCCGATGCAGTCCAGGTCGTCAGCGAGATCGTGGGCAAGATCCCCGGTTGTCGGCCGCTCGACGCCGGCGAGTTGTCCAATGCCATGGCCATCGAGGCATTCACCGCAGTGTTGCTGCAGCTCAACGTGAGATACAAAACGCGGGTGGCCCCCAAGTTGACCGGCATCAAGAGCGATCCGCGAGCCGACAAGGCCGCCAAGATCGCCGCTGCTGCAGCGAAGGCGACCGAGGGCGACACTCAGGCAGTATCGTCGCCCACGTGACGATGCGTTTATACGACACCGCCCGCCAGTCGGTGGTGCCTTTCGAACCCGGCGAACAGGTGTTGATGTACACCTGCGGGATCACCCCCTACGACGCCACTCATCTGGGGCATGCGGCCACGTTCATCAACTACGACGTGCTGCAGCGCCGACTGATCGACATGGGCCACACCGTCAAGTGTGTGCGCAATGTCACCGACGTCGACGATCCGCTGTTCGCCAAGGCTCGTGAGCTCGGTGTCCACTACCTCGACCTGGCCGCCGGCGAGGAAGCCCGCTTCGAGCGCGACATGGCAGCCCTCAACGCGCTGCCGGTAGCGAGCACTCCACGAGCCTCCAGTGCCATCCCCGATATTCGCGGGTTCATCGGCATGGTGCTCGACCGTGGCTTTGCCTACGAGGCGGGTGGCAGCGTCTACTTCGATGTCTCCAAGTTCCCATCGTTCGGTTCGGTCAGCCATTACTCCGAAGAGCAGATGTTGGACTACGCCCGCGAGCGTGGCGGCAACGTCGGCGATCCGCACAAGCGCAACCCGCTCGACTTCGTGTTGTGGCATCCGTCGTTGCCCGACGAGCCCAGCTGGGACACGATGTGGGGGCCTGGGCGGCCCGGTTGGCACATCGAGTGCAGTGCGCTCGCGCTGCGCGAGCTGGGCACCACCATCGACCTGCACGGTGGCGGCAGCGATCTCATCTTCCCGCACCACGAATGCGAGCGGGCGCAGAGCGAGGCCGCTACCGGCGAGCAGTTCGTGAAGCACTGGATGCACGTCGCGATGGTGTTCATGGACGGCCACAAGATGTCCAAGAGCCTTGGCAACCTGGTGTTCGTCGACCAGCTGCGCACCGAGTGGGACCCACGTGCGATTCGCCTGGCGATCATCGAGCACCACTATCGCCGCGAGTGGGAGTGGGACGACACACTGATGCCTCGCAACGCTCAGCGAGTGCAGGCATGGGCTGCTACCAGCGGCGAAAGCGGTGTGGTCGAGGAGGTCCGCGCCGCCCTCGACGACGACCTCGATACCCCTTCAGCCCTGGCCGCGATCGACGCTGCGGCCGCTGCGGGGTTGGGCGTTCACGACGCGGCTGCACTCCTGGGCGTACTGCTCTAGCCAGCCGTGGCGACTATGCTCCGCGTCATGACGTCGGAGCGCTGCACCGCATGAGTGCTCAAGGAGCAGGAAAATTGCAGGCTCGGTTCCGGCGCGTCGTTCGTCCGGTTGCCAAGCAGCTGTGGCGATTTCACCTCGAGGGCTTCGATCGGCTGCCCGCCGATGGCCCCGCCATCTTGTGTCCGAACCACATCAGTTTCCTCGACTCTGCGTTCTTGATGTTGCACGTCCCGCGCAACATCAGTTTTGTGGGCAAGGCCGAGTACATGGATTCGTGGAAGACCAAGTTCATCTTTCCGGCGATGGGCATGATCCCGATCGATCGTGGGGGTGGCGACAAGAGCCAGGCCGCGCTCGATACCGCCGAGCGAGTGTTGCGCCGGGGCGAGTTCTTCGGCATTTTCCCCGAGGGCACACGTAGCCGTGATGGCTACCTCTACAAGGGTCGCACCGGGGCAGCCCGGTTGGCGCTGAAGGTCGGTTGTCCGATCTTCCCGGTAGGGGTCATCGGTACCCGCGAGATCCAGCCGCCCGACGCGAAGATGCCCAAGGTCCGTATGGACTGCACCATCAAGGTCGGTCGTCCGATCAATGCTGCCCGGTACGCCAACCGGGGCGATGACCACATGGTGCTGCGGCAGATCACCGACGAGTTGATGTACGAGATCCGCGAGCTCACCGGCCAGGAGTACCGCAATGTGTACGCCGGCAAGACCGCTGAGACCGAGCCGACGGTTGCCGCCAAGGTGGCTACCGTCAGCGACGGCGATGCCAGCCGCGTCTCGGTCGGTGCCCTCAGCGTCGGCGACTGACGCCACGCCGTCGTGGCGCAGCTCGACGAGGGTTGCGGGAAATGCTCGGGGCCGGGTTGGTGCTCGCCCGTAGACTGAGCACCTATGGCTGAGATCACGATTTCACTTCCGGATGGTTCGCAACGCTCCCTGCTCGCAGGTGCGACCGCGACCACCCTGGCGGAGTCGATCGGTTCCCGGCTGGCCAAGGCTGCCGTTGCTGCCGTCGTCAACGGTGAGGAGTGGGATCTGGGTCGCCAACTACCGCCCGACGCGACGGTTGCCATCATCACCGCCGACACGGAAGAGGGCCGGCACGTGCTGCGACACAGCACGGCCCACGTGCTGGCGCAAGCCGTGACACAGCTCTTTCCGGGTGCCAAGTACTCCATCGGCCCGGCCATCAACGATGGCTTCTACTACGACTTCGAACTGCCCGATGGCCGCACCTTCAACGAGGCCGATCTGGTGTCCATCGACGCGCGCATGCGCGAGATCATGAAGGCCAATCAGCCCTTCGTGCGCGACGAGCTCGCTGCCGCTGACGCTCTGAAGGTGTTCGCCGATCAGCCGTACAAGTGCGAGATCATCGAACGCGTCAGCAGCGGTTCCGCCGACAATGATGATGCCGGCGAGATCGGCGGCGGTGAGACCATCAGCGTGTATCGCAACACGCCCGACTTCGTCGACCTGTGCCGTGGGCCGCACGTGCCGGGTACCGCCAAGCTGGGGCACTTCAAGCTGATGAAGGTCGCCGGTGCATACTGGCGCGGCAACGAGAAGGGCCCGATGCTGCAGCGCATCTACGGCACGGCGTGGGAATCCAAGACAGCGTTGGAAGAGCACCTGCATCGCCTCGAGGAGGCCGAGAAGCGCGACCATCGCAAACTTGCCACTGAACTCGACCTGCTCAGCTTCCCGCAGGAACTCGGTGGCGGGCTGGCCGTGTGGCACCCGAAGGGGGCCATCGTACGCAAGCTGATGGAGGACTACAGCCGCGAGCGCCACACCAACGGCGGCTACCAGTTCGTCTTCACGCCTCACCTGGCAAACGCCAACCTCTTCGAGACGTCAGGTCACCTCGGCTGGTACAAGGACGGCATGTACCCGCCGATGGAGATGGACAACGGCACGTACTACATGAAGCCGATGAACTGCCCGATGCATTGCCTCATCTTCCGCAGTCGCCAGCGCAGCTACCGCGAGCTGCCGCTGCGTCTTTTCGAGCTGGGCACCGTCTATCGCTACGAGCGGGCGGGCACGTTGCACGGCCTGATGCGCATTCGCGGCTTCACACAGGACGACAGCCACATCTTCTGTATGCCCGAGCAGGCAGCCGACGAGATCAAGTCACTGCTCGACTTCGTCATCAGCGTGCTGAAGGCATTCGGGTTCACCGAGTTCACCGCCAACCTCAGTACGAAAGACCCGCTGAAGTACGCCGGCGAGGACGACGCGTGGGACCACGCCACCGATGCGCTGCGCGCCGCCCTCGACGATTACGGCCTGGAGTACAAGATCAAGGAGGGCGACGCTGCCTTCTACGGTCCCAAGATCGACATCGACGTCAAGGACGCGATCGGCCGCACCTGGCAGTTGTCGACCATTCAGTACGACTTCAACCTGCCCGAGCGCTTCGAGCTGGAGTACGTGGGCACCGACA
>DAORTY010000102.1:0-13856 GCA_035432905.1 Ilumatobacteraceae bacterium | reverse complement strand
CGATCTCGGTCGTGACCAGCGGTGTCGCGCTGGCGGCCCATTTCGGCAACGGCCAGCGCAGCGCCGCCGACATCGCCGCGGGCATCATCGGCGCCGTGGTCAAGGACCCGGTGCACGATCAGGTTGCCTGGCGCGAGTACCTCGAAGCGGTGGTGCGCGACCGCGCCGAATGGGCCGAGTTCTACGACGCATGTCGAGAACTGTAGGTAGTGAAAGGTTCCTAGGTGGAAAGAAAGGTAGATTTCTAGAATGGCTCTGAGTATCAAAAATGATCGTGCTGATGAACTTGCACGCGAGTTGGCCGCTCTCACCGGCGAGTCACTGACTGACGCGGTTGTTCAATCCCTCGAGGAACGTCTCGCGCGCGAACGAGCACAGCGTCGACGACATCGAAACCTCGATGATCTCGTCGCGCAGTTCGCCTTGCTTCCCGTCCTCGACCATCGCTCGGCAGATGAGATCATCGGCTACGACGAGCACGGGTTGCCATCGTGATGGTCGTTGTCGATACCTCGGCCGTCATGGCAGTGCTCCTCAATGAGCCAGAGCGACGGCAGATTGAACGGCGAATGGGCGATGGCAGCACCTGTGTTATGAGTAGCGCAACGTTCGTCGAGCTCGGCCTGGTGGCGGAAGGGCGCGGCGGGCGCCATGCGTCGGCAATCGTGCTGGAGTTCCTCGACCGGTGCCAGGTCGAGGTACTGCCCCTCGATGGTGCGATGGCGCGAGCTGCTGTGGCGGGCTGGCGTCAATACGGCAAAGGCAGGCACCCCGCGGGATTGAACTTAGGGGATTGCTTTGCGTACGGGCTCGCCGCAGAGCTCGGTGCACCGCTGCTGTATGTCGGCGATGACTTCAGCCAGACCGACGTCGTGTCCGCCCTCGCGTGATTGGCCGCAACCCATCCATACAGCTGTTGGGGATTCGCCACCATGGGCCGGGTTCAGCTCGGTCAGTCGTGCGCGCCCTCGATGAACTACAACCGTCTGTGGTGCTCGTGGAGCTGCCGGCCGACTGCGAGAGCGCGCTTGGCTGGGTCGGTCACGAGCAACTGGTGCCGCCGGTGGCGCTCCTGGGGTACGTCGTCGACACGCCCCATCGTGCGGCATTCCTGCCGTTCGGCGAGTTCAGTCCCGAATGGCAGGCGTTCGTGTGGGCGCGATCGCACGACGTGCCGGTGCGGGCGATGGACCTGCCGCTCGCCAACTCTCTCGCCCGAGGTCACGGCGCGGACGCGAACGGCAGCGAGTTGCAGCTCGCCGAGCATCCAGTCGGTGACCCACTGGCCGCACTCGCCGCGGCAGCGGGCGACCCGGACCCGGAGCGCTGGTGGGACGACGTCATCGAGCATCGAGGCGACGGTGCGCATGCATTCGAAGCGGTCGCTGAGGCGATGTCAGCAGTACGTGGGGGATGGGAAGCTGGGTCCTCCAGTGAGGCGCAACGAGAGGCCTTCATGCGCCAGACCTTGCGCAAGGCGATCGCCGAGGGTCATCAGCGAATCGCTGTGGTGTGCGGTGCGTGGCACGTGCCGGCACTTTCCCAGCCCCTGCCGGCTGCCACCATCGATACCCGCACCCTGCGCGGGCTACCGAAGGTGAAGGTGGGCGTCAGCTGGGTGCCGTGGACGCACCGTCGGTTGGCCAGCGCCACGGGGTACGGCGCTGGCGTGCGCAGTCCCGGTTGGTACGCGCACGTCTTTCGTCACCCCGGCCCCGCCGGTCTCAGCCGCTGGTTCGTGGAGGTGGCGCGGCTACTGCGCGAGCGGGGGCTGTCGGCGTCGCCCGATCACCTCATTGCGGCGACGCGCACCGCGGGTGCGCTTGCCACACTGCGCCTTCGCCCGCGGCCCGGTCTGGCCGAAGTGTTGGACGCGGCCGACACGGTGATGGCGGGCACCACTGGGCTGGCGTTGATCGATCGCGAGCTGGTGATCGGCGATGCGATCGGCGAAGTCCCCGATGACGCGCCACAGGTGCCGCTGGCGCGCGACGTGGCCGCCCAGCAGCGCAAGGTGCGCTTGAAGCCGAGTGCGGACGCGCAGACCGTCGAACTGGACGTTCGTGCCACCAACGGTCGGAATCGGTCGGTGCTGCTCCATCGGTTGCGAGCGTTGGGTGTGTCGTGGGGCTCGGTGGAGGAGGGCCGCGGCAGCAGTGGCACCTTCCGCGAGACGTGGGCGCTGCGCTGGGAACCCGAGCTGACCATTCGTGTCATCGAATTGTCGGCGTACGGCACCACGGTCGCTGCTGCGGCCACGCACCGACTACTCGAGCGAGCGGCAGCGGCGACGGCACTGGCCGATCTCGTGCAGATTCTCGACGATGCACTGCTCGCCGATCTGCCCGACGTCGTGCAGCCGGTGGTCGTGCGGGTGGAGGCGCAGGCGGCGCACGACCCCGACTTGGTGCAGGTCATCGACACGCTGGGTCCGCTCGCACGAGCACTGCGCTATGGCGACGTTCGCGGCACCGACGCATCCGCACTTCGGAGAGTCTTCGACGGCTTGGTGGTTCGTGCGCTGGCCGGAGCGCTGATGGCGTGCCGTTCACTGGACGATGACGCGGCTGCGGCCATGGTCGAGAGGTTGGCCGGTGTGCAGGCCGCATTGGCACTCACCGACCACCATGCCCGCAGAGGGGAGTGGCCGGCGGTGCTCACCCTGATCGCGGAACGCAGCGATGTGCACGGGTTGGTGCAGGGCCGGGCCACTCGGTTGCTGCACGACGGTGGCGCGTGGAAGCGCTCGCAGGTCGGCAACCGGGTGTCGCGCGCGCTGTCGGTGGGCACTGCGCCCGCGGTCGGTGCCTCGTTCGTGGAGGGCTTTGTGGCCGGCAGCGGAACGGTGCTGGTGCACGATCGCGAGCTGCTCGACGTGATCGATGGCTGGGTGTCGTCGCTGGCGCCGGACACGTTCATCTCGACGGTGCCGTTGCTGCGGCGAACATTCGGTGGCTTCGAACCTGCCGAGCGGCGGCAGCTGGGGATGCTGCTCGCCGATCTCGCTCCGGCCAGCGGCATCGGGTTCGGCAGCGACGTGGACGACGACCGCGCTGCCGTTGCCCTCGTGACCGTCCGCCAGATGCTGGGGGTCCAGTCGTGACGGATCTTCCGGGCAGGGTCAGCGACGGCGAGCGGTCGCGCCGCTGGCGAATGGTGCTGGGCGGGACTGAGGAGGGCGACACGGACAGCGCCGGGCAAGGTGTCACCGGGCTGCAACTCGACGGAGTGGATGCGCGCATCGACGCCGCGCTCGCCGCCGTGTACGACGCGCGACCCGGTTGGCGTGGGGGAGGGTCGCGTGCAGGTGGGCTCGGCAGCTCGGCACCGGCCGTCGCGCGCTGGTTGGGCGACATCCGCACGTATTTTCCTAGCAGCGTCGTCCAGGTGCTGCAGCGCGATGCCATTGACCGCCTGAAGCTGCGTCAGTTGCTGCTCGAGCCGGAGATGTTGCGCGCGGTCGAACCGGATCTTCACCTCGTGACGCTGCTGGTCGAGCTCAACAAGTTGCTACCCGACACCACCCGTGCGACCGCTCGCCAGCTGGTCGCCGCGGTGGTCGAGCAGATCGAGCGGCGGCTCGCCTCACGCACCAAGCAGGCCGTGCACGGTGCCCTGGCGCGCTCGCAGCGCACTCGTCGTCCGCGCCCCAGCGACATCGATTGGGGTCGCACGATCCACGCCAACCTGCGCCACTACCTGCCCGACCAGCACACGGTGATCCCCGAACGGCTCGTCGGATACGGCCGCCGACAGCGCAGCCTGTCGCGCGACGTGGTCGTGGCCATCGACCAATCCGGCAGCATGGCTGACAGCGTGGTCTACGCATCTGTCTTCGGGGCCGTGCTCGCCTCGATGCCCGCGTTGAAGACAAGTGTGATTGCGTTCGATACGGCGGTCGCGGACCTGACGCCGCTGTTGCACGATCCAGTGGATGTCCTGTTCGGCGTGCAGTTGGGTGGTGGTACCGACATCGCCCAGGCCATCGGGTATTGCCAGCAACTGATCACTCGCCCCGCGGACACCGTGCTGGTGCTGGTCAGCGATCTCTTCGAAGGTGGCAACTCTGCGCTGCTCCACGACCGAATCGCCACGCTGCAACAGGCCGGCGTGTGTGTTGTCGTGCTGCTCGCGCTCAGCGACGAAGGCGCACCGGTCTACGACCACGCTCAGGCGGCCGCATTCGCAGCACTCGGCGTGCCGTCGTTCGCCTGCACCCCAGATGCCTTTCCCGATCTGCTGGCCGCCGCCCTGGAAGGGCGCGACGTAGGCCGCTGGGCTAACGACCACGGCCTTCACACCGCCGTGCCCGGTGTTTAGGCGGAGGCGTCGGGGTGGGGAACGGCGCGCACTGTCAAGCCCTCGATGCCTTCGAAGTCCGAGGGGTTGACCGTGTAGATCGGGAGATCATTTGCCAATGCCACGGCAGCGATGAGAGCGTCGTAGGCGCGAGCGGCAGGTTTGCGCCCGACACTTCTCAGACTTGCGGCCACGCCACCGAATCGGCGCGCCGCGGCAGCGTCGAACGGCAGCGGTGCAAATGACGACTCGGCAAGCTGCAGATGTGCCTGGCGCGCAGCCCGTTGATGCGGGTCGTCTGTGACAAGCGGGCCGACAGAGAGTTCCGCCAACGTGATGGTGCAGATGACAGGGCGCTGAGGTAGCGCGGACGGATCGCGCAGACGATTCAGCAGGATGACCGTGTTCGTGTCGAGTAGTCCTCGTTCGCCCGGCCGACTCATAGCGACGGATCGAGGAGCTGGTCGAGGTCGGCTCGGAACGCCTTCAGATCAACGCTTGGCAGTGCCTGCCAGCGTATGAGAAGTGCGGCAGCGTCGAGCCCCTCAGGAGGGAGTGGTACGAGCTGTGCAACTGGGACGCCAGAGCGCGTGATGACAACGGACTCGCCGGTCAGCACCCGGTCGATCACTTCGCCCCCGTGGTTACGGAGATCTCTGATGGTCGCGTCGCTCATGGCCGCAATGTATCACGCGTGATACAGCCTGATCTTCCTGTTCGGCCACGCGAACATTCGCGCTCGGTCGCCTGTGCGATAGGTTCCGCTGGATGCCGGTTGCCCGCAAGATCGCGTTCATCGGGTCGCACTCGGTCCGCAAGACGAACGCGGTGCACTCGTTTGCAGGTGCGGTCGGTCGCAGCGGCCGCAGTGTCGAGGTCGGCAGGGAGGTCGTGCGGTTCAGCCCGATGGGGATGAACGAGCGGGCGACCCCGGAGGCACAGTTGTGGGTCATCATGGCCCAGATTCGCGAGGAGCTGGAGCTGCGCAGCCGCGCCGAGGTGCTGGTGCTCGACCGAGCGCTGATCGACAACTTCGCCTATTTCCTGCGCGCCACCAAGGGGCAGGACCCGTTCGACGTGACCCCGCTGGTGGCTCGCTGGTGCGGCACCTACGACCTGTACGTGCGGCTGCGTCCCGACACGCCGCTGCTGGCCGACGGCGTGCGCAGCACCAACGAGAAGTTCCGCAACGAGATCGAGAAGATCCTCGACGTGATCATCCCCAAGTTCGTTCCGCAGGACCGTCTGATCGAGCTGTGGGCGTCGGAGGTGACCGACTCGTTCGACTGGCCGAGCTTGGTCGAGCGGCTGTGCGGGCCGTCGCTACCCGGCGACGTCGTCGAGCAATCGGTCACGTTCACGCCGACGCTCTGGGACTGACGGGTCAGGCTTTCTTAAGAATCTTGACGGTGCCAGCGGCGCCGTCGACTGCGATGGTGTCTCCTTCGCCGATGATGCGCGTGGCGTCGTGCACCAGAACCACGCACGGAATGCCGAACTCGCGGGCGACCGTGGCGGCGTGCGACAACATGCCGCCGGTCTCCACCACGATGGCCGCTGCCGGGATGAACAATGGTGTCCACGGGGTGTCGGTGAACGGAGCGACCAGCACATCGCCGGGTTCGATTTCGCGCTCGAAAGCCGCCTCGGTGTTCATGATGATTCGCGCTCGACCCGTGGCGACACCGCTGCTGACCCCGAGACCGTTGAGCGATTTCGTGGCAACAACCTTGGCCCGCTTCGTCGGCACCACCTCGCCCACCCACGCATCGGGCAGCGTGTAGTCCTCGGCTTGCTCGCGTTGCTTTTTGCGACTGGTGATGTTGGTGGCGAGATCTTTCACCGGCTTCCCTTTGACCAGCGAGTCGACCTCCGTGTGGGTGAGATAGAGCATGTCGTCGGCACGCTTGAGGTGACCCGCGGTCACCAACCCATCGGCTGTGGCAAGGAGCGGAGCGCGCAATCGGCGGGTGCCCAACACCCACACCGCCTTCGTCAGCTCACGCATGGCCGTGAACCGCTGCGCCTGCACCAGCGCCGCGTCGAACGCTGGCCGCTGCTCGGCCCCCAGTCCGGCGCGGACAGACTTCTCCAACTTCACGCGCCCGGCGGCTGCCGCCTTTTGGTGCGCTGCTGGCGATTCGTGCGGCTTGAGGCCCATCATCGACTTCACCTGGGAAATGACGAACGTGGGGTTCTCGCCCCAGTCGGACACCATCGGGTCTGCCTCGCCCTGCACGCGGAAGCCGTAGCGGTGGATGAACTCGTCGAACTCATCGGTGAATGCCTCCCAACCGCGATCGGGCGGAGCGGCCAGTGCAGCGATGACGGCAGCCGTGTCGCCGCTCTCCACCAATTTGCGCACGCTGGCGTGGCGCCGGGCGACCATGGCCAGGTCGTACAGCTTCAGCGCCGGCTTCGAGCTCTCCACGTCGCCGAGGCCGCTACACAACCCGATGATGGTGTTCGGTTCGCCGCCGCCGGCCGCGATGACCCCGGCCAGCCGCACTGACATCTCACCGGCTGCGGTCGAGACGACGAGATGCCGGTTGAACACATCGAGCGTGGATGGCACGAGATCTTGGAATCGCTTCCACGCCTCCTTCAGCGGCAACGTCCGATCGAGCGCTGGCACGCCCTGCAGACGGTCGGCATAGAACTCTTCCTGCACCGCACGCGACTCATCCTCGGCGGCCTCACGTTGCGCAGTGGCCACCTCCATCGCCTGAGCCACCTTGGCGGCGGGTGCGCGCACGATGTAACGCAATGCATCGTCGCTGCCCTGGAAGAACTGACCCGCCATCGCGGTGGCGATGTCGGGCTCCAGGCTGCTCATCGCGGCCACCGAGAAGCCGACGTTGAGCGTGAGCCGACCGGCGGTGATGCCGAAGAAGTTGCCGACCGGCGGCGGGTAGACCTTCACCAGGTTGCCCGAGGGGTACGCCTTCATCAGGTCGCGCAAACCACGAGCGTCGAACTGGTTGTACATCGTCGCGGT
This sequence comes from Ilumatobacteraceae bacterium, assembly GCA_035432905.1. Classification (GTDB taxonomy): domain Bacteria; phylum Actinomycetota; class Acidimicrobiia; order Acidimicrobiales; family Ilumatobacteraceae; genus UBA668. The sequence goes on along the minus strand of DAORTY010000102.1, from coordinate 6,559 downwards.
GAACGGTGACAGGACGCCCGGGATCACCTCACCGCCGTTGGTCGTGGTCCACACGTCGTACCGCGGATTCGCCGCGGTGTCCCAGTCCGTCCGAAATGCCCCCATGGCGCGAATTGTCGCGCAACCGCGGCGCGCCGGCGGACACGTTGGCGTCAGTCCTTCTGGGTGCCGACCTTGAGGTCCTTGAACGGCGACTTGCTGTCGATGCCGAGATCCTTGGGCAGGCCCAGCACTCGCTCGCCGACGATGTTGCGCATGATCTCGTCGCTGCCACCCGCGATGCGGCCACCGGGCGTGCCGAGGATGAGTGCGCTCCATGCGTAGGTGCCCCACTCGCCGGTGTCGGCGATCAGCTTGGGGCCAAGCACCTTCGACACGAAGTCGCACAGTCGCAGGCTGTTGAGCGTGCCGGCGAGCTTGGCGATGCTCATCTCCGGCCCGGGCAACTGGCCGGCCTTGATCTTGTCCATCGCCCGCTGGTTGTTGTAGCCGGCGACCTTCTGGTGAATGAGCAGGTTGGCGAGCTCGTTGCGGACCAGGGGGTCCTTGTCGAGGCCGAAGTGACGCACCATCTCGGTGACACGGGTGTACATGTTGATACCGCCGCCGCCGCCTCCGCCGGCACCGATGGCTGCCCGCTCGTTCATCAGCGTGGTGAGGGCAACGTTCCACCCGTTGTTGACATCACCGAGGCGGTGGTCGTCGCGCACGCGGACCTCGTTGAAGAACACCTCGTTGAAGCTGGCACCGCCGGTCATCTGACGCAGGGGGCGAACCTCGACGCCGGGTGCGTGCATGTCGACGATGAAGCCGGTGAGGCCTTTGTGCTTGGGCATGTCGGCGTCGGTGCGGGCGATCACTTCGCCGAGGTCGCTGAATTGGGCGCCGGTGGTCCACACCTTCTGGCCGGTGATGATCCACTCCTCGCCGTCGCGGACAGCCTTCGTTTGAAGGCTGGCGAGGTCGCTGCCGGCGCCGGGCTCGCTGAACAGCTGGCAACCAACGATGTCGGCGCGATACATCTTGGTGAGGTACAGGTCCTTCGCGACGTCGCTGCCATGAGCGAGGATCGTCGGTGCCACCATGCCGAGGCCGATGACGAACGGGCTCTGGCTGGCGACTTCGAACTGACCTTCCAACCGCTGGTACGCCCGCTCGTGTGCGCTGGTCAGGCCGGCGCCGCCGTACTCGGTCGGGCCGGTGATCCAGCCGAAACCGGCGTCGAACTTCTTGCGCCGCCAGTCGCACGAGGTGGCGACGTCGGCCAGTTCGGTGTCGCGGTCCTTCTCCTCGAACACGGCCACCATGTCCGGGCCTTCACCCCACACGAACTTCTTGTCGGATTCCTTGCGCGGTGCGTTCGCTTCCAGGAACGTACGGGCACTGGCTTCGAACTCTTCCACGGTGATCTCTGACATGTGGCGAACCGTAGACGCGACCCGCTCGCCGTATCGATACGAGCGCGCCGTCGGGCCGTTAGCGTCTCGGGGATGGCCCGCCATCTCGTCATCGCTGCCGCCCAGATGGGCCCCGTGCAGAAGGAGCACACCCGAGAGCAGGTGGTTGCCAGGCTGATCACGATGCTGCACCAGGCGCATGCGATGGGTGCCGAGTTGGTGGTGTACCCGGAGCTGGCACTGACCACGTTCTTCCCGCGGTGGTTCGTCGACGACATCGCCGACGCCGACCACTGGTACGAGACCGAGATGCCCAACGCGGCCACGCAGCCGCTGTTCGACGAGGCCAAGCGTCTCGGCGTCGGCTTCTGCCTCGGGTATGCCCACCTCGATGAGCGGGCCGACGGATCGGTGCGCCGGTGGAACGTGCAGACCCTGGTCGAGCGCGACGGCAGTGTCGTGGCGACCTATCGCAAGACGCACATACCCGGTCACGAGCACCACGAACCAGACCGTCCGTTTCAACACGCCGAGCGTTACTACTTCGAGCCCAGCCCCGATGGCTTCGGTGTCTCGCGAGCATTCGGCGGCATCGTCGGCATGGCCATCTGCAACGACCGGCGTTGGCCCGAGACATATCGAGTGATGGGCCTGCAGGGCGTCGAGCTGGTGCTCATCGGCTACAACACGCCGATCCACTACGTGCCCGACCCCAGCCAGGACATCCTTCAGGGCTTCCACAATGCCCTGGTCATGCAGAGCGGTGCCTACCAGAACGGTACGTGGGTCGTCGGTGTGGCGAAGGGTGGTGTCGAGGAGGGTGTCGACTCGCTGTGTCAATCCATGATCGTTGCCCCGAGCGGACAGATCGTCGCCCAGACACTGACGAGCGATGACGAAGTGATCGTTGCCCGCTGCGATCTGGACTGGTGTGCGAAGTACAAGGAGACGCTGTTCGACTTCGACAGGTACCGCCGCCCCGAGGTGTACGGCCGAATCACGTCGCAACGCGGCGTCGTGTTGCCGGACTGAGGCGCGGATGTCGCTGACCGATGCACTCATCATTTTTCTTGCGGGTATTGGCGCGGGCACGATCAACGCGGTCGTCGGCTCCGGCTCGCTCATCACGTTTCCCACGCTGATCGCGCTCGGTTATCCGCCGCTGTTGGCCAACGTCTCCAACAACATCGGCCTCGTGCCCGGCTCGATCTCGAGTGTGTACGGGTACCGACGTGAACTCAGTGGCCAGTCGGAGCGCCTGCGTCGACTCGTCCCTGCCTCGCTGATCGGCGCCGCAATCGGTTCCACGCTGCTGCTGACACTGCCCAGTGGCGTGTTCGACAGGGTGGTGATCCTCCTCGTGGCCATCGCGCTCGTCCTGGTCGTGGCTGGGCCGACGATCTCTCGCAAGCTGGCGGCTCGCCGTTGCGCAGGTGGTGTCGACCACGGTGATGTCACGCTCGGCCTACAGACCCTCGTGATGGCGGCCGGTGTGTACGGCGGTTACTTCGGCGCCGCCCAGGGCATCATCTTGATGGCCGTCCTGGGGATCTTCCTCAGCGAGACGCTGCAGCGCATCAACGCCACCAAGAACGTGTTGGCGCTCACCTGCAACGGGATTGCGGCGGTGGTGTTCGTCGCCACGACACGCATCGACTGGAAGGTTGCTGGTGTCATCGCCGTCGGTTCCACGATCGGCGCCCAGATCGGAGCGAGATACGGCCGCCGGCTGAACCCGAAGGCACTCCGTGCGCTCATTGTCGTCGTCGGCCTCACCGCCCTGGTCCGGCTCATCTGACGGACTCGCGACATTTCATTTCCCTGAGCCTGGTAATCGGACCGCGACCTTGACAAAATGTAAAACGTGACAATCGCGGATGCAACGACAGGGTTCACCCTCAACGGCGCTGCGGTGTCGGTGCGTTCAGATCATCCGCACCTTCTTGCTGCATTGCGCGAGGAGTTGGACGTGACGTCGGTGAAGGACGGCTGCTCGCCGCAGGGCCAGTGCGGCTGCTGCACCGTGATGATCGACGGCAAGGTGCAGATCTCGTGCACGTACTCGCTCGACAAGGTCGCGGGTCGCAGCGTGACCACGCTGGAAGGCGTGGACGCGGATGAGCGCACCCGCTTCGCAGACGCGTTCGCGGCCTGCGGCGGGCTGCAGTGCGGGTTCTGTATCCCCGGCATTGTGATGCGGGCGAAGGCGCAAATCGACAAGAAGGGTGCCGAGCTGCAGCGCGACGACATGGCCCGACACCTCGGTGCGCACCTGTGTCGCTGCACCGGCTACGTGAAGGTGCTCGACGCGATCGAGGCAGTCGCGCGCGGAACGGTTGTCGACCCCGGTCTACCCGGTGGCATCGGAACCAGCGGTGCGAAGTACGAAGCCGCGGAGTTGACGCTGGGCGACCGCGGGTACATCGACGACATGCGGGTGCCGGGCATGTTGCACAGCGCACTGCACCTCACCGAACACGTCCGTGCCGACATTGTCCGCATCGATACGACGGTCGCCGCCCAGGCGCCCGGCGTCATTGCGGTCTACACAGCGGCCGACATCCCTGGCGACCAGTACGTCGGCATCATCTACAACGACTGGCCGGTCTTCATCGGCGACGGCCAACGCACCTCCTACGCGGGCGACGTACTTGCGATCGTGGTGGCCGACACCAGGCAGCGTGCACGTGCGGCGGCGAAGCTGGTGGAGGTCGAGTACGACGTGCTGCGGCCCATCGTCGACCCGGTGGCAGCAATCGACGACCCTGAGATCGCCGTGTTCGGCACCAAGAACAACGTGCTCTCGATCAGCGCCTACGAGCGCGGCAACGTCGACGAGGCGCTGGCCAACAGCGCGCATGTGGTGCACGAGGTGTTCAACACGCAGCGCATCGAGCACGCCTTCCTGGAGCCGGAGAGCACGTTGGCCGTACCTGGCGAGAACGGGCATCTGCACGTCTACTCCGGCGGTCAGGGTGTGTGGGACGACCGCGACCAGATAGCGGCCATCCTGGGCGTGGACACCTCGCAGGTCACCGTCGAACTGGTCTCCAACGGCGGGGCCTTCGGCGGTAAGGAAGACATGAGCAACCAGGGCCAGACGGCTCTGGCTGCGCACCTGTTGCAACGCCCGGTGAAGTGCACACTCTCACGCGAGGAGAGCTTCCTGGTGCACGCCAAGCGGCACCCGATCCGTCTGGAGTACTGGGTGGGCTGCGATGCCGCGGGCCGGCTCACCGCGGTGCGGGTCCACGGTATCGGCGACAGCGGGTCGTATGCCAGCGTCGGGATGAAGGTGCTCGAACGGGCGGCCGGCCATGCCAGCGGCCCGTACCGCGTGCCCAACATCGATGTGAAGTGCACCGCCGTGCGCACCAACAATCCGGTGTGCGGCGCCTTTCGTGGCTTTGGCGCGAACCAGGCGCAGTTCGCGATGGAGGGCGTCATGGACCGCCTCGCCGAGCAGGCGGGAATCAGCGGCTGGGAGATGCGGAAACGCAACGTCATACGACCGGGCGACGTGTGGGGGCCCGGCCAGATCATGGACGACGGCGCCCGCGGTGCCGAGGAGTGCCTCGACCGCGCAAAGCCCCACATCGACGCGGCGTTGGCCGCCGGCAAAGCGGTGGGTATGGGCCTCGCTCTCAAGAACTCGGGACTGGGCAACGGGCTTCGTGAAGTGTGCGCTGCAGTGGTGCACTTCCGGAGCTCCGACGGCCGGGTGGAGGTTCGCCACGGCTTCACCGAGATGGGCCAGGGCGTGCACACCGTCGCGATGCAGACGGCAGTCACCGAGCTCGGCATCGACCCGGCCCGTATCGACGTCATCGTCGACACCACTCGTCCGCTCGGCTTCGGTCAGACGACCGGTAGCCGCGGCACGCTGATGGTCGCCGCCAGCGTGCAGAACGCCTGTCTCGTCGCTCTCGCCGCGCAGTGTGCACCCGATGTGGATCACTACGCGGAGTACGTGGTGGACTGGACGCAGAAGCTCGGCGACCCGGCGATCCCCAACCCCACCATCCACTCCGCGTTCGGATTCGCTGCGCAGATCGTCGTCGCCGACCGCGAGTCCGGCGCGATCGAGAAGGTCGTCGCAATCCACGACGTCGGACGCGCCGTCAATCCGCGACTGTGCGAAGGTCAGGTCGAGGGGTCGGTGCACATGGGCCTGGGATATGCGTTGACGGAGGAGTTCCCCTGTGACGAACGGGGCTTTCCGACCAACATGACGCTGCGCAGCCTCGGCATCCTGCGACCCAAGGACATACCCCAGATCGAGGTCGAGCTGGTGGAGGTGCCGCAGCCGAGGTCGCCCTACGGGATCAAGGGTGTGGGTGAGATCGGCCTTGTTCCTACGAGCGGCGCGGTGGCGGCGGCGTTGCACATGGTCGACGGGGTCTGGCGCAACACACTCCCGATGCGTCGTGCCGGAGCTGCGGCGATCGATTAGCGAGAGCGGGTGTCGATCAAGCGAGCATCAGGGATGTCCTCGAACGTGCCCGTCGCGAAGTAGCCCTGTAGGTCCACGATGACATGGGTGCTGACGGACGTGTAGATGCATGCGGTGCCGTCGGCGGAAATCGGCACAGTGGCGAGGTTGGCGATGGTCTGGCCGGCTCGGTCCGTGTTCACGTTGGAGGTTGCGCCGGCGGCACCACCGCACGGTAATACCTGCATGTAGCCGGCACCTGAGGCGTCGGTTGCGACAACGGAGACGAGTGCTGAGCGACCTGCCTCACCCGCGACCGGTACCTGCGAATCCTGCGTCGGTCGGGCACCCGATCGCGTGTCGGCGAGGCGCACGTCTGGCACATCGTCGAATGCTCCCGGAGTGAAGTAACCCTGCAGGTCAGCAATGATGTGCGTGGGCGTTTCATTGAAGATGCAAGCGGTGCCGTCGGCGGCGAACTGGACGACGGTGAGGGCCGCTCGGGTCTGGAACGGAGAATCTGCATTGAGATTCGATGAGCCGCCCGGAGTGGCACCACACGCGAGTACCTGGACGTAACCCCAGCCAGTGGTTTGTGTGACAGTGATGGAGATCACGGCGGAGCTGTTGGGGATTCCATGAATCACGGTTTGGCTGCCGGCGCCAGGTCGCTCGGATTGGCGCGTGTCGAGTAGTCGAACATCTGCGACATCGTCGAACGCCCCCGGAG
>DAORTY010000101.1:0-13894 GCA_035432905.1 Ilumatobacteraceae bacterium | reverse complement strand
TGATGGGCGGCGGCACGTTCGGCAACCGCACGGCCGCTGCCGAGTTCAACCTGTGGTGCGACCCTGAGGCGGCCGACATGGTGTTCTCGTACGGTGGCCCGCTGATCATGGCCGGCCTCGATGTGACACATCAGTTCCAGGCGGTGCCCCACCGCGTCGACATGATCCGAGCGCTGCCCGGCCGGCTGGCGGCGGTTCTCGCGGACCTGTTCGAGTTCTTCAGTGGTACGTACACGTCACGGCATCACCACATCCTCGGCGCACCCGTGCACGATCCGATTGCGGTGCTGGTACTGACCCATCCGCATCTGTTCGAGCGCAGGCTGGCGCACGTACAGATCGAGACCCAGGGCCGCCTCACCGCGGGTATGACAGTCATCGACCAGCGCGACCTGCGCGAGGTCCCCGACGCCAACTGCGACTGGATCACGGGTATCGACAGTGACGCGGCCTGGCAGATCATCGTGGAAGCCGTCCGACACTCCCCGACCTGACGTCGGGCACCTACGCTGCGCACCATGCGTGCTGTCGTGATGAAAGAGTGGCAACTTCGAGTCGACGACATACCGGACCCTGTGCCGGGCCCGGGCCAGGTGCTCACCAAGGTGCTCGCGTGCGGCATCTGCGGCAGCGATCTGCACATGTTGCGCCACGGCGAGGAATCGAGACGGCTCACCGAGGAGCTACAGGGCGACGCCCCGCCCGCGGCGATGGCCATGAAGATGTTCGAACCCGACGCCGACACGGTGATGGGTCACGAGTTCTGCTGCGAAGTGGTCGAACTGGGCCCGGGTTGCAGCAACCTGGCCGTCGGCGACGTTGTCGTCAGCCTGCCAGTCGCATTCGACGCCGACGGCGTGCATCCGCTGGGCTACTCGAACCGTTACAACGGTGGCTACGCCGACCTGATGGTGTTCAACGAACTCACCGGCATCAAGGTGCCCAGCGGGCTGCCGGCCGAGATGGCTGCGATGACCGAGCCACTCGCTGTCGGTGTCCACGCGGTTGCGAAGAGTCGCATCTCCGGCGGCGACAGCGCGATCGTTCTCGGCGCCGGCCCCGTCGGGCTGGCCTGCGTTGCAGAACTTCGGATGCGCGGGATTGGCCCCATCGTCGTTGCCGACTTCTCCGCCAAGCGTCGTCAACTGGCCGAATTGCTGGGAGCCGACGTCGTCGTCGACCCGCGCGAGACACTCGCCATCGAGGCCTGGCGCAAGATCGACGGAGTACGTCCACTGGTGATCTTCGAGGCGGTCGGCGTGCCCGGCATGATCGAGCAGGCCATGCGGATGGCACCCAAGGACGCTCGCATCCTGGTGGTCGGCGCCTGCATGCAGGAGGACCGCATCCATCCGATGTTGGGCATCGGCCGCGAGCTCAGCATTCAATTCGTACTTGGTTACGACCCGATGGAGTTCTCCGGTGCGCTGCAGGCGATCGCCGACGGCAAGACCGATCTCTCCCCCTGGCTCACCGGCACCGTTGGTGTCGACGGCGTGCCGCAGGCGTTTGCGGACCTGGCCGACCCCGAACACCACGCCAAGATCCTGGTCGTCCCCGGCACCTGACCCTGCTCCCCCCGTTCTTTACGTAAAGTCTGTCGGGCACTGACCTGGGCCTGCGAGTTCTGGGTCTTGACACAAAGCCGGAGCAGCAGCAGATGAGCGACACCTTTCCACGCCAGTTCGCACGCACTCAGCGGTTCACGCTCGGCGACCCGCGAACCATCAGCGTCTCCGACGATGGGCAGCGAGTGGTGTTTGCGCGCAGCCGCGCCGGCGACGACCCGGTGAACTGTCTGTGGGTGCTCGATGTCGCAACCGGTGAGGAACGTCTGGTCGCCGATCCGGTGCAGCTACTCGACGCGGTCGATGACGAGGCGCTGCCCGCAGAAGAGCGGCTGCGACGCGAGCGCATGCGCGAGGGGGCCAGCGGCATCACCGCCTACGCCACCGACACCGCTGCCACCGTCGTTTCGTTCGCACTCGCCGGCAAGTTGTACGTCGCCGGCTTGCTCAGCGGCCGAGCGCGCGAACTGACAGTTGACGGCCCCGTGTTCGACCCGCGACCGGACCCTGTGGCCACCCGCGTCGCATACGTCTGCGGCCGCAGCCTGCGTATCGCAGAACTCGACGGCAGCAATTGGGAATTGGCCGGCGACGAGCACCCTGACGTCAGCTGGGGAAGCGCCGACTTCATCGCTGCCGAGGAGATGGGGCGGTATCGCGGCTATTGGTGGAGCCCCGACGGCGCAGCCATCGCGGCCACACGTGTGGACGTCACAGACGTGCAGCACTGGTACATCAGCGACCCGGCCAACCCCGACCAGCGACCCAATGAGGTCCGCTACCCCGCGGCAGGCACCGCCAACGCCGAGGTCACCCTGCACGTGCTGGCGCTGAACGGCGGCAGCACCGAGATCGTCTGGGATCGCGACACCTACCCGTACCTGGCCGGGGTGCAGTGGGCCGACGAGCAACGCCTACTCCTGACGGTGCAGTCACGCGACCAGCGCTCACTGATGGTGCTGGAGGCCGATGCGGTCACGGGTGGTACCGAGCCGCTGTTCGCCGACGGCGACACCGCGTGGGTGGAACTGGTGCCTGGCACGCCTGCGCAACTGGGCGACAACGAACTGGTGATGACGGCCGATCGTGACGGAACGCGCCGTTTGATGGTCGATGGTTCTGCCGTGACACCCCACGACATGCAGGTGCGCGCTGTGGTGGCAGCCCACGACGACGAGGTGCACTTCCTCGCCAATCCAATCGATGACGCCACGGTGCAGCACGTCTGGAGGTGGCGCACCGATGGCACGCTGACCGCCCTCACCGACGAACCGGGTATCCACACGGCAACGGTCGGTGGCCCCACGGTCGTGCTGCGCAGTGCAGTGCTCGACGAGCCGGGAGCGGTCACGTACGTCCTGGATGGCCCGGTCCTCGTATCTGTCACGCAACATCCGCTCGTGGCCCCGAACGTCACCATTCGCCACTACGGCGAGCACTCGCTGGCCACCGCAGTGCTGCTGCCCACCGGTCGGTCCGCCGGCGACGACGGCCCGCCGCTGCCGGTCCTTCTCGACCCGTACGGGGGCCCGCACGCACAGCGCGTCCTGCACTCCCACAACGCGTATCTCACCTCACAATGGTTTGCGAACCAGGGCTTCGCGGTCGTGGTCAGTGACGGTCGCGGCACGCCTGGCCGTGGTAGCGAGTGGGAGCGATCGGTTCATCGCGACCTGGCGACGCTGCCGCTCGATGATCAGATTGCTGCACTGCAGGCTGCCGCCGCCGGCTTCCCGTTGGACCTGAGCAAGGTCGCCATCCGCGGCTGGAGCTTCGGCGGCTACCTTGCAGCGCTGGCGGTGCTGCGTCGGCCCGACGTGTTCCACGCGGCCATCGCCGGCGCACCCGTCACCGAGTGGCGCCTGTACGACACGCACTACACCGAGCGCTACCTCGGCGACCCCACTCGCGACGACACCGCCTACGCGACCAACTCGCTGCTACCGCTGGCAGATCAGCTCACGCGACCGCTGCTGCTCGTGCACGGCCTGGCCGATGACAATGTCGTGGCCGCGCACACGCTGCAGTTGTCGAGCGCGCTCTTGGCCGCCGGCAAGCCGCACGAGGTGCTGCCGCTCGTCGGCGTCACGCACATGACCCCGCAGGAGGTCGTGGCGGAGAACCTGCTGTTGCACCAACTGAACTTCCTGCAGCGCTCCCTGGGCCTCACGCACTAGGTTGCCACCATCATGAATCAGCGTCTGAAGGATCTGTACACCCACGTTTCGGTGCATGCCACCGCCGACCGCGAGCACGAAGCAGCCATCGAACTGTTGCTGCTGGTGATGATGGCGGACCGACACATCTCCACCGACGAAGTCGACGAGATTCGTAACATCAGCGACGACTCCGGTTGGGAGACCGACACATTCTCGTTCGACCAGTACATCGGCCCGGCCTCCGCCCGAGTACGTGCTGCTCTGGCGGACAACGGAGTCGAGGCATTGCTCGACGACATCGACGCACGCGTTGCCAGCACGGTGTTGCGCGCCGCGCTCTTCAGCGCCGCACGCGACGTCGCCGGCGCTGACCATGTGGTCGACGCCGACGAGGAGTCACTGCTTGGCCAGATCGCAGCCCGCTTCGACTGATCGGTCGCCGAGCCGGCTCCCGATCCCGAGGCCTAGATGATTGGCTCCAAGGGGTCAGTGGTCGTAGGCGGTGAGTGATCGTAGGACTGGCTGGTTGGTGTTCTCGTTGTGCCAGATGGCGGCGGTGAGTGCGAGGAGTCGTTGGAGCACGCGGGCTGTGATCCCGGCGAAGCTACGCGCTGCGTGTCGTTCGAGGTCGAGTTGGGCTTTCAAGGTTTGGTTGATCGACTCGATGATCTGTCGGAACAGTCGTAGGAATTGTTTGCCGGGGCGTTCGCGTTCTTTGCCGAGGGTCGGTCTGATCAGTGTGGCCCCGTGGGTGTTGAGCATGGTTTCGAACTCGATTGAGCGGTAGCCCTTGTCAGCGATGACGGTTTGGCCGTGCCGGTTGGCGAGCAGGCCCGGTTCGATCTCGAGCATGTCGCGGGCGATGACACGTTCGTCGTCTTTGGGGCTGGACAGCGCGAACGTGATTGGTAGCCCGGATGGTGTGGCGATGAGGTGCAGTCGGAATCCCCAGAAGAACCGTGAATGCGATGAGCAGTACCCGTAGCCGGCGGCGCCGGCCAGGTTGGAGCGTTTGACGGTCTCGCGAGAACGTGCGCATTCGACGGGTGTGGAGTCGATGACCCAGATGTCGTCGGTCCAACTGGTGCAGGCGGTGGCGAGCAGTCGGGTGACGCCGCGGAGCATGTCGACGGCGCGGCGGAGGCGTTTGTTGTAGCCGGCCCGGTCGGGGATGTAGGGGAACAGGTGACGCAACGAGACCTGGGCGTGGCGGATGAACCGGGCTTCGCTGGTGTAGCCGAGCAATGCTTGGATCGCTGACAAGGTGATGAGTTCGGCGTCTGACAACAATGGGGTGATCCCGATCTCGGGTCGCTGTGGGACCAGGTCGGGTTGGTGACCAACATGTCGTCGACGGTCACATAAGGTGCAGTCGCGAGGGCGTCCAGGTCAGCGTTCATCCGATTCCTCCAAGATCTGGGTGTATCAACACCGCAGATCATGGACGCCTTCGCACCGATAGTGGTGGATTATCGCGCGGACCGCGCGTACCCCTTGGAGCTAATCATCTAGAAGTCGCCCCCGGCGTCGTTGAACTCGTCGAGGTAATTGACACCACCGCAGGTCGCCTGGCCGTAGTCGGCGAGCGCCGGGTCACCAGCGGTGAGCGAACCCGGAAGTGGGGTTCCAAGGACCAACGACTGAGCGCCCTGGCGCTCGATACGGAAGTCGGTGGTCGTCCAGGTGACCTCGTCGACAGTCGACGCCTGCAGCTTCACGAGGAACTGCGAGCCGGCCGCGCCGTCGCAGCGGACGCCCGACAGCTGACCGATCGTGCTCGCCGTCGGCAGCAGGAACGGGCTGGCGACGCCGTCATCGAACTGGAAGGCGCACCCGGCGTCGGTGACGCCGAAGACACCGAGGTTGTAACCCGATGAACTGACACCGACGATGGCCAGAATCTCCTCTCGGTTGCTGACTTCGGCCAGCCCGAGGCCGAAGTCGACGTCAACGGAATCCATGACGGCGCCGAAGCCGACCCCAAGGTCGCCCAAGGCCACCGAGGAGGCCGGACCACCGGCGATCTCGGTGCGGACGAACCAATCGAGTCCGCCACCGACCGGCTCCGCCCACGACACCACCGTGTCGGCGACGCCGTCACCATTCCAGTCGCCGCTCGCATTCGCGAACGAAATCGCATCAGCCGTGGGCGCCGTCGCAGAGGCACACGTGGGGGGCGCCGGAGGAGGCGGGGCCACCGTGCTTGACACCGACGTGACGGGCGGCAAGCTTGTTGTCGCGGCGACGGTGGTGGTCGTCTCTGGCGTCGTGGCCGGAGCAGCGAGCGTGGTGTCGGACCCGACGGTCACTGCGGTGTCGGCCGACGAGATCGATTTCGAATCGCTGCAGGCGACGGCAAGCACGCCAAAGGCGGTGCACGCAACAACCGTGACTGCCGTGCGAATGGTCATCGAGCGGGTGGGACAAGTGCGGTGCGACATGGGTGGCTCCTCGTGAGTAGAACTTGGTTACAGGTGGTGAGCACCCGATGCCGAGGATCTGTCACTTTCTTCGGCCGATCGCAATCCGATCGTGGCCGGCAAGGTCTTCCCGTACCTGCACATCCGCAAGGCCGGCCGCGGTCAACATGGCTGCGACTGCGACACCCTGGTCGGTGCCGATCTCGAGCACCAGCCATCCGCCGGGCCGCAACCACACAACTGCCCCCATCGCGATGGTGCGGACATGCGCCAGGCCGTCATCGTCGGCGTAGAGAGCCACTGCCGGCTCCCACTCGTGAACCGATCGCTCGACGGCCGGATCGCCGTGCGCGATGTACGGCGGGTTGGAGACCACCAGACCGAGGGTGCCCATCAGCGAGGACGGCAGCGCTGCGAACCACTCGCCGTGGCCGAACTGCACCGCGGTACCGGCCATGCCCAGCCCAGCGGTGTTGGCGCGGGCCACGTCGAGCGCGTCGGCCGACACGTCGGTCAGCCAGACAGCAGTTGAGCCGCGCGGCAGTTCGAAAGCAAGTGACAACCCGAGCGCTCCACTACCCGTGCCGAGGTCGGCGACGGGAATCGGCCGATCGGGCCACTGCACCACAGCCGTACGGAACAGGTCGAGTGCAACCTGTGCAACAAGTTCGGTCTCGGGCCGCGGGATCAGTACCCGGCGATCGACCAATAGATCGAGGTGGCGAAACGACCAGTGACCAAGTACGTACTGCAGCGGCTCGCCCGCGTTCCAGCGGGCCAACATCGCGTCGTGGTGCGCCATCGAGCGTTCGGTCACGAACGTGTCGAGCGCGTCTGTGAACTCAGCGCCGAATGCGCCACTTGCCTCCTCGCACAGCCAACGAGCCTGCGGCCGCCCAGTGAGGCCGGCCGTCTCGTCCCACAGCTGGCGCCAGGTCACCGTGCCGTCGACGCCCACCGCTCTCAGTCCTCGCCGGCCAACTGCCGGGCCCGCTCCTCGGCGGTCAGCGCGTCGACGGTTTCATCGAGGTCGCCGGCGAGCACATCTTGCAGCCGATAGATGGTGAAGCCGATGCGATGATCGGTGAGGCGGTTTTCTTTGAAGTTGTAGGTGCGAATTTTCTCGCCACGGCCCCCACCGCCGACCTGCGACCGTCGCTCAGCCGAGGCGGCTGCCGACTGTTCGTCCTGAGCCAGCTTCAGCAACCGCGCCCGCAGTACGACCATCGCCCGCGCCCGGTTCTGAATCTGGCTGCGCTCGTCCTGCATCGTCACCATCACACCGGTCGGCTTGTGCGTGATTCGCACGGCCGAGTCGGTCGTGTTGACGCTCTGTCCGCCGGCGCCGCTGCTGCGGTAGACGTCGACGGTGAGGTCCTTGTCGTCGATCTGCACCTCCACCTCTTCCGCCTCGGGCAGCACCAGCACCGTCGCCGATGACGTGTGGATACGACCTTGGCTCTCGGTGATGGGAACCCGCTGCACACGATGCGTACCGCCCTCGAACTTGAGGCGGCTCCAGGCGGTGTCACCGTTGATCATCATGGTGACCTGGTTGACGCCGCCGAGATCGCTGTCGTCATGGTCCAAGACCTCGACGGACCAGCCCTTCGCGGCAGCGAACGCGCGGTACATGTCGTACAGGTCGCGCGCGAAGAGGTTGGCCTCCTCGCCACCTTCCGCCCCACGGATCTCCATGATGACGGCACGCCCGTCATTGGGATCCTTGGGCAGCATCAGCAGGCGCAGCTCTTCTTCCAGCTCGGCAAGCTCGCCTTCTGTCTCGGTCAGCTCGTCCTTCAACAACTGCCGTTCGTCCTCGGTGGCGACGGTCAGTAGCTCACGTGCGGCCTGCGCGTCGGCGGCGCGTACGTGATAGCGGCGAACGCAATCGACAACGGGGGTCAGGTCCTTGTAGCGGCGCGTCACCATACGCATCTTCGCCTGATCGTTGACGATCTCGGGGTCGGACAAGCTCGCCTCCAGCGAGACGAACTCATCTTCCACGGACTTCAGTCGATCGAACACCGGTGACAGAGGTTACGGCGTCAGCCGACCGTGAGGACGGTGAGCGGCGGAGTCGCCATCGCGGCCAGGCGGCGCTGCACGTCGAGCGCATCGCGAGCGGGCAGCACCACCAGGCAGTCGTCCACGCCTGATGCGACCCGGGCATCGATCGCGTACGGGACCAGGTCGAGGTCGACACCGCTGGAACACACGACGACAACCGAGCGACCGTCGATGGTCGCGAGAGCAACGCACGGGATCGGGTCCTTCACGTTCGGGCGTGGAATCGGCGGGGCCATTGCCACCACGGAGGAAGCACCGATCAGCTCGGGCTCCGCAATCAACCGTGTTCGCAGAGCTCGCTCCTGGGCGAGCATGTTGAGCGGGTGACGCGGGGCACCGGGCCGGCGATGCGCGCTGACCGAGCTGACCACGTCGGCCAGCGCCTCGGTGGTGGGGCGGTTGCCGTGCAGCATCTGGAACGCTTCGCGATCGTGGGCACCGACACCGACCTCCAGTCGCACCTCATCGGTGTAGGCATCGGTCACCACTCGGCACACTTCGAGGCCGTTCACCTCACCTGCCAACACCCCATGTTCGACCACCGGCAGGGCGCCGCCGTCAGCAATCACGTCACTCAGGACCTGATGCTCACCAGGCACGGCCGGTGCCACGGGCAGCGGCTCGGCGACTGCGGGCAGCAGAATTCTGCCCTCCACGTGCCACACGTTGATCGGATAGTTGAAGCCCTGTGCACGACGAGCCAGCGTGCCCGTCGAATGATCAGCCAGGACGTGTAGCTCCGCCGCATCACGTCGCAGGGCCCACGCAAGTGCCGCTCCGAGGCCGCGCTCGGGCCGCTCGTCGAGCAGTACCCACGCGGCAGTCCCCGCCAGCAACGCGGCGCCACCGCCGAACTCGCCGACCTCGGGCAACTCGCCGTCGGCGACACCAAGATGATCGCGCACCAGCGCTCGCAGCTTGATGGCGTTGAGTTGTGAGCGACGGGTCGGCTGAGTCATCGGTGAACACGATACGGCGCACCGTTGACGACACGAGCGCGAGCTATGCCGTGAAGTACCCGACCACATCGACCAACACGTCGGTGCTGCCCTGCCCGCAGACGACCATGATCCTGCCATCGGCGCCGACGCGTGCGATCACACTGTTGGCTCGGACTCCGCCAGCCGCCAGGTTCAGGTTCGAGGCGTTGGGAACACCCGAGCCGCTGGGGTACACGGTGAGATACGTGTCGGAGGACGGAGCGACCGCCGTGAGGTTCACCTGCACGGCGGCAACCCCGGTTGCCGGTAGACCGTTCGCTCCCGAGATCTGCACGGACAAGGGTGTGCCGCCGACACGAGCCTTGGCCGTACCGATCCCTGAGCGCGTGTCGATCACACGACGCGGGGACACCGGCAGGTAGCGGCCGCTCGTACCGGTGAGGAAGTAGCCGGCGACATCGACCAGCACATGGGACGAGCCGCTCTCGTTACGGATTCGAATCTTGCCGTCGGGCCCCAGCTTGGAAATGACCAGGTTCGCCACGGTCTGGCCGGGCCCGGCATTGAGCGACGAGGTCGTTGGCTGGCCTTCTCCATTCGGCCACACGGTCAGGAACGTGTTGGCGGTGGCACCGACGACGGTCACGTTCAACACAGCCGCAACGCAGATTGCCGGTACACCGCCGCGACCTGTCACCTGCAGGTCGAATTCTGCACCGGGGCCGAAGGCACCTGGGTGGCCGCCGACATCGCCTCGCGTGTCGAGCAGGCGATCGGGCACCAACGATGTCAGCGCCGTGGTGTCGGCCGTCCCCTCGCGGAAGTACCCGACGAGATCGGCAAGAACGTGTGCGCTGCCGAAGCTGTTGAACAAGCTGATCGAACCGTTCGCGCCGACGCCGATCACCGCCAGGTTCGGGACGGCCGCGTTGGCCACGACGTTGACATTCGAGGTCGCGGGCATTCCCTCCCCGGCCCGCCACGCAGTGAGGTACGTGTCGGACGTCGCGCCGGCCCCGGTCAGGTTGACGACGACCGCCGCCGCGTCCGCAGGCACACCGTTGAGTCCACGCACCGGCAGGCTCCACGTCTCTCCCGCACCGAAGGGGCGATCGTGACCGCCGAGCGGCCCACGGGTGTCGAGGATGCGTACGGGACTGAGGGGCACGAAGCCCGTAGGAGCGCCCGGCGGTGGGAACGTGGGAGGGGCCACGACCAGTCCGCCGGGCGGGCCACGGAACACATCGAACTGCTCGTAGTTGGCACCGAGCACGGTGCTGGCCCCGCCGCCCATCCAGCGGTCGAGCACGGTCGCATAGAGCGAGTGGAAGTCCACTGTGGAACCCATCCGGTCCCACCTTTTGAGACCGACGAGGTTGGGTTGCGCGCCGTACAAACCACCGCGAACCGAGGGACCGATGATGAAGTGGTTGTTGGTGGTTCCGTGATCGGTGCCGCTGGAATCGTTCGACCAGCTGGTGCGCCCGAACTCGCTGTAGGTCATGATCGTCACCCGTGACCGATACTCCGGGAGCAGCGTCGCGAAGAACAGTTGCAACGAGTTGTCGAAGTCAGCCATCAAGGCGGTGAGGTCTGCGGGCTCGCTGGAGTGGTTGTCGAACCCGTCCTGGCCGGTGTCCAGCACTCGAATCCCGAGGTTGGCGTTGATCAGCCGAGCGACAACGGTGAGCTTCTTGGCCAGCTGGCTGTCGGGCAACTCATCGACGAAGATCGGCGCGACCTGCTGGCCCACGTCGATGACACCCTTCAACGTCGTGGCGATCGAGTCATGCCACTGGCCGCGACCAGACGGTGTGCTCGCGAACGACCGCATCGAGTCATACATCCACTGCAACTGCTTGTGTTGGGCGTCGTTGGGTTCGCCGCCGAAACCGACTCCCCACTGCGGGATCGCGATACCGCGTTTGTTGGCACCGATCAGGTGCAGCGGAAGGCCCTGCCCAACTGTTGCGGCGCGGAACGGATCGTCGCCGCCGAGTCCATCCAGCCAGCGGCCGATCCACCCGGTACTCGGTGTGCCGTTGCCGGCCTTGCCGTACATCCACAGCGCCATCGAGGTGAAGTGGCTCAGATCCGGGTTCGGATAGCCGACACCTTGCATGACAGCAACCTGTCCGGCGTCGTACAGCGACTTGAGGTACGCAAGGCTGGGGTGCAGGCCGACCTGACCGTCGAGCGGCAGAACCGAACCTGCAGGAATCGCAATTCCACTGTGCTGTTGGTAGTACGCACTGTTCGTGTACGGCACGACGATGTTCAGGCCGTCACTGCCGCCGAACTGCCCGATCAGCACCAGAATGCCCTCGTTCGCCCCGACCGGAGTGGTCGCGTACGCCTCGCTGAGGTGGCCCGGCAGAAGGCCGTTGCCGAATGTTTCTCCGAGACCACCGGCCAACACACCGGCGCCAACGCCATACCCCATCATCTGGAGGAACCGACGACGATCCATGCCCTTCGGGTCGTCGGGGTTGTCAACGGCAGGAACGGTGAGGAGACGAAGGGCGTCGGCTGTGGAGATATCGGGGTCGATCATCGGTCGTCGTCCTTCAGGCCATGTGGAATTCGGGAGTCATCATTGCCATCGTCAAGAGGTTGGTGGCCTCCCACCAACCGACGTAGGGCTCATGGCCTACTTGTCGCTGGACGGTCACGTAGTTGAGGAGCGCGTTGTAGCTCGTGGCGCTCAGCGTGAGGCCGAACTTCGCGGCCACGAAGTCGACCGTCTCACCGGGCGGTCGAATGGTGTTGTCGGGCCGCTTACCGACATTGTTGGCGTTCGACTTGCGCAGCCGATTGCTGGCACTGCTCGCGAACTCGCCGCGCGATCCGAACACGCTCGTATTCACCCAGTAGCCGTTGGTTTTCCAACCAGCCACGTTGGGAGGGTTGAAGGGCACCTGTCCCATGCCCTCCACATACCACTGCGGGTTCATGGTGCTACTGCGGTAGGTCGTGAAATAGAAGAGGTTGACGATGAACTCCAGCGGGCTGCGCACCAAACCCTGTGTTGCAGTGGTCGAGTAGAACTCGTCGCTCATCAGCATTGCCTTGACCCACGGCTTGATCGCCATGTCGTTGTCGAAGAGCACCTGCGCGAGTGCGTCGATGGTGGACTGTGATGGGTTCTCGTAGGCGAAGTGCTCCCACAGCTTCTTGCTGAGGAACTTGCACGCCACCAACTTCTTGGCGGTGTTCTCCTGCAGGAGATAGTTGATGATGTCGGGACCGTTCCAGTTCCTCATCGGAAGGACGCCCATGAACGACTTCGCCGCGTTGTCGTGGTTTCCCGACCGGAACTTGTAGAGGTACGTGTTCCAGTCGATTCCATGACCGGTCCAGGCCGCAGCGGCCGCGGCCACATCGTCCTCCGAGTAGTTCGGCTGGCCATTTTGGTCGACGGGACCGAGCGTGAAGAGTTCCATCAGTTCGCGGGCGAAGTTCTGGTTCGGCGACGACTTCTCGTTGTCCACGTTGTCGAGATAGAGCAGCATCGCGGGCTGCAGCGCCATCGTCTGGGTCATCGTGCGAAAGTTGCCGAAGGCAGAGTCGCGGAACAGACGATTCTGTTCCAGCATCGCCGTCTCGTTGTTGACCTTGTCCCAGCTGCTGCAGAAGTGACCGTGCCAGAACCACGCCATGCGTTCCTGCATCGGCTTGGGCGAATCGACCATACGGTCGATCCACTGCTTCACCGCATTGACCCACTGGTAGTAGCTGTTGCCGTCACCGGTGTGGACCGGATCGGCGGGGAAGGCCACCGGGCTGGTGACGTTCAAGATGTTGTCGACTGCGTCGTTGCGGCTCAGAGCACCCAGCTCGGTCAACCGGTTCGGGCGGGCCACGTACTCCGTACGGCGCAACAGATGCGCAAGCTGCACTGAATCCACGTCGACGACTCCCTCACGATGCTCGAACGGAACCCGTTCGATTCTTCTGTTGGTTATCGCCCGCCACGTAGAGCGACTGAAGCACTACGTAACGAAGAAACTGTAACACTTTCGGCATGCTCGGGTCTGTGTTTCATCAAAACGACCACTGCCCGGTCACATGGACCGGGCAGTGAACGAATTCTCGATGCGAGCAGTGCTGTGGCGCCGGGGCGCCGACGATCACTTGCCCTTGCGCTCGCCGTAGCGCTTGTTGAAGCGCTCGACGCGGCCACCGGTGTCGACCAGCTTCTGCTTGCCGGTGAAGAACGGGTGGCACTCGTTGCAGAGTTCGAGCGTCAGATCGGTGCCACGCGTGGAACGCGTGGTGAACGAGTTGCCGCACGAGCAACGCACGGTGATGTCGGTGTACTTGGGATGGATCTCGGTCTTCATGGCATTCTCCGAAAGAAGTAGGCGAGTGAGTGTAGCGGGGGTTCAGCCGACGCACTCCGTCGTTTGCTGACGCGATGGGTTTGCTGTGAGTCGCTCACAGGCTGGGCTGTTTGCCGATCTCGTTGAGGAACTCGTCGTTCGTCTTGAATGTCTTGAGCCGGTCCATCAGCAGTTCCAGGCCGGGTGCGGCGTTGCCACCCTCGGCGAGGCCGCTGAGCACTCGACGCAACTTCCACACCTGCTGCAGCTGCTTGCGATCGAACAGCAGCTCCTCGTGGCGGGTACTGGACGAATCGACGTCGATGGCCGGGTAGATGCGACGCTCGGCCAGACGGCGATCGAGGCGCAGCTCCATGTTGCCGGTGCCCTTGAACTCCTCGAAGATCGCCTCGT
>DAORTY010000100.1:0-13917 GCA_035432905.1 Ilumatobacteraceae bacterium | reverse complement strand
AAGGCGCGTTCCATGTCGACCTTGATGTCGTCGATGGCCTTGCGCTGGTCGGGGGTCTCGACGAACGGAAACGCCTGCTCCATCTCGTCCTGCCACGGCGTGTCCATGCCGAATGCGTGGCCGGTGGCGTTGACCCGCTTCTGGTAGAGGACCACCAGTTCCTGCGCGATCTCGCGGACCGCACTGCGTACCTTGCTCTTCGCCTTGGCGAAGTCGCTGCCGCCCAGACGGTGCAGCACCGGCGTTTCGCCGCCGACGTACTGGCGCAGCGCGTCAATCTGGTCGCTGGGTACGTAGAGCTTGTCGCCGCCCTTGTACTTCAACAGCAGGTAGTCGCGCTCTGTGCCACCGATGGTGCGCTTGACCATGCCCTCGTACTGGCCGACGCCATGCTGATAGTGCACGACGTAGTTACCGGGCTTGAGATCTTCGAAGAGGCCCGTCCCCTGGCGCTTGCGCGGACGGGCTTTGCGATGAGCGCGACGGCGGCCGGTGAGATCGGCCTCGGCGACGATGGCCACCTTGGCGGCGGGCACGCTGCAGCCACGGTGTAGCGGCGCGGTCGTGATGTACCCGCCGGGCTTCTTGAATGTGGCGTCCTGGCCCACCATGGTGAAGCTGAGGCCTCGGTCCAACAGCAGGCTGCTCAGCCGCTGCGCGGAACCCTCGCCATCGGCAGCGACCACCACGGTGAAGCCCTCAGCGAGCAGCTCTCGCAGACGGTTGGCGAGACCCTCGCCGTCACCCACCACCGGCCCCCACCCCATGGCGTTGACCATGGGTGAGTCAGGAGTCTCGGGCACGTTGCTGATGGTCCACATTGCCTGACCGCTGGCCAGCAGGCGGTCGGTGTTCGCGTGCAGCCGCGGGAATGTCTTGGTTGCATCTCGGGCCCAGGTGCCGGCGAGTGCGCGTGCCAGATCGTCTTCCTCGGCGAGCAGGTCGTTGGCACGGTCGCGCATGCGACGTGGTTCGACGAGCGCGACCTTCGCGTTGGCGGGGAGTACGTCGGTGATCAGTTGGTCACCGTCGACCAGCCACGGTAGCCAGCTCTCCATGCCGTCGAACAGGGTGCCCTCGGCCAGCCGCTCCCAGTGCTCGCGACCCCATGGTTCGGTGGCCACCAGGCCGGCGGCACGTGCGCGAACGGCTTGGGTGGGTATCAGCTCGCGGGCGGGGAAGACGAGTGCCTCGTCGAGGTCGAGTGTGCTGCGTTGGTCGTTGACGGCGAACTCGGTGAGACGATCGACCTCGTCGCCCCACAGGTCGATGCGGATCGGTGCGTCGGACGTGGAGGGGAAGATGTCGATGATGGCGCCGCGCTGGGCAACCTCGCCACGGTGCTCGACGAGCTCCTCGCGGCGGTAACCGAACTGGATGAGCTGTGCCATCAGTGCGTCGGGGTCGAGGATGGCACCCTTGCTGACGTGGATGGGGTCGGCCTCGGTGGTGCCCGGCCCCAGCCGCTGCAGCAACGCGCGCACGCCTGCGACGATGATGGCCGGGCAACGGTCGGCCGAGCGCAGGCGCCACAGCACTTCCATGCGATGGCCCATGGTCTCCACGCTGGGACTGACACGTTCGAACGGCAGCGTCTCCCACGCGGGGAACAGCATGACCTCGTCGGCGGGCATGTACTGCACGAGGTCGTCGTAGAGCTGGCCGGCATCGGTACCGGTGGGGCAGGCGATCACCAGCGGTCGCTTGTTGCCGAGTTGTGCGAGCGCGGCGAGTGCGATGGCCCGCGCCGACTCGGGTACCGCGACGAACCCGGTGGGGTCGCCCAACGCCTGCGTCAGGGCAGGTTCGTTGCGGAGCAACTGTGGAAGCGAAGCGAGCGACATTCGGGAAATCAGGGTACGTGCGTTACAGGCCGTTGAAGCGTTGCATCGCGGCGTCGGGGCCGTCGGCGATGATGAGTTCCACGATGTCGGCGGCTCGTTCGATCATCACATCGAGAATCTCGCGCTCGGCCTTGGGGACGCGCGACAGCACGTGATCGGCGCCCTGTTCCTTGCTGCGCGGCTTGCCGATACCGATGCGCACGCGTACGTAGTCCTGCGTATGGAGGTGCTGGGTGATGCTGCGCAGGCCATTGTTGCCAGCCAAGCCACCACCCACCTTCACCCGCACGACTCCGGTCTCGAGGTCGAGTTCGTCGTGCACAACGATCAGCTGAGCGGGCTCGACAACCTTGTGCCGACGCATCAACGCGCCGACGGCCTGCCCGCTCTCGTTCATGAACGTGGTCGGGAACGCCAACACGACACGCCTGTCGCCGATGCGCGTCTCGGCGACGAGCGCCTTGTCGCGACTGGCCTTCAGCGTTTCGCCCAGCCGTTTGCACAGCAGCGCGACAGTTTCCTCACCCACGTTGTGGCGAGTACGCGCGTAGTCCTTACCAGGGTTGCCCAGGCCGACGATGATCGCGTCGATCACGCCGGCGTGCGATCACTCTGCAGCGGGAGCTTCGTCGGCTGCGTCGCCTTCGCCAGCCTCGGCCACGGCCTCGTCGGCAATGGCGGCCGAGGTGATGAGGACCGTGACGATCGGCATTTCCGGGTCGCCCAGCGCGGTGACACCCTTGGGCATCGGCACGTCGGAGAGTCGGATGACATCATGCGGCTGCATCTCGGTGACGTCGATCTCGAACGCATTGGGCATGTTGTTCGGGGTGCAGCTGACCTCGATGGAGTCGACAGCAGCGTCGACCAGGCCGCCTTCGGCTGCAACAGCCTTCGACTCGCCGATGATGTGCACGGCGACCGAGACAGTGATCTCTTCGTTCATGTTGACCTGCAGGAAGTCGATGTGGGCCACGGTGCGACGAATCGGGTGGCGCTGCATGTCCTTGACGACTGCCGGGTAGCTCTTGCCATCGACCTCGAGGGTGAGCACGGTGTTGCTGCCGGCCGGGCCGCTGAGGGCGAGGCGCAGGTCGCGGCGCTCGACGCTGACGCTGACGGGGGCCATGCCCTGGCCGTAGATGACGCCGGGGATGTGCCCTTCGGCGCGCAGCCGGCGGGCTGCGGGGGAACCCGTGGTGGTGCGGGGGAGGGCGGCGAGCTTGGTGTTGGACATGACGAGGCCTCGATCAGAGCGTTACAGAACGACGGAAAATGTTACCTGGGTTGCGGCCGGAACGGCCACGCCGGGTCGATCAAATGGCGCTACGACTGGTTTTCGCCGCCGAAGATCTCGCTGACGCTGGTGTCGTCGAACACAGCACTGAGCGCGTCGGCGATCAATGGGGCGATGGAGAGCACTTCGATCTTGGCGATCTGCTTCTCGGGGGCCAGCGGCAGTGTGTTGGTGACCACGACCCGCTTGATGACCGACTTCTCCAGCCGTTGGATGGCCGGCCCGCTGAGGACGCCGTGGGTGGCCATCGTCCACACTTCCCGTGCGCCGCGGGCCATCAGCACGTCGGCTGCTGAGCAGATGGTGGCGCCACTGTCGATCATGTCGTCGGTGAGAATGCACAGGCGGCCCTCGACGTCGCCCATCACTTCCTTGGCCTCGGCGACATTGGTGGTGCCCTTCGGCCGGCGCTTGTAGATGAACGCCAGGTCTGCGCCGCGGTCGCTCAGGTGCTGTGCCATACGCTCCGCCACCTTGATGCGACCGGCGTCGGGGGAGACGATGACCGGGGCCTCGGCGTGCTGGCGCAGATAGTTCTCCAGCACGGGCATTGCGGTGAGGTGGTCGACGGGGCCTTGGAAGAAGCCTTGAATCTGACCGCTGTGCAGGTCGATGCTGACCATGCGCTTGGCCCCGGCCGACTTGAACAGGTCGGCCACCATGCGGGCGGTGATGGGCTCGCGGCCCTCGGCCTTGCGGTCCTGGCGGGCGTACCCGTAAAAGGGGCACACCGCAGTGATGCGCTTCGCCGAGGCGCGGTAGGCGGTGTCGATCATGATCAGCTGTTCCATGATCGAGTCGTTGATGCTGCGACCGTTGTGGCCGCAGTGGGTCTGCATGATGAACACGTCGCTGCCGCGAATGCTTTCGCCGAACCGGGCGCGCACTTCGCCGTTGGCGAATTCGACAAGACCGGGATGGCCCAGTTCGATGCCGAGGTGGTCGGCGACTTCCTGCGCCAGTTCGGGGTGAGTGCGTCCCGAGTAGAGCGACATTCGTTTCGTTGTGACCTTTTGCATTGCTCCCCCGTTGTCGGTCATCTCATCCGTCGCTGTCGTTGTCGGTCTCGGCCGCTGCAGTGTAGAAGGCGCCGGTGACTGCACCGGGTGCCACCGAACTACCACTAGGAAGATAGGCGTACGGACCCACGCGCGCCGAACTGCCGACTTCGCTCTCCACCCCGACGCTGTTCTGGACGGTGGCGCCGTTGCCCACGGAGCAATCGGTGAGCCGGGTGTCGGGACCGATCTCGCAGCCGTCACCCACCACGGTGTCGCCCTGCAAGATCGTGCCGGGGTAGAGCGTGACGTCGCGACCGAGTTGCACGGTGACGTCCACGAAGGTCTGGCGTGGGTCGAGCATGGTGACCCCGTTGAGCAGCCAGCGGCGGTTGGTGCGGCTACGAAGCTCGCGCTCGGCCAGTGCCAGCTGCCAGCGATCGTTGACACCCTGGGTTTCGGCCTCCGGTGCCTGCACGCAGCCGATGCGGTGGCCCATGGCGGCCAGCGAGCCGATCACGTCGGTGAGGTAATACTCGCCTTGCGCATTGTCGGGGCTGAGATGGCGCAGCGCCGGCCCCAACAGGTCGCGCCGGAACGCGTACATGCTGGTGCAGACTTCCTGCACCTCTCGCTGCTCGGCATTGGCGTCGCGCTGCTCGATGATGCGCAGCACCCGCCCGTCGCCGGTCTTGGACGGAGCGCGGATGACCCGGCCGTAGCCGGTGGGGTCATCGAGCACGGACGTGATCAGCGTGGCCGCGTACTCGTTGGCGTTGTGTGCGGCGACCAGTGCGTCGATGGTGGCCGGCTGTAGCAACGGTGTGTCGCCCGGCAGCACGATCACGGTGCTGGTGTCGTCGAGATCGTCGCCCGGGACCGCGCCGAGCCCGACCATCGCCGCGTCGCCGGTGCCGCGCTGCACCGTCTGCTCGGTGAACGTGAGGTGTGCCCACTCGGGCGCCTGTTCCTGCACCTTCTTGGTGACCTGTTCCGCGCCGTGACCGACGACGACGACCGTGCGCTCGGGAGCCACGGCTTCCAATGCGTGGATGACGTGCATGACCATCGGCCTGCCGCAGATGAGGTGCAGCGGCTTGGGGCGCGACGAACGCATTCGAGAACCCTCGCCGGCTGCCAGCACGATTGCCGAGACTGTCATGGCCTTGTTCTATCGCGCACGGGAGGGACGCCAGCGTGTGGAAGCGCGCGAATTGCTGTGGGCCCGAATGTGGTGGCGCAGTGTGTGCACCAGAAGCCCTGCTCCAGCTCGGTGCCGCAGGGTGCATGGACCAGCGTGATTTCGGCACCTCCGTCGGCCAGATGATGTTCGCCCCACTTGATCAGTGCCACCAACGCCGGCGAGAGAGCCACGCCGGCAGGCGTCAGCCGGTAGTCGTAGCGGGGGGGACGTTCCTGGTACTGCTCCTTGGCCATCACGCCACCCGCGACCAGCCGCTGGAGGCGCTTGGTGAGGATGGGGCGGGCGATTCCCAGATCGTCGGCGAAGTCGTCGAACCTGCGGATACCACGCAACGCCGCCCGGATGATGAGGATGCTCCACCGATCGCCCACCAGCTGCAGCGTGCGCTCCAGCGTGGTGACGTCGTCGTGAGGGTCGCCGCGGTGGGGTTGCTCGGTGTGTGGAGACTCGTTCGCATCGTTCACAGGCCCTACCACTGTACCGCGCCACCATTTCTCGCGACCATGTCATGCCCTGACTGCGTGAACCCGGGCGATTCGATGACGTGGTCGAGTGGCGGGTCGATCGAGCGACTGGGTTCTGTTTTGGTACTCGGTCTGGGTAGGGTGCGCCGATGATGCAGGACCTGCTCTCCGCTCCGCTCGACGAACTGATGATGCGAGCGCGAGGTGTGCGCGACGCGGCGCACGGCACGCGCATCACGTATTCCCCGAAGGTGTTCATCCCGCTCACCATGCTGTGTCGCGACAAGTGCGGATACTGCACGTTTGCGCAGCCGCCGGCCCGCCTGCAGTCGCCGTACCTCTCGCCGGCCCAGGTACTGAAGATCGCGCAGGACGGTGCCCGCATGGGTTGCCACGAAGCGCTGTTCACGCTCGGCGAGGCACCCGAGGAACGCTACGAAGTCGCCCGCGCATGGTTGCGTGACAACGGCTATGACAGCACGGTCCACTATGTGCACGCGATGGCGAAGATGGTGCTCGACGAGACCGGGCTGCTGCCGCACGCGAACGCCGGTGCGCTGGACGAGGCACAGCTGCGGCTGTTGGCCGAGGTGTCGCCCAGCCAGGGGATGATGATCGAGACGCTGCGCGGCGACCTGCCGTGCCACCGCGGCGCCCCGGACAAGACGCCCGAGCGGCGTCTGGCAACGCTGGCTGCCGCCGGCCGGGCGGGTGTGCCGTTCACCACCGGCATCCTCGTCGGCATCGGTGAGACCCGCGCAGATCGCATCGCCGCACTCGAGGCGATCGTTGCCTCGCATCGCGAGTTCGGCCACGTTCAGGAAGTGATCGTGCAGAACTTCCTGCCCAAGCCGGGCACGGGCATGCAGCGCGAGGCGCCGTGCCCGCAGGACGAGTTCCTGTGGTCGATCGCCGTCGCCCGCCTGATCCTGCCACCCGAGATTCACCTGCAGGCGCCGCCCAACCTCAGTGACGACTTCGGTGTGCTACTCGACGCGGGCATCGACGACTGGGGCGGTGTCTCGCCCGTCACGCTCGACCACGTCAACCCCGAGCGACCGTGGCCCGGCCTCGACCGCTTGCGCGATGTCACCGAAGCTCGCGGGCACGCGCTGGCGCCGCGGCTGACCATCTACCCCGAGTTCGTGCGCAAGCCCGAGCAGTGGCTGCATCAGTCGCTGCGCTTCCGGGTGATGGACCGCAGCGACGCCGAGGGGCTCGCGCGCGACGATCCGGGTGCCATCTGGCCCGAGAAGGTGACCGCCGCCGATGTGGTGATGGACGGTGCTGAGGTCGTCCTGGTCGGGCATCGCAGCACGCAGTGGTACTCGGGCGCGACGAACCCTCCACCCGTGTTGCTGCCATCGTCACGCGGCGCACGCGCGACGGGTGCAATCGCGGAGGTGCTCGCTGGTGTGCATGCCGGCCAGGAGGTGGGCTACGAACAGATCGTGACGCTGTTTCGCGCCCGTGGCCCGGAGGTGGTGGCCATCGCCGAAGTGGCCGACCAGTTCCGCCAAGCAGCCGTCGGCGATGCCATCACCTGGGTGCACAATCGCAACATCAACTACACGAACGTATGCACATTCAAGTGCAAGTTCTGCGGCTTCTCGAAGGGCCCGCTCAGTCTGAACCTGCGTGGCACGCCCTACCTGTTGACGCTCGACGACATCGCGCAACGCGCCGTCGAGGCGTGGGAGATGGGTGCGACCGAAGTGACGCTGCAGGGTGGCATTCACCCCAGTTTCGACGGCGACTACTACATCGACGTCACCCATGCCGTGAAGAGCGCGGTGCCCGACATGCACGTGCACGGTTTCACGGCGTTGGAGGTCACCGAGGGTGCAAAGCGACTCGGCGAGGACCTCCACACCTACCTGCGCCGGCTGAAGGATGCGGGCCTCGCGTCGCTGCCAGGGACTGCTGCGGAGATCCTGGACGATGGCGTTCGAGCGATCCTCTGCCCCGACAAGATCACCACCGACGAGTGGCTCGATTGCCATGCCGCCGCGCACGAAATCGGCCTGGCCTCCAACATCACCATCATGTTCGGGTCCATCGAACATCCCGAGTCGTGGGCGAAGCACATGGTGCGCACACGCGAGCTCCAGAAGGTCACCGGTGGCTTCACCGAGTTCGTGGGTCTACCCTTCGTGCACATGGCCTCGCCGATCTACCTGCAGCGCGCTGCGCGTCGCGGACCCACCTTCCGCGAAAACCTGCTGATGCACGCCGTGGCGCGCATCGCGTACCGCGGTCTCATCGACAACATCCAGCTGTCGTGGGTGAAGATGGGTGCCGCCGGAGCGGTGCAGTTGCTGCAGGCCGGTTGCAACGACTTGGGCGGCACGCTGATGGACGAGAACATCTCTCGTGCGGCGGGCGCGGCGCACGGCCAGGGGATGACGGAGGCGACGTTCACCGCCATGGTGGCGCCGTTGGGTCGGCGCCTGCAGCAGCGCACCACCACCTACGGCCGTGTCGACGCCGTTCACTAGACCTGCCCTCCCTTCGACGACACGGTGGTTGCCGCGACGCGTGCGGTTGGATGACGTGGTCCGCGGCGTGGGCTATGAGTTCTCGTCGCCATCGCAGGTACTTGTCGCGCTGGATGTCGACGACGTCGTCGGAGTGATTGCGGCGGGGGAGGCCGCTGCTGAGGCCGGCGCGTGGGTGGTGGGTTTCGTGACGTACGAGGCCGCCCGCGCATTCGACGAGGCCTACCCGGCGGCGACCGTTCGCGGCCCGCTGCCGTTGGCCTGGTTCTGCTCGTTCGGGTCGCGCCACGTAGTGCCACTTGTGGATGCGCCCAGCGGTGGCCCGTTTGTGGATGGTGTGGTGCGCACCCATGGAAGTCGCTGGTACCGCGATGGTGTGCAGCAGGTGCGCGAGCTGATCGAGACCGGCGGCGTCTACCAGATCAACCTGACAGATCGGGTGCGTGCCAGATTGGTCGCCGATCCGTTCGACCTCTATCGCTCGATGGTCTCCACCCAGGGCGGCTCGTTCAACGCATTTCTCGACCTCGGCGAGGCGGTCGTGGCGAGCGCCTCGCCGGAGCTGTTCTTGGAGATCAACGGCCGCACGGTGACGGCCCGGCCGATGAAGGGCACTCGCCGTCGCCACGGCCGACCGTTGTCGGATGTCGTGCTGGCCGAGGAGCTGCGCATGTCGGAGAAGGACCGCGCCGAGAACGTGATGATCGTCGACCTGCTGCGCAACGACCTGTCGCGACTCTCGTCGCCCGGCGAGGTCAGCGTGCCGGAGTTGTTCCGGGTGGAGCGCTACGAGACCGTGTGGCAGCTGACCTCGACCGTGCAGGCCACGTTGCGCCCGGAGGTCCGGCTTGCCGATGTGTTCCGCGCGACCTTCCCGTGCGGCTCCATCACCGGGGCGCCGAAGGTGGCGGCAATGCATGCGATCGCACGCCTCGAACCTTCACCTCGCGGCCTCTATTGCGGAGCAATCGGAATGATCTCGCCGTCGGTTGGCGACGCCACACCTTCGTCGGTCTGGAGCGTCGCCATCCGTACAGCGGTGATCGATGCGGCTGACGGTCGGGTGGAGTTCGCATCGGGCGGTGGCATCACCTACGACTCGGTTCCTGCCGATGAGGACGACGAACTGGAGTCGAAGGTGGCGGTCCTGCGCGCGGCGCGACCGGCGTTCGAATTGTTCGAGACGCTTCGGTTCGACGCGGACGGAGCACACGATCTGGCTCGGCATCTGCGCCGGCTGGCAGCTTCGGCCGAGTACTTCGGGTTCGTGTGCAACCCGTCCGCAGTCGCCGCCACGGTGACCGAGCTGGCGATGGTGGATCGCCCCCACCGCCTGCGTATCGTCCTCGATCGCGGCGGGCGTCACCGCCTGGAGGTGGTCGAGCTCAACGAGAGCGTTCCGCTCGTGCGCCTTGCCGTGTCCACCGCTCGTGTGCGCAGCGACGACCCGTTCATGTGTCACAAGACGACTCGTCGAGCGGTGTACGAGCGAGCCAGCGCGTCGCACCCGAGAGCTGACGATGTGCTGCTGATCAACGAGCGTGAGGAGGTGGTGGAGACGACAGTTGCCAATCTGCTCTACCGCCTCGGGTCCGAGTGGTTCACGCCGCCGTTGAGCAGTGGCGGCCTTCCAGGCATCGGGCGTGAGGTCTTGGTGGAGTCGGGTGCGGTGAGCGAGCGAGTGCTTCCGCTCGCCGAGTTGCAAGCATGCGCCGAACTGGCCGTGGTCAACTCGCTGCGCGGCCGACGGGCAGCAGTGATACTGGAGCCATGACCCCCGATCAGTTCCTCGCCGCACTCACGGGCAGTGACGACGTGTTGTTGATGGGGGTTGTCAACGTCACGCCGGATTCGTTCTCCGATGGCGGCCGCTACTACGAGCTCGATGTGGCGGTTGCCCATGGGTTGCGGCTGGTGAGCGAGGGGGCCGACATCGTGGATGTCGGCGGCGAGAGCACTCGCCCCGGGGCGCCGCCGGTCGGGTTGGAAGAGGAGCTGCGGCGCGTGGTGCCGGTCGTGCGCGACCTGGCCGCTTCGGGAATCGCAGTGAGCATCGACACCCGCCACCCCGAGGTTGCCGAAGCAGCCGTTACCTCCGGTGCGTGTCTGGTGAACGACGTCTCGGGTCTGCGCAACCCAGCGATGCGCGCCGTCGCGGCCCGTCACGGTGTGCCTGCGGTTGCGATGCACATGCCTGTCGACGACCCGGCAGTGATGCAGCGGCACACCGACTACGTCGACGTGGTGGATGACGTGGTGGCATTCCTTCGGGACCACGCCGCACTCGCGCGTGCCGAGGGTGTGCCGACAGTGATCATCGACCCGGGCATCGGTTTCGGGAAGACGGTCGCGCAGAACGTGGAACTCGTTCGCCGCCTGGACGAGTTGGTCGCGCTCGGCCACCCGGTGCTGGTCGGAGCCTCGCGCAAGCGATTCATCGGTGTGCTGACTGGCGTGGAACAGCCAGAGGATCGGGTCGCCGGCACGTTGGCGGTGCATCTGGCCAGCATCCAACGTGGTGCCCGCCTGGTGAGAGCGCACGACGTACAAGCCCATCGGCAGGCTCTGACAATGTGGATGGCTACTTCGCTGCCACGGTGAGGTCGGCGAGGTCGAGGATGGCCCACGACTCTGCGACCACATGGTTCTCCATGTCATGGAACAAGAATGCCCATGAGCGTGTGATGCAAATGAGCGCCGAACATGCGAACTCTGCTGTAGATGCACGTGGCATACTAATTTGTATGCAGGACACAACTACAGTTCGCGTCTCTGGAACGACGAGAGATGCCATTCGCTCACTCGCATTGGCAGACGGCCTCACCATCGATGCCGAGATCGAGCAGCTTGCGCGAGCGGAGCGTCAACGTCGGTTTGGCCGAGCACTCGCGGTGGCGCCGACTGAGGACGAGAATTTGTGGCTGAACTTGGGCGGGTCCACGGTGGTCGATGATGAACGCGGGTGACATCGTCTCTGTCGATTTCGGAACCCCGATTGGGAGCGAACCGGGCTTCACGCGCCCCGCGATGGTCGTGACCGCCGACCTGGTGCTCTCCGGCAGTCCGCGCACTGTCCACGTCGTGCCGATCACCAGCAACACCACCCGGCGACTTCCCACGGAGGTGGAGATCAGCGGCACTTCGCTGGCGCTGCCGTCGGTCGCCCAGGCCCACCTTTGTACCGTTGTCAGTGTCGAACGGCTGGTAGGGCGAACTGAGTCGAATGTCGGGGCTGTGCAGTTGGCCCAGGTTCGGTCCGTGCTGGCGGATCTTCTCGACCTGCCGTAATTGGCTGCGTGTTCGGGAGTCAGTCCAGGCTGCGGTAGCCGTCGAGCACCTTGCGAACTGCCACTTGCTGCGCTCCGAGCTCGTCGTAGTCCTCGCCGCCAGGCAAGCCAGTGCCGTGCGCGGTGGAGCCAACTTCGGTTCGGATGATGGGTGCGTGCTCGGAGTGATGATCATGATGGTTCTCGATGTCGTCGCCATGGTGACACAGCGCTTCGCTGGAATCGTTGTGAGATTGTCGGCGGGCAACTCTGCAACACCCTGTGCGTACTGTCAGGTGTGGGATCCGAAATCTTGATAGAAGAACGTGTGTTCGTTAGTTGCACAGCGAACATATGTTTGATATTATGACTGATATGAGGGCGGAACTAGATCTCGGAATGCAGGCAGCTGACGCGTTGCTCGCTGTCCAGATCGCGACGCTCACCCCACAAGCGCTCGCGTTGGGGGTGATTTGCACGCAGCAGATCATCGACCGGTTCATGCTCGCCAACGCCCAATTCATGGCCGCTGCGGATAGGGCCGGGGTGTGGCAAGGCACCGGCGCGCGAGACATGGCCGACTGGTTGACCAACACCACCCAAACCTCCTACGGCACCGCCAAAGGACTCCTCGAGCTCGGTGCCGCGGCCGACGCCGCACCCGAAATCGCCGCCGCCGTCGCTGCTGGCGAACTGTCAGCTGCCAGCGCGACCACGTTGCATGACGCCGTGACGCACGCACCCGCCGGTGCTGACGTGGGTGAGCTGGTCGACGCGGTCAAAGGCGCCAAGCCCAGCGCTGCCAGGAAGGCTGCGGAACGGTGGAAGGAAATCAACTCGGGGACAACGGAGTCTGAGGAAGCGCGTGAGCATCGTCGCTATCAGAAGCGGTCGGTGCGTGCGGGTCAGCCGACCGATGGGATGGTCACCACCACGGTGACGTTGCCGGTGGCGCAGTGGCGGCAGTTCATGAACGCGATCCACTTCGTCGGCGGTAAACCCGGACAAGGCGACACCCGCACCACCGAGCAACGACTCGCCGACGGGCTCACCATGCTCTGCGACGCGCTCGCCAAAGGTGAAGTGAAAGGTGGGCGCGAGCGACCGACGATGTTGTTGGTGTTCGACATCGACGCCTATTTGGGTGAGACCGACACCCCCGCCCGCACCGCGAACGGGGACCGGATTCCGGCGTGTGTGGCACGACACATCGCCGAGAACGCGCTGTTGCAGCGCATCACTCAAGCCGGCTCCAAGATCCTCGACCTCAGCACCACCTCACGACTCGCCAGTGACGACCAATACAAAGCGCTGCTGCTACGTGACGAAGGGTGCCGGTGGCCCGGCTGCGAAATCCCCGCCGCCTGGTGCGAAATCGACCACCTCGTGCCCTTTCCGGCAGGGCCGACCGATCTGATCAACCTGGTGCTGTGGTGCTCACACCACCACCACGAAAAGCACCGCCCCGGCATCCGGGTGCTGGGCAACGCAGTCAACCTGCGTATCCAGCTTCCAGACGGCACCATCTTGGATTGCAACCAACGAAGAGCCTCGGCGGCGGCCTGACGCCCACAGCAACCGAGAACACCCCGACCAACCTGCGCCAACGCCCGAACATTCGAGACAGGCTGGGCCTACACACCCCGCAAGACGAGGGCACGACAGGACCTGAAGCACTCACACATCAGGGTGAGGCGGACAGGACCGGGGAACTCCAACACTGTGGGAGAAGCACGCTTCGGCGTGCTCGCTGGCGCGTCCTGGGTCAGGCGCTGTGTTGCTCGAGTGCTCTCGCCCTCGCCTCGACGTAACCCAGCGATGATGGCGGAGTAGGCAGAGGTGGTGCCGATCGTGGACTACAGCGAGTGGGTGCCGGTATCCGTCCACGACGCGTTCGATCTGTCGATGTCGCATGCGCATGGATTCGACTGGACCCGCTCGTCCGCCAGCAGCGCTTTCTGGACGACACGCTCAGGTGTCACCCATGTTTCGGGACATCAACTGTCACCGATGTCCCGAGACGAGACAGTGCCGCAATCGGCAGGCTTACTCGCCCATGGGCGGCGCATCGTCCCACCGATGGTACGTAGCGCCACCGATGGATGCAGCGAAAAGTGGTTCCGGGGAGAGGGCTCGAACCCCTATATGCAGGACCAAAACCTGCCGTCCTACCATTGAACGACCCCGGAAGGAACGGGTCCGAGGTTATCGGACCACATCAGTCTCGCCACGGAGGTTTGGTGAGTGCCGTGCGCCCGATAGCGTCCCACGAGCTATGGGTTCACTTATCAAGAAGCGCCGCAAGCGCATGCGCAAGAAGAAGCACAAGAAGATGCTCCGCCGTAC
>DAORTY010000099.1:0-13925 GCA_035432905.1 Ilumatobacteraceae bacterium | reverse complement strand
CAGAAGCTGCCAAGGCCAAGCTCGTCGAGGCCGGCGCAACCGTCGAAGTCAAGTAATACCGGCGGCCGCCAGGTCGCTGCTTGAAGTGTGAACAGAGCCCGGGGTTCGCCCCGGGCTCTGTCGCGTCGTGCCTGAACCTCGGCGAGTAGGGTCACGAGATGTCGTCGCCGCCGCGGAGCCTGTCGGTGGTGGTGCCGTGCTTCGACGAAGAACTGCGAATCGGCGCATCGCTGGCGCAGTTGTGCGACACGCTCACCGAGATGTCGTTGCCCGAGTGGGAGGTGTTGGTCGTCGACGACCAGAGCACCGACCGCACAGCGGCAATCGTGGAGAGCTGGGCAGCCATGCACCCACAGGTACACCTGGCGCGTGCGCAGGGCGGCAAGGGCAAGGGTGCTGCCGTACGCACCGGCGTATTGCTGGCCCGCTACGACGCGGTGCTCGTGGTCGACGCGGATCTCGCAGCCGATCTCGGCGTAGTTCCGCAGATGTGTCAGCGACTCGCCTCGGCAGACGTGGTGATCGGCAGTCGCCTGCTGTCGGGTGCAGTGGTAGAGCCTGCGCGCTCATTGGGCCGTAGGACTGGGGCGCTCGTCTTTCGAACCGCGGTGCGATTGATGACGACACTGAGAGTTACGGACCCGCAGTGCGGCTGCAAGATGTTTCGACGAGACGTCGTGCAGCCGCACATCGCGGAACTGCGCACGAATGGCTACGCCTACGAGATCGAGCTGCTGTTGCGGCTGACGAAGTCCGGTGCGGTCATCGAGGAGATTCCGGTGACCTGGCGTGAAGGGCGCGACAGCAAAGTGCGCGTGCTGAGCGACGGCTTCAGCATGCTGGGCGAGCTCTGGAGTGCCAGAACGTACGCCCGTTGACGCAGGGCTGCTATTCGACGGTCGTGGTGCGACGAATGCTCACGACGCACAGCAATGCCACACCGAGCAGAACTGCAGCGAGGCCGATCGGCGCCAACGGCGATGGGTTGCTGCCTGTAGCGGGAATGCCACCGCGGGGGATCGTCGTCGTGGTCGTCGTGCCGCCGGCGCCCGAACCCGAGTCGGTGGTGGGTGTCGCTGTAGGGGTCGCACAGGGGTCAACGGCCGTCACTCGCCGAGACGGCCCCGGCCCAGGCGTTGGTGAGGCGAAAGGGGTGTTGGTCGGGGTCGCCGTCGGCGTCGCCGTTGGGGTGTTGGTCGGGGTCGCCGTCGGCGTCGCCGTTGGGGTGTTGGTCGGGGTCGCCGTCGGCGTGGCAGTTGGGGTGTTGGTCGGGGTCGCCGTCGGCGTGGCAGTTGGGGTCGCCGTTGGGGTGTTGGTGGGGGTCGCCGTTGGCGTCGCCGTTGGGGTGTTGGTCGGCGTTGCGGTCGCCGTTGGGTTGCCCGCGGGCGTAGCGGTTGCCGTCGCGGACGCGGTTGCCGTCGGCGTTGCTGTCGGTGTGATGCACTGTGGGGCGACAAGTCGAGCGCCCGCCTGCCCGGACACCACGAGAGTGAACGACATCACTACGGCGGAGATCAAGGCGGCATTGGTGATGTGTTTTCTCATCGCTCAATCCCATCAATGCGAATAGATGCTGAGAATGGTACCACAATCGCACAAACCCCGGCCGTGCCTCATGGCCGACGGCGACTAGCCTGTCGCGAATGTCGACAGGCCGAATCGTCATTGTCGGCGCGGGGCCCTGTGGGCTGGGCTGTGCCCGGGAGTTGAGAGCGCTCGGTCACGATGACTTCGAGGTGCTGGAATCAACCGGCGGCGTGGGAGGACTGGCGTCATCGGTGGTCGATCCGCAAGGTTTCACCTGGGACCTCGGGGGCCATGTGGTGTTCTCGCACTATGGCGAATTCGACCGCCTGCTCGTCGACGTGATGGGTGGCGACCTGCTGCACCACGAGCGCTCGTCATTCGTCCGGGTCGCCGACAGCTGGGTGCCGTACCCGTTTCAGAACAACCTTCATCACCTGCCGCCGGCGCTCGCCGAGGAAGCGCTCATCGGCCTCATCGCCGCCGGCACGGCAACTGCCACGATCGACGAGCCTGCCGCCGACTTTGCGTCGTGGATGCTGGCCACCTTCGGCGACGGCATCGTTCGCCAGTTCATGCGGCCGTACAACGAGAAGGTGTGGGCGCACCCGGCCGACGTAATGAGCGCGGGCTGGATTGCCGAGCGAGTGTCGGTCGTCCCCTGGCAGAAGGCGCTGGCCGCAGTTGTTCACCGTCATGACGAGCCCGGCTGGGGGCCCAACAACCTGTTTGCCTTTCCCGTCACCGGGGGCACCGGCGAGATCTATCGGCGGGCGGCAATCCCTTTGTCAGCGAGCATTCGCTTCAACAGCGCGGTCGAGCAGGTCGACGCCCGCCGTCGGTCCGTGGTGATCGGGGGAGTCGAGCGGTCATACGACCATCTCGTGTGGACCGGCCCGCTCGACATCCTCGTTCGCTCGATCGTGGATGCGCCGGCCGAAGTGGCGGCTGCTGCCGACTCGCTCGTGCATAACAGCGTGACGATTGTTGGAATCGGCTGTGAATCGCCGACGACGGACGACCGCTCGTGGTTCTACTTTCCGGAGCCGGAAGTTCCGTTCTACCGTGCCACCAACTTTGCGAAGTACTCCCCCAGCAACGTTCCGGAAGGTCGCACCGATCGGTTCAGCTCATGGATGACCGAGATCGCGAGTTCGTCGTGGCGTCCGCTCGACCGCGATGGTCTGGTCGACAGAGTGGTCGCCTCCTTGGAGGACGTCGGATTGAAGGTGCCAGGTGCACCGGTCGTGAGCCGCCACGTGCAACACATTCCCTACGCGTATCCGGTTCCCACTCGTGGCCGCGACGACGCGCTGGCTGTCATTCAGCCCTGGCTGATGAAACAGGAGATCTACGCCCGTGGCAGATTTGGCGCCTGGCGATATGAACTGGGCAACATGGACCATTCGGTCAAGATGGGCACCGACGTGGCGCGCCTGCTGGTTGCGGGGGCACCGGAAGAGGCATGGTCGTGACTGGAGAGCGCTGCACGCTGTCGGTGGTGATGCCGGTGTACAACGAGGAAGCCGTCATCGACGAAGTACTCACCGAAGTGCGCCGTGAGGTTCTCGACCGGGTACCCGACAGTGAGTTGGTGGTCATCGATGACTGCTCCACCGACCAGACCGCGCTGGCCCTGGAACGCGCCTCGGCGAGCGATGCGCGCATCAGGGTGCTGACGAATGGGGTGAACGCCGGGCACGGAGTCAGCGTCCGCCGCGGGTTCGATGCCGCTCGTGGCGAGTGGATCTTCCAGATCGACTCCGATGGCCAGGTGGATCTCTCCCAGTTCCCGACGCTGTGGCAACAACGGGCCGACGGCGACCTGCTGATCGGTGTTCGTGCAGAACGTCACGACCCGCGACATCGGTTGGTGCTCACAGCCGTCACTCGCGTCATCGTCTCCACCCTGGCTCGACGGTGGCTACGCGACGCAAACGTGCCGTTCAAGTTGGTTCGCAGCAGTCTGTTTCGTCACCTCGCGCCCTTCATCCCGAGTGATGCGTTCGCGCCATCGATCTTGATTGCCCTCGGCGCGGCGCGGACCGGCGCGAGAGTGACCGAGATGGAGATCCGTCACCTTCCGCGAGCGCACGGTCAGTCGACTCTTCGGGTGTGGCGTCTTGCCCGCGCGTGTCTTCGCAGCGGCTGGCAAACGATCCGGTTCAGTGCTCGTGGCCTGCCGAGGTTTCAACCCACCCCATGAGCAATCCGGCAACGCCTGTCGCTCCTGTCCCTGTCCCTGTCCCTGTCCCTGTCCCTGTCCGGCGTTGGCTCTGGCCGCTGCTGCTCGCGCTGGTGGCGTTGGGTGGGCTGACCGCCCGACTGTGGAATCTCGACTTCGATCAGCGTCAGCACCTGATGCCGGACGAACGGCACTGGGCGCTGACGTCTGCCGGTTTGGCCGATGCTCCGGCTCCGGCCGCTCATGGCTCGCTTGCCGGCCCACTCTTGGATTGGCTCGACGGGGACCGGTCGCCGGCAAACGTGTACCGAGGCATGAACTCTTTTGCGTACGGGCCGATAACTCTTGCCGCAGCTCGTGGTGCGGCAGGATGGTTGCACGACGGCGTGGCATCCGGAAGCCAGCCGGCGTCGCTGATCGCGCATGCCATCGACGCAACCGGAGTGGACCTGATCGACGACACCGGCCACGCTCGATTCGATGACGCCTATCAAGTCGATCTCATCGGCCGACTGCTGGGTGCGTTGATCGACATGATGACCATCGTCGTCGTCGGCCTGGTCGGCAGGCGTCTTGGTGGGCATCGCGCCGGCTTGGCCGGAGCAGCGCTGTATGCCACGTGCGTCGTGGCCATTCAGCACGCTCACTTCCTCGGTGCCGAGCCACTGGTCGGGCTGGCAAGCGCACTGACTGTATGGGCCACCCTGCGGCTCGACCGTAGCTCTGACGTTGCGGCCGCAGTGAGAGGCGGCGCGCTGGCGGGAATGGCCGCCGGCGTGGCGGTCGCCGCCAAACTCACGGGTGTCGGAGTCGGCATGGTGCCGGTGCTGCTCTGCGCTGCGCTGGTGGTCCGACATCGTCGTCGTGCTGATCTGGCACGGGCACTGAGCGTCTGTCTCGCCGCCATCCTCACTTTTCGTGTGGCCAACCCAGCTGCATTCGATGGCTTGGGCTGGGCGCTCAAACAGAAGTTCGTCGATGACTTCTGGATCAGTGTGAGGGTCGGGGAGGTCGACTGGCCACCAGCGATCCAGTGGGCGAACCGCATCGTCGTGATCGATGTGCTGCGCTGGTTGTTCGTCTTCACGGTCGGCCCGGGCGCCTTCCTCGCCGCGATCGCCGGACTCGTCGCCCTCTGGCGCCGCCGCGGCCGAATCGCTCGTTGGAACATCGTGGTCGTATGTGTCTCGCTGGCACTTCCGAGCGCGATTGCACTGCGGTCGTTCAGCCCGACCGGTCGCTATTTCATGCCCATCCTTCCAACGCTGCATGCGGTGGCTGGCGTTGGGCTGCTGGCTCTGTGGGCGCATCGTCCGCGTCATGCCCCGGCGCTGCAACGACGTGCTGGGCCAGCGCTGGCGCTGGTGCTCGCGGGCGTCGCGGTGCTGTGGGGGGTTGCGTTCGTCAACGGTGTGTACGGGCACGACAACACACGAGTCGTGGCCTCGCGGTGGATCGACGCCAACGTGCCGGCGGGGAAGGTGTTGTCGTCGCAGGCCTGGGACGACTGGCTGCCGTTGTCGGTCGACGGCATCGATGGCGGTGCATGGACCAACATCCAGTTCGACCTCTTCGGCGAAGACACTGTGCCCAAGATCGAGCGACTGGCCGTTCAACTCACGGCAGTGGACTACGTCGTCGAGTCATCACCTCGCGTGTGGCGGACCGTCACTCGCATCCCGGTGAGATACCCCTCCACCATCAAGTTCTTCGCCGCTCTCGACACTGGTCAACTGGGCTTCGAGAGGGTCGCGACCTTCACCAGCGCGCCGCGCATTTCACTCTTCGGTGTGCAGCTGTGGCGGCTCGATGACTCGAGCGCGGAAGAGGCGTTCTCCGTCTACGACCATCCGGAAGTTCGAATTTGGAAGCGAGTACGCGATGTGTCAGCCGAGGAATTGCTGCGGGTACTCGATCCAGCAGCAGCGTCCACTGCCATCCACGTCTCCCCACAAAAGGCGACCGCGAATGGACTGATGCTGTTCGCCGACGAGGTGGCTGCCAACGAGACGGGCGGCACGTACAACGACGAGTTCGATGTCGCCGGCAGCCCGTGGTGGCATCTGCTCGGCTGGTTGCTCGTGGTCGAAGCGGCGGGCGCCGCGGCGTTCGTCATTTTCCTGCCGCTGCTGCGCCGCTTTCCGGACGCCGGTGCGGGCGTGTCGAAGATGTTGGGTCTTGCGCTGCCGGCGGTTGCCGTGTTCGTTGCTGTCACCTGGCTCGGCCTGGCGTTCACGCGCGGGCTGGTCGCAGTGGTGTTCGCCGCATGGTGCGGTGCAGCCATCGTGCTCGGTCGGCGTCGGGCGGACCTCCTCGCGTCCGTGTGGGCTCAGCGTCGGCGGACGATCCTGTGGGCGGCGGCACTCTCGACCGGAACCTTTCTGGTCTTCATCGCGCTGCGCTCGATGAACCCTGATCTGTGGAACCCGTCGCGCGCCGGCGAGAAGCCCTTCGAGCTCACCATGCTCACGTCAGTGATGCGTACCCGCACGTTGCCGCCCTACGACTCGTGGATGTCGGGCGGGATGCTGAACTACTACTACGGCGGGTACTTGATGCTGTCGTTGCCGGG
Organism: Ilumatobacteraceae bacterium; assembly: GCA_035432905.1. Classification (GTDB taxonomy): domain Bacteria; phylum Actinomycetota; class Acidimicrobiia; order Acidimicrobiales; family Ilumatobacteraceae; genus UBA668. The sequence continues at coordinate 7,644 of DAORTY010000099.1, read as the reverse complement.
TCGCCTGCTGCGCACCTCGCCGACGGTGGTCATGAACCTCGCCATCGCGCTGTTCGCCAGCTGCACCGCCGGTGCTGCATTCACCGCCGGCTCGGCGGTGGCCAGTAACGGCCGACGAGTGGTGTCGCGCGCATCGATGGCCACGGCGAGGCGGGCTGGTCTGCTGGCCGCCGGTTTCGTGGTGGTCCTGCCCAACATGGTGTTCGTGCCCGGGCTCGTTGGGCGCCTGATCGGCACGGAACACGGCACGTTCGATTGGTGGGCCACCAGCCGCGTGATTCCGAACTCGGCAGCGATCACCGAGTTCCCGGCGTGGTCGTTGTTGTTCGGCGATGTCCACCCCCACGTGATGGGCCTGCCACTGTTGCTGACGGTCCTGGTGTTGTGCCTTGCGTGGTATCGCTCGCTGATCGAGCGCCGATCCGCGCAGTCGCTGGCGCTGGCGGTGGCGGTCGGTGTGCTGATCGGGCTGGTTCGTGCGACCAACACCTGGGACTATCCACTCGCACTGGCGGCGCCGTTGACGTGCGTCGCTGTGGCGCTGGTGCGACGCGGCAATTGGCGCGTCGCCGCGCGCGATGCGCTGGTCGTTGGTGCTGGCGTGGTGCTGGCGTGGGCGCCCTATGCCTGGCGCGGTGAGGTGTACGACGCCGGCGTGCAGCCCGTGACCCAGCGCACCCCCTGGGTCAGCTGGGCCGACCAATGGGCGTTCTTCGCGGCATGTACCGCGCTGGTCGCACTTCCGGTCGTGTGGCGGTGGGCCAGACGGCACGTGAGCACGTCGCCCACGGTGTTGCGGTCCGTTCGCCGTGGCCATTTCATCGCGCTCGCGGGCGGCGTTGCCGCAGTCGGGGTGTTCCTTCTCGCCCCCTCACGTTCCACTCAGGTGACGTGTGTTGTCCTCGCAGGGTTGGCTGGGGCGGCTGCCGTGATCGGGCGGAGGGCCAAGACCGTCTCGTCGCTGGGATGTGCGCTGATGTCAGTGGGCTGGTTGGCCATCGCAGTGATCGAGCAATACTCCGTGAAGAACGACGACGGCCGAATGAACACGGTGTTCAAAGGGTGGTACCAGGCATGGCTGCTGCTTGCTGTCGGCTCCGCTGTCTCGCTGATCGTGCTGGTGCGTTCTCAGGCCCTGGCCTCCTCGCAGGCCCCACGGCTCTATCGGCGAGCCGGGTTCGCGTTCGTGGCGTTCGCCGGCGTCGTGGCGGTGGCCTTTGCCGTTCTGGCGACCCCTGTTCGGCTGGAGGATCGGCTGAGCCCAGATCGGCTCTCGTTGGACGGACTTGGCTACTTCGACAGCGACCTTCGCTACAGCGATACGGACCGGCCCCTCGCCGATGATCTGCCATTGTTGAAGTGGCTGCAGGCGAACGTGCACGGCATCGTGCCGATCGCAGAAGCGCCGGGCGACGACTACATCTGGAGCAGCCGCTTCTCGACGATGGCAGGTCTGCCGACACCGATCGGTTGGCCGTACCACGAGCGTCAGCAGAAACGTGACTACAGCACGCTCGTCGACCAACGTGTTGCAGACATGAAGGAGCTGTACACCACTGTCGACCCCGCGCGAGTCGCCGAGCTCTTGGCTCGCTACCGGCTTCGCTACATAGCTTTTGGGCTGGTCGAGCAGCGGCTGTCGGTGGACCGAACTGGTGCCACGTTGCTGGCCTCGACGTGCGTGTCCGAGGTGTACCGCAGCGGAGGTTTGTTCATCGCCGAAGTGGATCGAGAATGCCTTGGCTCATCGGTTCGCTGACCACGACGTCGATCGCTCACGGCGCGACGTCTGATGGGCGAACGACGATCGAGGTGTACAGAACCTCACCCCGGTAGCGGGTCTCATGGACTTCCGCGTCGGGGAACCAAGCACGTAGCACGGTCAACTCGTTCGACCGTTCGGGGAGGACCACGAAGATCGTGGTCGAATCGATGACCGGCCGTGGTGTCGAGGACGACCAGGGAACGTCCAGATCGATTGGCGTCGCGTCGGGTGTGCGGAACACGAGGTCGCCGAAGCCGTGGTACCACATGCGAGGCGAGCCGGAGAAGTACACGGTGGCTGCCGGATCGACCGACAACACCTCGCGTCCGAGGTGCTCGGCGACTTCTGTGTTGGTGTCCGAATACACCTCGATCCGATCATCGTCCGTGAAGAACGCATGCATGCTGAGGGATGCGGCGATGAGAACGGTCGCACACCCTGCAGCGACAACGAACACTCGCGTTCGAGGCACCGCTGCCACGATGGTGTCTGCCGTCGCAACCAGGCCGACGGCGGCGAACAGACAGAACAGCGGGATGGCCATGACCCATCGGTTGGTTTCGGCGGAACCCCGCGTCACGGCCATGCCGGCGACAGTTGCCCAGAAGATGCCGACGGGTGCGATGAGGCGTCGATGGGCGGCGCGCATGGTCACGAGCGCTAGACCGACAGCACCGAAGACCGCCATCGACCACCCGACGAATGGGACGTCGGCGCGATAGAAGCCATGTGCCCCAGTCCGGAACGGGAGCAGGGCAGCGGACACGAACTGATCCCAGAGCACATGTGCCGGCGACCAGCCCAGGACATCTGCTTGCTGGGAGAGCCAGCCATCGGTGAAGACAGAGACCGCTCGCTCGCGTTCGGTCAGTCGCCCAGGGCTTCGGTAGTAGAAGGCAAGCATGGGCAGCACGGTGACCGTGAAGCCGCCCACCACGAGCAGCAAGCGCCGGGCACCGAGCGTCGTTGCATCGCGTCGATCCTGCTCATGGGCGATCGATCGGACGAGGGACACGACGATCGCGATGATGACGATGGGAAGGAGTATTCGGTTCGAGAAGTAGAAGTACTGCGACATACCGACGGCCACACCCGTCAGTAGCCACGAGGTGGGCGTGCCGACGACCAGAGAGCGATCGAGGAGGAGCAGGACGACCAGGACGAAGAACTCGGAGGCAATGTTCGGCAGTGCGTTGCGGCTCCAGAACAGGTGCGCCTCGAATGTTCCCAGCAGCACCGCTGCGGTGATGCCGACGACTCGCCGTGCGGACCAGCGCTTCGCGAGCGCGTACGCAAGTGGAGCGCACGCCGCGCCGAGGAGCGCGGACACGATTCGTGTGGCAGCGATCGAGCGGCCGAAGATCTCCATCGACAGTGCCTGTGTCGCGTTGTACATGGTCGGGTGCCCCAGATACCCAACGTTGAACGGATCGCGCAACGAGCCGTCGACCATCTGCGCCGAGACGAGAGCAAACCCTCCCTCATCCAAGTTGAACGTCCATGGGAACGTTCCGAGCCGCACACAGGTCAACAGCCCGGCGCCGACGGCGAGCCCGCCCATGATCGCAACGTCGACACGGTGACGGCTCCACCATTCGGCGAGAGACTCGCGTATCTCGTCCGAAGGCAGCCGCCAGACCACCAGGACCGCACTGACGATGCTGAGCTGCCACAGCGCAAGCAGGTCCCATCGTGACGCGCTGACGGCGCGGTCGCTCTGGGCAATCCATATCACCACCATCGCGACGACGGTGACGGCAACCGGCGTGAGGGTGCGAACTGACCGCCAGCCTCCCCGGGGAGGCCGCAACGGTGGCATCGTTGGCACCCGGGCCAACGGCAGACTGCGTTCGGCCACGGGTACGAGGGCCCAGGCGGCGCCGGCCACGCCCACGAGCCAGACTCCGACGGCCCACCCCGAGGTGGGGCCGGCGGCAAACAGCCTCTGTGAAGCCACCACCAAGGTGGCGCTGACCGCCAGCACGAGCAGCACCCGCTTGGGGTGTGACCTCATTGCGTGCGCTCCCATGGGCCGAACCTAATGCCGTGCGGAGAGCGGGTTTGGCTGGCTCAGGCGGCTGCCCCGACGCGGATGACGAGGAACTGTTGGTAGCTGCCGGTGTTATTCCATGTCTCGCGGGTGAACATCCAGCGGATCATGTCGCCGATGGTCACGTTCGCGTAGTCGGGCACCCACCACCGGCGCAGTGAGAACTCCTCGATCGTGTAGCCCTGCGGCACGACCGGGGTGCCTGCACTGCCATCGAGGATCAAGGCGTCGTAGCCCTCGGGGAAGTCGCCCGGGGCGACCTCGACGTAGCCGACTCCGTGAAAGTCGTTGAGATACCAGGCCCACGGCCACGACCCGCCACCTCGTTGATCGACGAGGATCGTGTTGATCGTGCCCGCCGCCTGACCGGCGCGCAGGCGTTCCACGATCGGGGGCACGTCGGTGGACGTCTGGACCGTCACCAACAGCTCGCGTGGGTCGGCGCCATCGGTGATCGCCGGTCGAATGGCCACCACTGCTGTCAGCGCCACGGCGGCGACGAGCAGGCCGGCAAGGGCCCTTCGCATGGAAGGTGTGTGAAAGCGCTCGTAGACGGACTGGACGCCGATGCCGCCCAACAACACGGCGGGCACCAGCGGATGCAACGCCAACCAGGCGAACTTCTCTCCGGCCCATGCGTACACCACCATCTGGCCGAGCCACATCGTTGCGAGCCAGGCGCCGACCAACGACCTGCGCCGAACCGACACCGCCAACCCGACGGTCGCGAACCCGATGAGCAGCCACTCGTACGCTGCGTAGATCGTGAGATAGAAGAACCACGGTTGTCCGCCGCGATGGACATCATGCTGGCTGGCCCAGTACTTGATGCCGTCGACGAAGCCACTCTGCATACCGCCCGGATAGCGAAAGCCGGAGGTGAAGATGACCATGAACACCAGCAGGAACGCGGTGACCGACCATGCCCACGGTGTGCGACCGAGTGCGGTCACACGCAGCACGGCCGCACGACACGATCCTGTGGGAGCTCGCCAGGCAACCACACCCGCCGCAAGGAAGAACAGCAGTGCGACGAACCCGAACAGGAACGTCGTCTCCTTGAGGGCCCAACTGAGCGCAAGCAGGACACCCCCGCTGACGATATGAGCCGGCCTCGGGTGCGTGATGATGTACGTCACCGCGAGAAGCAGACCGAGCGACACCAGCGCGGTGAGCGAGTCCTCGCGCCCGGTGCGCGTGACCGTGAGCACCGTCGGGCTGAACGTGAACACCAGTGCGGCAATCGGTGCTCCGACGCGGCCGAGGGTGCGCCGAGACGAGGCAATGATCGCGGTCGCTGCTACCCCCGCCAGCGCGGCGGTGAGCCGGGCCCAGCCGGCGCCGCCACCGAAGAGGTGCAGTATCGGTCCCTCCAGGTAGAACCGCAGTGGTCCGTGGTAGACGGGGTCGTAGCGCATGACGTCGCCACGGCCTGCCTGCCACGAGTACCACGCATCGATCGCTTCGTCATGTGCCAACGGGCGCAAGCCGAGTTGCCACAGGTGCGCGATCAGCGAGACGAGCGTGATGCCGACCGCGATCCACGTCTGCTTTGCTCGCACCGTCTGACGGAAATCCATTGGCGGGCATTCTTGCCGATGTGCCGGGCTACGCGTTCGTCGGTCGACGCTTGCGTAGCCTTCGCGAATGCTCCCGTCGGTACTCCTGGTCGCCGCGATCGCAATTTCCGGATACGGGCTCTCCTACTGGGTACCGGTTCGACTGCGTGTCGAGGAGCGCGTCGCGGCCGGCGTCGTGCTGGGCGTTGTCGCATTTTGCGTGACGACCTTCTCGATGTTCCTGGTTGTCGGGATGAACGGATGGACGGTTGCCGTCGGCACTGTCCTGACCGCACTGACAGGTGCCAGCGGTGCGTACCGGGCAGGGAGCGGCCGCCGTGCCGACCTTGTCGGTGGCGCCGCCCGGCTTCGGTTGCCGATGAGCAAGGCGTCCAGCCTGCGGCCGCTCGCGCTGCTGACCGCCGCGGCCGGCGTGGTCGCGACGCGAACGCTGGCGCTCGCGTACCAGACGACGTCCAACGGCGTCAGTGCGGGCAACCTCGCCATTTACGGTGACTGGTCTGCGCACCTTGCGTACGCCGGCTCGTTCGCCTTCGGCGACAACCGGGCGCTGCACTCGCCGCTGGCCGCTGGGACACCCTTGCGCTACCACTTCCTGGCCGACTACTTCGCAGCTCCGTTCACGGTGACCGGCGCGACGCTGTCGCAGGCCCTGACACTGTCGGCGTGGGTACTGGCCCTCGCGTTCACACCGTTGTTGCTGTGCGCGGTTCAGCGGCTGACCGGCTCGCGGCTCACCTCCGCGCTGACCCTCCTGCTGTTCACCCTCAGCGGGGGAGTGGGCGCGTGGTACTTCGTCCGCGACGTTGGCGACCAGGGGTGGTCGGCACTGACGACCATCCCTCGCACATATGCGCGAATGCCCGACGAGGGCATCTGGCTGGACAACACGATTTCGGTCTCGCTCTACGCCCAGCGCTCGACGCTGCTGGGTCTGTGCATCGGCCTGACCGCGCTCATCATCGTGCTGTCGGCGCGGGTGACCTGGGCGCGCAACGGGTTCATCGTCGCCGGCGTCCTCATCGGATTGACCGGCATTGCGCATGTGCACATGCTGTTCAGCGGGCTCGCCCTGGGCAGCGTGGCCTGGTTGTTCGATCGTCGACGGGAGTGGGGTTGGTTCGTGCTGTCGGCGGCGGTGGTCGGCCTACCCATCGCGTGGGCCATTTCCCCCACGACCAGCCAGATGCGGTGGCTGGTCGGGTGGATCGCCGCCGAGGAGAACCAGTCGTGGCCGCTGTTCTGGCTGCGCAACGCCGGCATCTTCTTGCCGCTCTTCCTGGGTGTCGCGGCTGCGGGCGCAGCGAACAAACGCCTGCTACGGCTGACGATGCCACTGTGGCTGTGGTTCATCGCCGCCAACCTCATCTCCTTCCACCCGTGGTCGGGCAACAACGCCAAGTTCTTCCTGTTCTGGCAGTTGGGTGGTTGTGTTGTCATCGCTGACTTCCTTCGTCGACTGTGGCTGCGGCGAGGATCCGTCGGGTTGCGGGTGCTGCGGCGTGCCGGGGCGGTGGTTGCGTTCTGCGCGCTCATCGTCACCGGCGGCGTGGACACGGTTCGGGGAATGCAACGTACGACAGCGTTCCCGTGGGTGACGGCCGATGAGGTCGTCGTCGCCGATTGGCTGCGGGCCCACCAGCGGCCGGGTGATGTGCTGGTGTACGGCGCGACCAACACCTCCGCGACAGCCGCACTCGGCGGCGTGCCGGCGGTGACCGGCTACCCGGGATGGACGTCGGACCTCGGGTTGCCCGACTGGTACGACCGGGTCATGCAATCGGGAGTCGTGCTCAGCGGCGGTGAGCAGACCGCCGACATCGTGAGGGCCTACGGCGTGACGTGGGTGCTCATCGGGCCCTGGGAGCGATACCAGTACGCGGCCAGCGACGAGTTCTGGTCCGCACACGGTGAACTCATGGTCCAATCCGGCGACTACGACCTCTACCGGGTGGCGCCCACCCCGAAGGACTGAGGCTCAGACCACAGTTCATATGGCTCGCAAAGCCTTGACATCGGTGGGTTTGTGGGCTTACCGTTCCGCCAACGGAATTCCCGCCAGGCTTCTGCCTGTGACGGTTGACGTCAGCACTGCCCTCGGATAGCATCGGGCGTTGCCGTGCGATCTGTGTCCTGCTTCTGCCATGTCTCAGTGACCCTGCGCGCCCCCTGCCGAAGAGAGATTGAGGAGTAACACGTGGCCTCTCGTTCCGTGTCCCGCGAGCGTTATTCGTTCGCCAACCTTTCCG
>DAORTY010000098.1:0-13936 GCA_035432905.1 Ilumatobacteraceae bacterium | reverse complement strand
CACAGGTTGAACTCGGCAGCGGCCGTGCGGTTGCCGAACGTGCCGCCGCCCATCAACGAGATACCACCGATGCGACTGGCGAGGTCGGGCGCGGCGCGAAGTGCGAGGGCGATGTTGGTGAGCGGGCCGGTGGGTACCAGCCAGATGCCCTCCTGCGCGCGGCAGGTATCGATGATGAAGCCGACGGCATCGCGGCTGGCAGGCGGACCGCTGGGCTCGGGCAGGTCCGCGCCATCCATCCCGCTCTCGCCGTGGACGTAGTCGGCGTGCCGCGGCGGTCGAGTCAGTGGGCGGTTGGCTCCGGAGTGGACGGGGCAGTCCAGTTGCAGCAGATCGCGCATGATGATCGCGTTGCGTGTCGTGGCGTCCAGCGGAGCATTGCCGGCAACGGTGGTGATACCGAGCAGGTCGGTGTGCTGGGCGGCGACGAGGATGGCGATGGCATCGTCGTGCCCAGGGTCGCAATCGACGATGACGGAAAGCGGCGTGGACGGCATATCCGCACAGCTTGCCACCATCGCTGGCTGCAGCGTCGGGGTGTGAAGCCACCGCGTCCACTTCCGGTGAACGCCCTCACGAACGGCTCAGCGGGGACCTCCGCCGGCCGCGACCGGTCTACTATGGTCGCATCGGTCGGCACGTGCTCTGGCCGATCGTGCGATCGGAAGGTCAGTGGCTGCGAAATCTGAACCCGAGGAACAGTTGCTCGCTCCGCCGGCGCATCAGGTTGCCACGCCCGCGCCGGCACGTCTCACGATCCAACGCAAAATGAACGTCGGGCCAGCCGGTGACAGTTACGAGCTCGAAGCCGACCGCGTGGCGGCCGAGGTGATGCAGCGCCTGACGATGGGTGGCTCCGCGCCCTCCGCCGCTGATGGCATTCAGCGGCGAGTCGCCCCGGCAGCGGTCCGTCGGTCCACTCCAGATGTCGGTCTTGACGGCGGTCAGGTGTCAGACGGTGTGGAGGCGGGCGTCCAGTCCGCCCGCCGCAGCGGCGGTTCGGCGATGGCTTCGTCGATCAGGGGTCCGATGGAAAAGGCCTTCGGTACCGACTTCTCCGCCGTTCGTCTTCACTCTGGTGCAGATGCACAGGATCTCAGTCAGCGGATCCAGGCCAAGGCGTTCACGACGGGCAACGACATCTTCTTCGGTAGTGGTGCTCGCGACTTCTCATCGAGGTCAGGTCAAGAGTTGCTCGCCCATGAGTTGACGCATGTGGTGCAGCAGAGCGGCTCGGCGCAGCGCAGCATTCTGCGGCGGCTGCCCGACCCGACCAAGAGTGCCTTCATCACCAAGGATTTGCCTGCCTTGGTGCCCGCCACGTTCGCGATCGACGATCTGCGCGCTGCTCTCTCCGACTCTGACGTCGAAGCGTTGGTCAACGCGATCGGCACGGCTCGTTTCAAAGAGTTGGCCGAGGTGAAGCTGCTCACGGCTGACGTGTTCGTTCATTACAAGGGCAATGCCGCGTTCCTGAAGACGTTCGTCGGTGCCAACTCGGCCACCATCGACCACATCAAAGACGTCGACAAGATCGAGGGTGGGCAGATCAAGGGTTGTCATGACGAGGACAACTTCCGCGCCGCCATTGCTCAGTCCGGCACGTACAACAAGCCGAAGGCGGATGGGAGCACCGTCACCACCACCAAGGGCAAGAAGACTGTCACCAAGCCAGCGCTCGAGAACCTGACGTTGACGCTCGGCGAGATCAGCAAGGAGACGGCGATCGCCAAGCCGGCCGGAGTCACTGTGCTGGAATACCGCCTGCGCAAGAAGGACGACACGGCCGAGCTGGGTGCCGGGGCGAAGCAGAAGACCGTCATCAAGGGTCTTGCCGCATCGCCGGCCAAGTGGGCTGATTACGCGAACGAGGCGATTTGGAACTCGATCCGCGCCAAGACATTCGACCCGGCCACGCCCAACTTCGCCGGCGTCGCGAATGACGGCGGCAAGGTCGCCGGCTACTACAACGGAGGTGCCGGCGTCGACACCTTCTTCATCGAGTGACAGGGACACAATGGACGACATGATTGACGACACCCTGATCGATTCGATCACGATCAGCTGGGTACCGGGTGTGCCCACCAAGTACACCAACGCCACCGTTGCGGAGTTCCCTGGCGCTGTGATGCTGCGCGGCTTTCTCTCGCGCAGCTCCTTGTCCGCTCTGGTGTTCTTCGCCGAGGGCGTCGTCGAGCACACCGGCAGGGACTCGAACGACAGCGGCTTCCGTTTCGGTGCTGAGGACGACGAGAACTTCGACGGCTACGACGACGCCGACGACGACGACGAAGACGACGAAGACGACGAAGACGACGAAGAGGAAGACGACGACGACGAGGAAGACGACGACGAGGAAGACGACGAGGTCGTGCCGATCGTCCACGTGTACAACCCCTACGAAACCGTCACGATGAGCGAATCCGCCTTCGTACGGCTCATGGCTCGGTTGTTCTCGACGATCGTCGCGGGTGCCGTGGCAGAGCCCAACGATGTGGTCCAGCAGGACTGGTGGGAAGAGTTCGTTGCGCTCACGGCCCAAGTGGAGCAACGCGCCGAGCACACCTGATCCATTCCGCCGCGGACCATGCAACCCGGGGATGTCTGGCTGGAGTGTCGTTAGCTGAAGAGTGTCGTTAGCTGAAGAGTGTGCCGTCTGAGTCCAGTTGAACAGCACGACCGACCCATTCGCCCTCGCACATCGCTGTGGTCAGGGCATCGTCCGATGAGGTGCCCCACGCCCGGCGCCCGTCGGCCAGCAGGCATGCGGCCAACGAGGTGTCTGGACGGCCCTCACGCGAGAACATCACGGTGTATGCCTCGATCGTCGCGCTGCCCTGTGCCTCCTCGCGGTCTGCGAGCTCGCGGCGCGGCATCGCGTCGATCTCGTCCTGCGGGTAGGCGTGCTGGAACGACGTCGGGGGGGTGGTGCTGTACACACCGAACGAGTGCTTGGTGGCGTACCCGCCGTTGGCCCACACCAGGCCCTTGGCACCGGGCCTGTCGCGAAGGTCGTTCATCACCGTTGCGATCGCGTGCATCACGTAGTTGTTCCACGGGCCGCCGGCGAAGGCGAGCCCACCGGTGCGGGTGACCTGACGGTCCAGCGAGATGCCGAGGCTCTGTGCACCCAGCTGAACCGCCGACGGAAAGCACGAATAGAGATCGATGATCTCGATGTCGTCGATGCCGACACCGGCCAACTCGAGTGCGCGGCGTCCGCCGAGCTCCACCGCAGGCGTCGCCGCGAAGCTCCACCGATTGCTGATGTAGTTGTGTTCGTGGCAGTCCGCGCCGGAGTGGGGGAACACCCATCGGTCGCGCGGCACGCCCAACGCTTCTGCCTTCTCGACGCTGCACATGATGAGCGCCGCACCCATGTCGACATCGTTGTTCGAGTTCATGTACTTCGGATACGGGAAGCCGATCATGCGGTTGGTGGCCGAAGGGGTACGGATCTCCTCGGCTGTCTTCGCCTCACGGATCCAGGCGTAGGGGTTGGCTGCCGCAACCTCGCTGAACTTCGCATAGAGCTCGCTGCTCAGCACCTGTTGTTCCTCGACCGTGCGACCCGCCGCCGCTCGAATGGCCGTCTCGAACATCGGATACACCTGCACCGGCATGACGATGTTGCGGGCCCGTTCGATGGGGTGGTTCATCTCCAGGTCCTCGCCCAACAGGCGAGGTGTCTGCTCAACGGGCGCGGTTGGCCAATCGAGTTCCACGCCGGCCTTGCGAGCCCGCATCCGCGTACGCCAGGCCTCGCCGCCGCACAGGATGGCCAGGTCCAGTTCGCCGCGCTGGATTTCCATCGCCGTGCCATTGACCAGCGTCTGGGGGCTGTTGCCGCCCATCGTGGTTGCAGCGGTCTCGCGGGGGGCGAGCCCCAGTTGGTTCGCCACCACCCACGCCGGGTCGCCGTACTTCCAGCTGAGCAGACCGACCACCCGCACCGAATCGGGGTTCGGCACCTCGCCAAGCCCGGCATCGGTGGCAGCCGAGCGAATGGCCTCGCAAATCAGTGCAGAGGCGTCGAGTGCATCGTCCAAGCCGGTGGCGCGGTGCACGAACTGGCCGGCGCCGATGAGGACTGGAGTGCGGGGGTCGAGCGACATCTGGCCAGGGTACGAACTGGCCGCGTCCGCCAGCGAACCGGCTCTCCCCGGCGTTCGTGTACTTTCGGTCGCTGAGCGAGCAAAGTACACAAACGCGCTGGGCGCGACGGGGGGTTGGGGGCGTTGGTGTCACCTACACTCGCTGTGATGTCACTGATCGCGATTGGCTCGGATCACGCCGGGTTCGAACTCAAGCAACACCTCATCGGCGCCCTGCAGGCCGGTGGGCACGACGTGCTCGACCACGGCACGCACAGCACCGAGCCGGTCGACTACCCGGAGATCTGCGCGTCGGTCGGTCGCACCGTGCGCGACGGCAACGCGCTGTTCGGCATCGTCATCGGCGGTAGCGGCCAGGGCGAACAGCTGGCAGCGAACAAGGTGCATGGTGTGCGTGCCGCGCTGTGCAACGACCTGTACACCGCTCGCATGGCTCGCCAACACAACGACGCCAACGTGCTCAGCATCGGTGGTCGTGTGGTGGGCACCGGTCTCGCCGAGGAGATCCTCCAACTGTTCCTCACGACCGAGTTCGAAGGCGGCCGCCACCTGCGCCGCGTCGAGCAAGTGATGCAGATCGAGCGCGACGAATCCGCCAGCGCCGCCAACGCCAACGACAACACGGAGTTCTGACATGCCGTTCCCCAGCGACACCAAGCCCGACACGGAGGTCTTCGACCTCATCGATGCCGAGGTGCAGCGTCAGTGCACCGGCCTGCAGCTCATCGCCAGCGAGAACTTCACCTCGCCGGCGGTGATGCGTGCCGTGGGTAGCGCGCTGACCAACAAGTATGCCGAGGGTCTGCCGGGCAAGCGCTACTACGGCGGCAACGCGATCGTCGACCAGATCGAATCGCTGGCGATCTCGCGCGTGAAGGAACTGTTCGGTGCCGAACACGCGAACGTGCAGCCACACAGCGGCGCCAACGCCAACATGTGCGCCTACCAGGCCATCCTGCAGCCCGGCGACACGGTGCTGGGTCTCAGCCTCGATCACGGTGGGCACCTCACCCACGGCTCGCCCGTCAACGCCAGCGGCAAGATGTATCGCTTCGTGCCCTACAAGGTGACCAAGGGGGAAGAGCGCATCGACATGAACGAGGTGCGTGACATCGCACTGCAGCACCGCCCGAAGCTGATCGTTGCCGGCACCACCAGCTACCCGCGTCGCCTCGACCCGGCTGCATTCAAGGCGATTGCCGATGAGGTCGGCGCGATGTTCATGTTCGACGCAGCCCACCTGGCGGGGCTGATCGCCGGCGGCGCGCACGCCAATCCGGTGCCGTACGCGGACATCGTCACGTTCACCACCCACAAGACGTTGCGCGGTCCACGAGGCGGGTGCATCCTCAGCAAGGCCGAGTACGCCGCCGCGATCGACAAGGCGGTGTTCCCCGGCTGGCAGGGCGGCCCGCTCGAGCACGTCATCGCCGGCAAGGCCGTCGCCTTCTACGAGGCCATGCAGCCGGAGTTCAAGGACTACGCGCAACAGATCGTGAAGAACGCCAGCGCGCTCGCCGAGGCCCTGGTGCACAAGGGTTTCCGACTTGTCAGCGGTGGCACCGACAGCCATCTGATGGTGGTCGATCTGCGTCCGTTCGATGCTGACCTCACCGGCAAGGAAGCTCAGGCCGTTCTCGACGAGGGTGGAATCACTCTCAACAAGAACACCATCCCCGACGATCCGCGCAGCCCGTTCGTGACCAGCGGTGTTCGCATCGGCACCCCATCGGTGACTACGCAGGGAATGAAGGAGCCGGAGATGGTGGTGATCGCCGAGCTGATCGCTCGCGTGCTGCGCGACCGGGCTGACTCCGCGGCCGTCATGGCGGCCAAGGCTGATGTGGCAGCGCTCTGTGCGCGGTTCCCCGCGTACGCCTGATCGCTACAGTGATTCCTCGTGAGCAACGTGGCTGACAGAACGGGGCCCGAGCGCTCGCTACCTCGGGGCGCGCTGTTCGGCGTCGCAGCGGGTGTGCTGGCCAGAGTGGCATGGTTCCTGGTGGTGATCGGAACGAACTCCATTCAGGCCTACCTGGTTCCGCTATTCGGTGTCGTCGTTGCCTACGGGGTATTTGCCGGTATGCGTCGTCCTGGTGTCCAGGCCGCCGTCCTTGCAATTGCCATCACCGCGGTCAGTGTCGTGATGGCGATGTTCTACGTCGAGCGTCATGTGTTGGTGAAGTCGTTCAACGACAACGGCGATGCGTTGCACATACCGCTCGTTCCCTACGTCGATTGGGTCGTTGCAGTCCTGCGTCACGCGGCGAGCACGTCACTGTCTCTGCCCCTGTACTTCTTGATTGCCGTGGTGGTGGCGGGCTGGTTCGGCCATCAGGGTTTCGAGTCGCACGACCCTCGACTTCGGCGTCCGTGATGCCGCGCACGGGGTCGTATCTGCTGATCGGTGCCATTGCCGCGGTGGTGACATTCGTGACCACCCCCATCGTCGGCAAGGTCGCTCGCCGTTTGAGGTGGGTGGTCGAGCCCGATGATCGAAGAGTTCACACCGTTGCCACACCGAATGTCGGTGGCATCGCAATGTTCATCGGTTTCATCGTTGCCTTTGCCGCATCGCGCTTGATGGATGTCTTCGATCCGTTGTATGCGAACTTCTCCGAGCCACGCGGTGTTCTATTCGCTGCCACTGCCATCTTCCTCATCGGGTTCATCGACGACATCCATGAGATCTCGGCCCCGGCAAAGGTCATGGGCACCATCGCAGCGGGTGCGATCCTCGTCTACTACGGCGTACAGATGTTGTATTTCCGCGTTCCGTTCCTCGACGTGTACGTCCTCAGCAGCGATTGGGCGCCGCTGATCACGGTGCTGTGGCTGCTGGGGATGACCAACGCCATCAACCTGATCGACGGTCTTGACGGTCTGGCAGCGGGCATCGTCGCCATCGGCGCCGGCGCCTTCTTCCTCTACAGCCAACATCTCGCCGACATCCCCGGAATGATCGTCCAGCCCAACATCGGCTCGCTCGTTGCAATTCTCGCGGTAGGTATCTGCGTGGGTTTTCTGCCGCACAACTTCAACCCGGCTCGAATTTTCATGGGTGATGGTGGGGCGCTCTTGCTCGGACTGTTGATGGCCGTCAGTACCAGCGTGGTCGGTGGTCGCGCCGACCCGTTCAATGCCGGTCCCGGCGGCCAGACCTACTTCTTCCTTGCGCCGCTGATCATCCCGCTGTTCATTCTTGGCGTGCCCATTCTCGACACGCTGTTCGCGATCCTGCGTCGCGCTGCGCGCCGCCAAGGTGTGGCGTCGGCGGACAAGAAGCATCTCCATCACCGACTGATGGAGATGGGGCACGGCCAGCGGCGCAGCGTGCTCATCTTGTGGACCTGGACGGCGCTGCTCTCGGCATTCGTGCTCTATCCGGTCTTCACCGGCAGCGGCGTCAGTTACATACCGATCGGTGCGGCGATGCTCGGGCTGGTCCTGTACACGATCCTGCACCCTCAGATTCGCCGACGGCGGGCGTAGATCTCTCGAACTTTCCCCGGGTTTGCACGAGGGGTCGCGCGATCGACTACATTGTGTGCGCGTTCACAAGCTCGTTGCAATGATGCAACCGGCACGCTTCCCGAGGAATCAACGCCCCCTTGAAACTCCTGCCCGACCAGCGCAAGATCGCTGAGCACCAGCAGTCCGGCCAGACGCTGGGCCGCGGCATGGATTTCGCGTTGGTGGTGCTCGTGTTCCTCGGCATCGGGTATGTCCTCGACCGCTGGCTCGACACGCGCCCAGCCTTCATGATCGGCCTCGTCATCCTCAGTGTGACCGGCCAGTTCGTCAAGATGTACTTCGAGTACACAGCCCAGATGAAGGTGCACGAGGCCGAGCGGATGGCGGGCATTCAGACCCAGCCCCGCCACAAGATCGTCGAAGTGGACACCGCCGGTGCGGACACGGGCATCAAGGGTGAGGCGCTGTGAGCGACGCCATGATTGCAACGACTGCACTCTCGGGGCCGGCTCCGGAAGTCGCTGTCACCAAAGACATGGTTCGGCGCGGTCTGATCGTCGCGCCAGTGATGATTGTCGTCTGCGGCTTCATCTGGGGCATGAACGGCGCGTACAGCAGTGCCTATGCAATCGCGATTGTGCTTGTCAACTTCGCTTTGGCCGCTACGCTCGTGGCCACTACTGCCCGCATCAGCCTCGGTCTCATGATGGGGGCCGTGTTGTTCGGGTATCTCATCCGTCTCGGTCTCATCTTTCTCGCAGTGTTTCTCGTGAAGGACGCCGGATGGATTTCACTTCCAGCACTCGGAACGACCATCATCGTGACGCACCTTGGTCTGCTGATCTGGGAGATGAAGTACGTTGCCCTCTCGCTCGCACACCCCGGGCTCAAGCCCGCTCGCCAGTAACACGTTCTCGTAACACCCTTTTCAACTGCACCTGCCCGACTCGAACCCACAGGAACACCACGTGATCGCCGAAGCTTTCTCCTTCCCAGAGATCAACTCGATCTTGCGCTGGAAAGATCTGTTCAGCACCTTCAACAAGGTCGCCCTCATCGCGGTTGCCGCCGCCGTGATCGGCTCGCTGATCTTCCTCCTCGCTGGCCGCAAGAACGCACTCGAAGCACCCAAGGGCGTCCGCAACCTGGCAGAGACCTCGGTGGAATTCATCGAGGACGGCATCGTGATGCAGACCATGGGCAAGGACGGCCTCGGCTGGACCCCCTTCCTGCTCAGCCTGTTCCTGTTCGTCTACCTCTGCAACGTGCCGGGCATCATTCCGTTCCTGTACATGCCGGCCACTGCTCGCATGGCGATCCCGATGTTCCTGGCCCTGCTCGTGTGGGTCATCTACAACGGTGTCGGCATCAAGCACCAGGGGCTCGGCGGTTACTTGAAGAGCACGCTGTTCCCGCCTGGCGTGCCCAAGGCGCTGTACATCCTGGTGACGCCCATCGAGTTCATCTCCAACATCCTCGTGCGCCCGTTCTCGCTGATGGTCCGGTTGTTCGCCAACATGCTCGCCGGCCACATCCTGCTCGTCACCTTCGCCCTGCTCACGAGCTCCCTGGTCACCGCCGAGACGTCGCAGTTCCTGCTCAAGCCGATGGCCATCCTGCCGTTCTTCATGCTCGTCTTCCTCACCGCCTTCGAGGTGTTGGTGGCGTTCCTGCAGGCATACATCTTCACCATCCTCACCGCCGTGTACATCGGTGGCGCGGCACATCCCGAACACTGATTCACCCGTCTCACTTCACGACATCTAGCCAGTCTCCACTACCCAGAACCTCTCAGGAGAGAATAGAAAAATGGAAGCATTCAGCCACCTCATCGGCGCCGCATTCGACCAGCAGCAGGCAGACGCCGACAAGGCCGCAGCCGCCGCCACGTCGGCCGGTTTCGCCTACGGCCTGGCCGCCATCGGACCTGGCATCGGCATTGGTTACCTCGTCGGCAAGTCCGTCGAAGCCATGGCTCGTCAGCCAGAAGCAGCCGGCATGGTGCGTACCACCATGTTCCTCGGCATCGCCTTCACCGAGGCACTCGCCCTCATCGGCTTCGTGGTCTTCATCCTCATCGGTCTCTGAGCCGTCTCGCAATTGTCCGTTCAATCCGAAGGAGCTGACGTGCATTCCGCCGTCGTACACCTCCCCGCCATTCATTGGCACGGTTCTTCGGCTCACTTCATCGCTGCTGACGAAACTGGTACAGCAGAGACCGTGAGCAAGGATCCGGGACCCATCATTCCAGAAGTGAAAGAGCTCGCGTGGGGCGCAGGTTCCTTCATCGTGTTCGCACTGCTGATGCGGTTCGTGCTCTTCCCGAAGGTGAAGAGAGGCATGGATGCCCGTTACAACAGCATCCAGTCGTCGCACGATTCTGCTGACGCCGAGCGTTCGTCGGCTCGTGCCGAAGTCGCCGACTACGAGGCGCAGCTTGCAGGCATCAAGGCCGAAGCTGCCCGTGTCGTCGACGCTGCACGCGTCACTCTGGAAGCCGAGCGTCATGCCAAGCTGGCCGAGGTCAACGTCGGCATCGCCCATCGCCGTGCCGCCGCGTTGGCTCAGGCAGAGGGCGTCCGCGCCGCTGCCCGCGACCAGATCCACGCTGCGGTCAGTGATGTCGCCGGCCGCGCCGGTGAGCTGGCCACCGGCCGACGCCCGGCTGCTGCCGTCGTCGACCAGGTCGTCAGCGAGGTGATGGCACGATGAGCATCCTGAGCATTGTTGCCACCACCGGTCGAATCGCCGGTCGCGTCATGTCCGAGGAGATCGTCACCGACGCCGACGGCCATGTCACCACGCACAGCTGGATCCTTCCCGAGGCCGCCGAGATCATCTACGGCAGCCTCGCGTCGCTCATCATCTTCTTCGCGCTGTACAAGTTCGGTGGCCCGCCCATCAAGAAGGCGTTCGCAGCCCGCACAGCCAAGATCCAGACGGAACTCGACGCCGCTGCTGCCGACAAGGCTGCAGCGTCCACCGAGGCCGCCGGCATCCGTGCCGCCAAGGGCGATATCGCCGCCGAGCGGGCACGCCTGCTCAGCGACGCCGAGTCCCAGGCTGCCGCAGTGTTGGAAGATGGCCGGGCTCGCCTGGCCACGGAAGTGGCCGAGGTAGAGGCCAAGGCTGTCACCGACATCGCTTCTGCCAACAGCAGGGTGGGCGACGAACTACGCGCCGAGATCGCCCGACTGTCATCGGCTGCCGTCGACCACGTGGTCACCGGCTCGCTCGACGACGCCACCCAGCAGGAACTCATCGAGAACTTCATCGCACGAGTCGGAGCAAGCGCATGAGCGACAACCGCATCGAAGGTTACGCACGCGGTCTGTTCGAGATCGCTCGCGCCGAAGGCAACATCGACGAGGTGGAAGACGAATTGTTCCGCTTCGCCCGCAGCTTCGAGGGCAGCGATGCCCTACGCGCTGCGCTCAGCGACGAGCAGATCCCACCGGCCAAGCGCCAAGCCATCATCGAGGATCTTCTCGGCGGCAAGGCCACCAGCACCACCACACAGCTGATCTCGATGGTTGTCGGTTCGGGTCGCACTCGCGACCTGCCCGCCATCGTCGACCTGCTCGTGGCCCGTGCCAGCACCGCCAAACACCAAGAAGTCGCCGAAGTGCGCACGGCAGTGGCCCTCACCGCCGACCAGGAGACCCGCCTTGCGGCCGCCCTGGCCAACGCCACCGGCAAACAGGTCAACTTGAAAGTCGTCGTCGATCCGTCCGTTCTGGGCGGCCTCGTCGCAACCGTGGGCGACACCGTCATCGACGGCAGCGTCCGTACCCGCATCGACCAGCTGAAGTCCCGCCTCTAACAGGCGCACAATCGGAGCAACGAAGAACATGGCTGAACTCACACTGAGCGCTAGCGACATCGCAGCAGCGCTGAAAAAGAATCTCGATGGCTTCGAGCCCTCGCTGGAGGCCCGCACTGTGGGCCGTGTCACCCAGGTCGGCGACGGCATCGCCCGCATCAGTGGCCTGCCCGACTGTGCTGTCAACGAGCTCCTCGAGTTCGAAGACGGCACCATCGGTCTGGCACTGAACCTCGACGAGTCGTCCATCGGCGCCGTCGTGCTCGGTGAAGGCTTCGAGATCGAGGAAGGCCAGACCGTCAAGGCCACCGGCCGCATCCTGTCGGTGCCCGTCGGCGATGCCATGCTCGGCCGCGTGGTCAACGCGCTCGGCCAGCCCATCGACGGCAAGGGCGACATCGTCGGTGGCATCCAGCGCCGAGTCGAGATCCAGGCGCCCGGCATCATGGGGCGCAAGCCCGTGCACGAGCCGCTGCAGACCGGCATCAAGTCCATTGACGCGATGACCCCCATCGGCCGTGGCCAGCGCCAGCTGATCATCGGTGACCGCAAGACCGGTAAGACCACGGTCGCCATCGACGCCATCATCAACCAGCGTGGCCTCGGCGTGAAGTGCATCTATGTCGCCATCGGCCAGAAGGGCTCGACGGTCGCTCAGACGGTCGAGACGCTGCGTGAGCACGGAGCGTTGGAGTACACCGTCGTCGTGGCCGCTCCCGCCTCTGACCCGGCTCCCTTCAAGTACCTCGCTCCCTACGGTGGCTGCGCGATGGGCCAGCACTGGATGGAAAATGGCGAGCACGCCCTCATCGTGTACGACGACCTCTCCAAGCAGGCCGAGGCCTACCGTCAGGTGTCGCTGTTGTTGCGCCGCCCGCCGGGCCGCGAGGCGTACCCCGGTGACGTGTTCTACCTGCACAGCCGCCTGCTCGAGCGGGCGGCGAAGCTCAGCGATGAGCGCGGCGCTGGCTCGATGACGGCTCTGCCGATCATCGAGACCAAGGCCGGCGACGTGTCGGCCTACATCCCCACCAACGTGATCTCCATCACCGACGGTCAGGTCTACCTGCAGGACAACCTGTTCAAGTCGGGTGTGCGCCCGGCCGTCGACGTGGGCATCTCGGTGTCTCGCGTGGGAAGCGCTGCGCAGATCAAGGCGATGAAGGGCGTGTCGGGCACCTTGAAGCTCGACCTCGCCCAGTTCCGTGAGCTGGAGGCATTCGCCACCTTCGGCTCCGAGCTCGACGCCATCTCCAAGGCCCAGCTCGAGCGTGGCTACCGCTTAGTCGAGCTGCTCAAGCAGCCGCTCAACAGCCCGATGCCCGTCGAGGAGCAGGTCGTCGTCGTGTTCGCCGGCACCAAGGGCTATCTCGACAGCCTGCCGGTCGCCGACGTTCGCCGCTTCGAGGCCGAACTCCTCGAGCACGTGCGCAGCACACAGAGTGGCCTGCTGGCCGGTATGCGCAGCAACCCGAAGGCCGATGTGCCCGGTGAGCTCGGTGACATCATCGCTTCGTTCAAGGAATCGTTCGTCGCCGCCAGCGCAGTTGCTGCCAAGGCCGCCGCCGATGCCACCGCCACCGATGCTGTCGCAGTGGGCGAAGCTCACAGCAACAAGACGCTGGCAACGGAGTAGTCATGGCTGGAGGTCAGGAGCGCATTCTTCGCGGTCGCATTCGCAGCGTCCAGGCAACGAAGAAGATCACGCGCGCCATGGAACTCATTGCGGCATCTCGAATCGTCAAGGCGCAACAGCGCGTTGCCGCAGCGGTGCCGTACAGCGAGCAGATCACCGAAGTCGTCAAGGACCTCGCTGCCGCCGGCGGCTCATCGCAGTCGCCGATGCTGGCTGGCCGCGACGTGGTGAAGACCACCGCCTATGTCGTCATCACTGCCGACCGAGGCTTGTGCGGTGGCTACAACTCGGGTGTCCAGCGCGCCACCGAGGGCTCGGTCAGGGCTGATGTGCTCGAGGGCAAGGACTACGCCCTGGTCACCATTGGTCGCAAGGCCGAGGGCTACTTCAAGTTCCGTGGGTACAACATCGCCGCCACCTACGGCGGTTTCAGCGACAGCCCCACCTATGCCCAGGCACGTGCCATCGGTGAAGACGTCGTGGCTCGATATGTGGCCGGCGAGTTCGACCGCGTCGAGCTGGTCTACACGCGCTTCATCAGCGCCGGTTCGCAAGAAGTCGTCCTGCGCCCACTCGTCCCGCTCGACCGCGAGACGGTTGCCGGCGGTGACGGCAAGGCGCCTGATGCGTCAGGTGCCTCCGCCGACTACGAGTTCGAGCCGGACCCGAGCACCATTCTCGACACCTTGCTGCCGCGCTACGTCGAGGCTCGCATCTACGCCGCGCTGCTCAATGCGGCGGCCAGTGAGCACGCCTTCCGCCAGCGGGCGATGAAGAGCGCCACCGACAACGCCGAGGAACTGATCAAGAACCTCAGCCGCATCATGAACCGCGCCCGCCAGGACAGCATCACCACCGAGATCATGGAGATCGTCAGTGGTGCCGAAG
>DAORTY010000097.1:0-13941 GCA_035432905.1 Ilumatobacteraceae bacterium | reverse complement strand
GAACTGGCCGCGGGCGTAACGGTTGTTGACGGTGCACGTGACGTTCTGCCCGTCGGTGAGCGCAACCTGGCCATTGGTGACCGTCACCGCCACATTTGTGGAGGTCTTGCAGGTCCAGGCGCCATTCTGTGCGTAGCCGATCGGACCGGAGCTCTCCGAGAGTGTGTACGTACCGACAACCACCGACTGGTTGGTGACTGCTGCGTTGCCACTCTTACCCGAGATGTTGGTGTTGCCGGCAGCGCCGAGCGTCCAATCGGTGGGATTGGCAGTACCGACACCACCGTTGTCGACCGTCTTCACCAAGGTGAGCGTGGCCCGAGCGGTGTAGGTGTTGGTGAAGGTGCACGAGATCGGCGCCGCGGCGGCCGTGTTGGCATCAGGCACGTTGTTCATCACCAGGCTGCGCGTCGCGGTGTCGTAGGTGACACCCGTGAGCGCGGCACCAACACCGTCGACGCACGCAATGCTGGTCAGCGCCCAATTGGCGGGTGGTGCACCCTCGACGACGGTGAGGTCTTCCGACGACGGCAGGAAATCGCGGGTGGTCGACGACGCCGGCATTGCCACTGTGGGCGTCAGGTTGAAGCTGCCCGTCCACGGGCTGCCGGCCAATGATGAGGTGGGGGTGAAGCCGAACGCCGGGACCGACGACGGAGGGGTCTGCGCCGACGCAACGGCCTTCTTGATCACCAGCGGACGCACCTGCGTGAGCTGCGCGTAGAGGCATCCGTGTGTGTTCGTACCCTCGGCGGTGATGAACTGGTTGGTGATGGTGGCGCCGCTTGCCGCTGTGGCCGGACACGTGGAAGTCGTGTTCGATACAAAGCCGAGCAGCACCATCTTGTAGGACATGCCGTTGATGGTCCACAGCGGCGGCGCAATCTGTGTGGTGAACACGACCTCGTCGTTGCAACCATTGTCCGTGGTGCCGGTGGGGCAGTCGGATCCTGTCAAGCCGTTGTCGGTCTCCCAGAGGGTCCACGGGAACTGCAGTGCGGTGCCACCGAAGTCGACGTTGAGGTTGCCGGTGTAGTGGCTGGCGCTGGAGGTGATCGGGTTGTTGTAGTGAGTCATCCGCCCGATGAGGAAGGTGGCGCCGGTGTTGAACGACGTTGCGGCCGTGGGCTTGAAGCCGATGGCGCTCTGCGACGAGGTGTCCAGCGAGCCGGGGCAGTTGTAGCCGCCCTTGCCGTGAGCCGTCTGGGCTTCTCCGGACGATGTCACCCAAGCACTCGGCGAGTCGCTGTCACCGTTGCCGGAGATGACTGGCGCGTAGCGGATGCAGTTTCCCGACGTTGGCAGATGGTCTGCAAGGTTGGCCTTCACCGTGACGCCGGTGAGGGTTGCCGCGGCGGCGGGCGCGACCGTGACGCCAACGGCCACCGCACTGGCCAACACGATTACCGCTGGCGCTGATCGCAAAAACCGCTTCAGTGAACTCGTCCGCTCGCTCATGTGCCGTCTCCCTCTCGATGCGTCGCCACCTGGCGCGCGACCTTCTACTTGGGAGAACCGGTCTCACCACTAGCTCCAGGCGACTCAGGTGACCGAGTGCAAATCGCCCTTCGACGCTTCTCTTCCCGCCACTGGGTACCCCAGCAACGCCGCAAGTCTAATCCCCGATCACTGCAGTTACAAGGCGCGATGCACCAAATGAGCCGAATGACCTACCCAGAGCAACCGAATTGACGCGAAGGGTGACGGAGCGTGTGCCGTTCGTCCACCGGGTCTTCTCAACCTTGACAATTCACCTCACGTCGTCCGCCAACTCCAGAATGCGGTCAGCGGCGCGCACCACCGCGTCGTCGTGTGTCGCGACGAGTACGGCCGCTCCTTCGCGTGCCAACCGTGCCAGTTCGGCGATCACCGCAGTGGCATGGTGGCCGTCTTGAAAACTGGTTGGCTCGTCCACCAGCAGCACTCGCGGCGACGCGTTGCAGGCGCGAGCCACGGCTGCCCGCTGCTGTTGCCCCATGGAGATCTCGTCGATGCACCGGCCCGCGAACTCGTGCAAGTCGAGTCGCTCCATCATCTCGTGCAGGTGTGCGTCCGACACCAGCGGCGCCGCGTCGCTGATGTTCTCGCGCACCGAGAGTTCCACAGCAAGGGCCAGCGCCTGGGGCACAAATGCCACGTCCGTCCACGGCATGTCGAACGACGGCACGACGCCATCCACCGAAAGGCTGCCCGCGTCGGGCACGCACAGGCCCGCAACCAGCGCCAGCAGCGTGGACTTCCCACTGCCCGAGCGGCCGCGCACCACGACCAGTTCACCCGACTCCACCGTGAAGGTGATCGGGCGCAGACCGGCTTGCGCGGACCACATCTTGGTCAGCTCGACGGCGACGATGCCGCTCATGACACCCTCCGGCCGTGGTCCAGGCGGATCACGTCATCGGCGGCCGCGACCACGCGTGGGTCGTGCGTTGCGACCACCACGGTCGCGCCGTTCGCCACTGCAGTTCGCAAGGCGTCGATCACCGTGGCCGCGCTCGTGGCATCCAGCGCTCCGGTCGGCTCGTCCGCCAACACCAACGGCGGTGCACCCACCAACGCGCACGCCACGGCCAACCGCTGCTGTTCGCCGCCACTCATCGCGCCGCACGGGTTGTCCACAAATCGACCGAGTCCGAGCAGCGTCACCACATTGTGCAGCGCCGACTCCGTGTCGGCTCCGAGCCCGCGGAGCGTGGCGACGCTCAGCAGGTTGCGTCGGCCGGAGAGCGCGAGCAGCAAGTTGTCGGCGGGCTGCGGCAGCACCATCACGGCGGTCGACCTACGGACTCGCCGACGTTCGGCGCGGTCCAGCGACCCGAGGTCGCGCCCTTCCACCGTGACCCTTCCACTCGTGGGACGGTCGAGTGCACCGAGCATCGCCAGCAGCGTCGACTTGCCGGATCCGCTGGGGCCGTTGAGCGCAACCAGGCGACCGGCGGCAATGTCGACGCTGACAGCATCCAGCGCGAGCACCGACGATGCAACGCCGTGTCGTTGAGGCACCTCGAAGCGGCGCGTGATCTCGCTACAGGATGCGATCGGAGCACTCATTGGTCTCCTCTCATGGCGCGCATCGGGTCGGCACGCACGGTTGTGCGCACGATGATGAAGGCGGTTACCAGTACCCACACCGGAGCCACCGCCGCCAGCGTGAGCACCGTGTCCCACGGCATCACGAAGCGGGCAGGCGGAGCCAGGAGTGGCATCGGGTCGAGACGAACGACCGCGAGCGCGGAGGCGACGAGTGCTGAGCCGACACCCAGGACCACGCCGAAGATCAGTGGCGTCGCAGCTTCGACGAGCGCTGCCAGCCACAGCGACCGCGTTCGAAATCCGGTGCGCCGCATCACCACGTTCGCGGCCCGTCGCGTGTCGCGTCGGGCGGCAACGACCAGTAGCTGCACCGCTGCGGCCATGATCGCGAACAGCAGTCCCAGCAGGGCGAGTGGTCGGTAGGCCCAGCGCAGACCACTGAAGTTGGAGGCGTCGAAGGTGGTGGCCGCGTCGAGTACCACCCCCACCCGAGTCCCTCCCGCTCGCAGCGTGTCGACCAGATCAGTGGGCGGATCGCGCACCAGCAATCGACGCACCGAGTACTTCACCTGGGTCGTCACCACCGACTCGTCAACCGCGATCAGGGATGCACCGGTGGTCTTGCCGGGGAAGAAGTCAGCGAGGGCAACCAACTCGACCTTCACCGGCGACGCGTTGCCGGTCACGTCGAGGCTCACCACATCACCGATCGTCCAGCCACCGCCGGTCGCGATGGCCGGTGGTAGGCCACTGGTCGAGGGCAGCTTCAGCAACGCGAGCAACTGCGCGAGGGACTTTGACGCAGCGTCGCCACGCAGTCCTGCGGCGTGGGCGAACGTGGCAGGGTCGATGCCCCACAGGTCCACACGATGTCCCTCGGACTTGGCACGTGCTGTCCACACCAACGTCGAGCGTGACTGCACGTCCGCGGCGAGCACCGGGTCGTCGAAGATCGCCACCGAGAGGTCGCTTCCCGCGTAGACCTGCGCCTTCTCCACAAGCTGTCGCTGCGCGCCGTCGGACAGCGCAGTGGCGGTGATGAGGGAACCGGACGCCAATGCGATGGCGGCGATGGTGGCGACCGTGGGGCCGGCTTCCATCACCACTCGCCGCCAACCCAGGCGCAGCGCGCGGGGCAGCCACGCACCCGACAACCGCGCCGCTGCGATCGCACGTCGCAACACGAACGCCGCAAGCGCAGTGATCGTGAGCAATGCGAAGAGTGGAAAGCCCAATGCCAAGAGATCGCCACCGCGTGCCTCCACGCCGAACGTGCGGATACCCCCACGCGAGTCGAGCCGCTGGAACGACCACACCGTCAGGCCCACCGACAACAACCCGGCCAACGGCAGCAACCACCGGCTGGACTCTGGGCGCGCAGAGCGATCAACCGAACGGTCCGCCACGAACGCGACCGTGCCGACCACCAACGCGAGACCGACCACGAGGCACAGGAACGTCGCCACCACCGCACTGACAACGGCGTGCGTCTCGAGCAGCGCTGCCGGCCCGAACTGCGTGACCAACAGCCAGGCCAAGCCGAAGCCGAGGGCTGCCGCCGGGGCAGCGACAACCGCCACCGACGGGGCAGTGCCCAACGCGATACGCACGGGGTGCACGCCGCGCACCGCCAGGAGCCGCAGATCGCGACGACGTTCGCGGGCCATCAGTACCGCGGCGGCCACCAACACCCCGCCCACGCTGAGCAGGCTGGTCAGTCGCACGGGGGCAAGCGATCGTTCCACCGTCACACCGACCGCCTTCGCACGGGCGAACACGGCCGGCAGTTCGGTACGGCCGCCCTCCAAACTTGCCCCGCTGAACGCCGCCCGCCAGTCATCGTCCGCAGTCTGATAGGCAGCGAGCGCAGCGGAGATGTCGGTCAGCGTCACCGGATCGGTGGTGATGCGGTACTCGATGTAGCTGGATACGTAGGTTGTGCGGACGTTGAACTGTGCCACCGTCGCCTCCGCGACGAGCCCCGAGACTGGCGGCAGGTCGCCGGACGGCTTTGGCTCGACGAGGTTGCGGAGCCCGCACCACGCATCAGGGACCGGTGCGAACGGAATGTCGTCGAAGACGTGTGCGACGGTCAGCACACTGTTGTCGGCCGTGAGCAGTTGATCACCGACGACGACTCCCAATTGCCCGGCGTTCGTACGCGACAGCGCAAGCTCTCCTGGAGCGAGCGGCGCCATTGTCGGCGTCACCTGATCGGTCAACCCCTCCAGATACTCGAGGACGACACCGCGCTCGACGCCGTCCTTGGACGTCACCCGAACTGACGCCGCCGCGCCGTGGCGTTCGCTATCGGTGAACGGCACCTTTGCGCCGATCTTCTCAACGGTTTCTCTCGCCCCCGGAAACTCCGTGGGGATCGGCAACACGAGCGCCGCGTCGCTACGGCAGGTCTGATCGAGTTGTTGACGCATCGCCGCCGAGCCAGCGGACGAGACGTAGAGCGAGGAACCTGCAGCGCAGAATGCGGCGAGCAGAATCGCGAACGCCACAGGCGCCGAGCCCGACCACGACCTGCCTTTCATACGGACAGTTCTAGTTCAGGTCACAGCGAGTTGAGGTTGTACTTGGAGGCAACTGCGCCCTGCTGGTTCTGATACTTGCTCTTCAGATCCGGGTGACCGTAGGGGCGTTCCGCAGGACGGTCGAGTCGCTGGAACACGAGCTGCGCGATCTTCATACCCGGTCGCAGCAAGATGGGCAGATTGCTGACGTTGGAGAGTTCGAGCACCACCGTGCCCTTGAAGCCGGGGTCGATGAAGCCCGCCGTCGCGTGCACTTGGATACCGAGCCGGCCGAGCGACGACTTTCCGTTGACCACGCCGACGATGTCGTCGGGGCAACCGACCACCTCGGCGGTGTGGCCGAGTGCGAACTCGCCGGGGTGCAGCACGAACGGCTCACCATCGGGCACGATGACCGTGTCCATCAGCTTGTCCTGCGGCTCGAACGGGTCGATGTGGGTGAGGCGGCTGTTGCGCATGACACGAAACTCGGTGCCCAGGCGAACATCGACCGACGCCGGCTGCACCAGATCGGATTCGTACGGGTCGAGCACAATGCGCCCGGCCTCGATCAGCTCACGCAGGGTTGCATCGGAAAGAATCACGGCCCGAGACTAGTGGGGACTCCTCGCGCGCTGGCACTGCGCATCTCTGTGGCGGGCGCCGACACACGGCGGTATCGTGCACGTCTGTTCGCGGGTGTAGTTCAGAGGCAGAACATCAGCTTCCCAAGCTGAGAACGCGGGTTCGATTCCCGTCACCCGCTCCAAGATTTCGAGGCTTAAAGAACCAGGTAGATTGCTCTTTCGGAGATTCGATGCTCGTTCTCCTCTGTTGCCTTCCTCAAGCTCGTGCCTACTATGTGCCTAGAACAGAGGCACACAGGGGGTAAGAATGGCGAAGTCTCGGGCTTTCGGCACGATCAGGACCCTGCCGAGCGGGCGGTTCCAGGCTCGCTACTGGCACCTCGGTAAGCAGACGTCAGCGGGCTCGTCGTTCGCGACGAAGGCCGACGCCAGGGCGTGGCTCGCCAGCGTCGAGACCGACCTCAAGCGTGGCGACCACTTCGATCCCAGCGGCGGTGCGGTGATCTTCGATGCATACGCCCGGGAATGGATGGCCAACCGCTCCCTCCGTCCACGAACGCGAGAGACCTACGACTCGCAACTGCGGCACATTCTTGCGCAGTTCGGTCGCGCCGAGCTGAGAGAGATCAAGCCGGGCGACGTCAGAAACTGGCACGGACGACTGGCGAAGTCGGGACTCAGCCCGAATACGAGCGCAAAGGTGTATCGGATGTTTCGTACGATCATGTCGACGGCGGTCGACGACGGCCTAATCCGATCCAACCCCGTGTCGATCAAGGGCGCCGCCGTCGAGAGCACCATCGAGCGCCCTCTTCTGACGTGGGATGACATCGACGGGCTTGCTCGGGCCATCGAACCGAGGTTCTCAGCGCTGGTGTGGGTGGCCGCGACTTCGGCGCTTCGCTTCGGCGAGCTCACGGGCCTCGATCGGTCGCGTGTCGACATAGAAAGTGGAACGATTCGAGTTGATCGCGCTCTCGCGTTTCAGAAAGGAGAGGGGCCGACGCTCGGACCGCCCAAGTCGGATGCGGCGTACCGCGTCGTCGCGCTGCCTGAGACTGTCACCGA
Organism: Ilumatobacteraceae bacterium; assembly: GCA_035432905.1. Classification (GTDB taxonomy): domain Bacteria; phylum Actinomycetota; class Acidimicrobiia; order Acidimicrobiales; family Ilumatobacteraceae; genus UBA668. Next base: position 6,731 of record DAORTY010000097.1, on the reverse strand, counting down.
TCTCCTTCGGACGCATCTCGCCGAGTACACGGATGCCGCCCCGAGCTCGCTCGTATTCACTTCAGTGCAGGGCAGCCCGTTGCTGAACCGCTACTTCGCGCCATTCTGGGGACGCGCCAAGCGAGCAGCCGGCGTCGACGCGTCCGTACGATTCCACGATCTTCGACACTTCGCAGGCACCGTCGCGGCGTCATCGGGAGCGTCGCTTCGGGAGGTCATGTCGCGCATGGGCCACTCGTCGAGCGATGCATCACTTCGGTACCTCAAAGCCGGCGAGGACCGGGATCGGGAGGTTGCCAACGCCATCGAGCATCGGTTGCTCAACGCTAGCCAACCTTGAGCCAACTCAGTTCACAGCGTCGACCTTGCTTCGAGCCACCCAAACTGTCACCTCTTCGGGCCGGAAGCGAACGAACTTGCCGATCTTGTGGAATGGGATTCGCCGCTCGTCCACGAGTCGTCGTACGAATCGCTCGCTCACGCCGAGCAGTTCGGCCAGTCTCGCCACGTCGAGCAGCCCATCGAGACCACTATTTGCGCTCACAGGCGTCGTCGAACGGGAGCGAGCCGAGGCTTCTACTCGCGAAGCGTTCATCATGGTCGAGTCTCCTCTGGTCGCCAGTTCGTACTGACGGAACACCCCACCCCTATGCTCCGGTCTCAGCAACGCTCAGCGGGTCGTTCGAACTGGAAGCCGACCCCCAAGGGCAGCACCGGGGTTCAACGAAGGCTAATCGCCCGCTGCGATTCGCCGTGCCGACTCCGGCAGCGGTTCTCGCTCTCGGAGGTCTTGACATGAGGCAACAGGGGTGGCGCGGGCTTCGGACCGCTATTTGCGCACCGGTAGGTCGGACACGACGAACGCCACGATTGCAGGACCGTCAGCAACTGCGAGCATGTCGGGCTCACTGAGTACGAAGTAGATGGACGTGCCCACGGCGAGGGTGGTCGCATCGCCGTCGCGGAGTTGCCCTCCGCAATTCGTGCGAGCAACCTTCATCGCGAGCGATCCCAGATCGTCCGGCTCCAGCGTGACGGGATCAGCCGTGTCATCGGACTCGACGTACGTCCGTCCGTCGAACGACAGGGCATCGATGCAGTCCGTGTCCGAGGAGCGACATCCCGTCGAGACCAACAGCCCCGCCCCGAGTGCAACTAGTGCGCCTACGACTCGCAACTGGTGACCGCTGCTTCGGTCCAGAGAATCTCGATCGCTGACTCCCGCGCTGCGATCTCGTCGATCGCTGCTCGCAGGACGTCGTCTCGCATGTCTGCGAGCGCCCCGGCTTCGTCAGAGAGCGCAGCCAATTGCTCCTCGACCCGGATCGGGATCTCCTCGAAGGACGGCCGAATGTCGCCTCTCTCCTGCGAGTCGGTGATGGCCTCGACTCCGGCTCGTGCTCCGTCGAGGGCCTTCTGAATCTTGGCGATCTCGAGCTGTGAGATCGATCCTGCGGTGTAGGCCTTCGTGAGGATGTCACGTATCATTGCCTTCTCGTCGGAGAACTCCACGCAGTACGCTTCGGCGGTGGCGATCCATTCTCGTTCGGTTTCGTTCGGGATCTGATCCGCCGGCGACGGGCTGTCGTCGAGTTGACGGGTCGCCAGCTCCGCGAGCGGGTCATCGGGAATGAGGGTCAGTGGATCTCTCACTCCAATGGCGAACTCGGCAACCGCCGGCAGCCCACCGCTTTCGATCACACGCCAGAGGGCGCCCGTTGTCGGATCATCACCGGCGAGCTGCACGGCATGTGATCCTCCAAGCACGTTGAAGTAGCCCTTGCCGTCTTCGTACCGAATCGCGACGACATAGCGTGAGCCAGTAGCAAGAATCGTTTGGTCAGTCCTGACCTCGACGGGGCCCTGCTTCGTGTCGAAGAGCCCGCCGTCTTGTGCGAGGTACACCTCTTTGGCGGGATAGTCGACCTTCTTGAAGCTCAGCTCCACTGTCGCCGCGAACCGAGTGCGAAATCTGACAGGGTCGATGGCCTCGACTCGCAGCACGTCGACCACCACCACATCGTCCGCGAAGCTCGCGAGCTTCTCGAGTTCGGCAGGATCGAACAAGTAGTCGCGATGGATGTACGTTATGGCCGGCTCTTGTTCGGAATCGCCCCTGATGGCGAGAAACGAGACGACGCCGATGACGAAAGCGCCGACAATCGCGAGTCCGACTCGGGCCGCTGACCTCACGGCGGTGCTACTTGCCTTGGCAGTGACCATCGTCGAACCCCCAACGCTCATGGAACTCACAGTGGGTGAGACCCGTCACTCCGGTAACAGCGAACAATCCCTGCTTCATAATGTCGCCGGCGCCATCGTGATGATCCATGTCCATGCCGTGGCCGAGCTCGTGAGCTGCAACCTTCCGGATCTTGTCCTGGCCACTGGACGTTCCCAACAATGGATCGAGCATGGTTCGGTTCAGGTCGATGAACGTAACCGGAAATGAACAGGTGTAGCGGCCGGTCGTCGTGGAATTCTCGTTCATCGTCCACCACGACACATTGACATTGTTGAGCCAATTGTCATGAAAGACATCGACTGCCTGATGCACGTCCCATTTGTTGTTCGCCCAGTCGCGTGAGAAGTCGTACTGGGACGCCCATGTGCCACCGGTCTCCCAAACCACCTTGTCGGGCTCCGGATCCGCATCCACCGCATCGCAATACCACGTGAGGTGAGCTGAGCTGTTCGCAGGAATCAAAGTGCCGAACAGCGACCCGATTGCTACAGGCGGAAGCGACACTGCCAGATATTTCCGGAGCCGTGGAGTCACGGAGAGGACCCTAACTCCGGTCGATCCTTTCGTCAATGGGGGCGAGATGATTCCCGATCGGTGCGGGGTCGCGGACGAGGATGATCTGCACGGCTGATAGTGTCGAGACAGTGACCTACGATCTGGTTCGGGGAGCGGTCGTCGAAGCGGTACTCACCGTTAGGGGCATCCGCGTTCCGGAGACCGGGGGTGACGAACTGAGCCTGGTCGTCTATGAAATCGACTCGCTCGATCTCGTCGAAATAGGAATGATCGTCGAGCAGGGTCTCGGAGTCGAACTCGATTCGGAACTGTTTGGCGAGGTCGCAACGCTCGGGGATGTCATCGGCGTGATCGCCGCGCAGGTGAAGTCGCAGCGGTGAGCCGAGCCGATGCTCAGCGAGTTGCCGTTGTAGGCGCGGGCTTGTGCACCCCGGCGGGGACGACCTCGTCCGAGTTCTGGCAGCGCGTCTCGAATGGTGTTCCTTCCGCGCAACCGACCGAGGTCGATGGGCTCGACAACTGGCGACGCATGGCCTGTCGAGTCGAATCGATATCCGCCGAGGGCCTTATGGCGCCTCATGAGCTGCGTCGTCTGGATCGGCCGCATCTGTTGGCCATCTCGGCCGCAGATGATGCGCTCGACGCCGTGGCTGGTCGACTTCCTGATCTTGATCGGTGCGCGCTTCAGGTCGGCACCGGCTACGGCGCGGGGCGGTTCTCCGAGACACAGCAACGTGCGCTGATGACCAGCGGGCTTCGCGCCGTCTCGCCGATCGCGATTCCGCTGACCATGCCGAACTCGATCGCCGCCCACCTGTCGATCCGTTATCATTTCCGCGGACCTGCCCTCACTCAGGCGACTGCGTGCGCGTCGGGCGCGAACGCCATCGGGGAAGCCGTCATGATGCTGCAGGCCGATCGTGCCGACCTGATCGTCGCAGGCGGGGTCGATTCGTTGCTGTTTGCGGCACCCTTGGCTGGGTTCGACCGGGCGGGAGCGTTGACACGCCACGATGCCGATCCGTTCGCCAGTCGCCCGTTCGATGTCAAGCGGGACGGATTCGTCATGGGGGAGGGCGCCGGGTTCGTAGTGCTGGTGCGAACAACCGACGCGATTGAGGCCGGTCTCGAAGTGCTGGGGGAAGTTCTTGGGTATGCCGCCAACAGTGACGCCGTCCACTTGGTAGCACCTGACCGAGACGGCCATGCTGCCTCCCGGTGCATGGCGGATGCTCTGCGGCACGCTGGTTTGCATCCGAGCGACATCGGGCACGTCAACGCGCACGGAACGTCGACCGTCCTCAACGATCGAGCGGAAGCGATCGCCATCGGCAGGGTGTTCGGATCGAGCTCACCACCGGTGACGGCGACGAAGGGCGTCACGGGGCACCTCATCGGTGGATCCGGAGCGGTCGAGACGATCGCGACTCTGCTGGCGTGTCGGGAACGAGTGGTGCCCCCTGTGGCCGGACTCACCGAACTCGACGGTGAGATCGACCTCGACGTGGTCCATGGCGACCAAAGATCCGTCAAGCTGAGCACCGCCGTCTCGAACTCTTTCGCATTCGGCGGCCACAATGCATCGTTGGTCGTGAGCGCATGAGGTGGGCGGCGCTCGACGATGTGGAGACGCAAGGACGCGATGTTCTGGTGTCGATGTCGGACACAGAGATGGAGTGGTGGATCCAGGTGCGTTTAGGGGTGGTGAGCACCGGGACGGGCGCTCGGTCAGACGCAAATCTGTTCCTGCGCAGTCGCGCAGGTAGTCCGGTGTTGGACCTGCTCTCTGGCGCACTTCCGGCGAATGATGCTGCCGCCGAGCTGGAGGTCTCCGTACCGGGAGCCGACTGGGCGTCGCATCCCCCTTTCGACCTCGGACCGCCGACCGGCGGAGCGGACATCCCGGGCGCAGACCTCCTAGTGCAGCACGCCAAGCGCGGGTCCGTCGTCGGCACCATCCACTATTGGGAGCGCTACTGCAATGGTCGACTGGTGGAGCGAGTGCCAGGCATCGTGCCGGGGTCGGACGTCGTCGTGGAGAATACGTTCGAGAGCATGGTCGCCTCGTTGCGATCGCCGGGACCGCTCGACGCTACGGGAGGTGCCCGCGTGCGCGGTCGGTCCACGTCGTCGGTGCTCGTCTTGGCTGGGATCTATGCCGACGACTCCCTCCGGGCGTACCTCGCCGGCCGGACCGCAGTCAACATGCAACTCTGCGCGCTCGCGACGTCGACCCGCAGTCCCGCATGGAGACTGGCGGTTGGGCGGGGCATGTTGTGAACCCACGCGTCGATGCCCTACTTGCCATGCTTGTCGAAGGGGTCACGGCGCGGCGGTGGTGCACTGGCTTCCAGGTGTGCGTCATCGTCGGCGGAGCCGTGATCGTCGACGAGGCCTACGGTCGCGACGGACTCGGCCGAGACGTCGTGCAGTCCAGCCTGTTCCCGATCTACTGCGCTGGAAAACCGCTGACAGCGCTCACGATCGGCCGACTCGTGGACGACGGCGAGTTGTCGTTCGATGACGTTCTGGGCGACGTCATCGACAGGCCACTCCACCCAGGACTGCAGCCGCTTCGCCTGGAGCAGTTGCTCGCGCACACCGCTGGGCTCTGGGCGTATCGACCCGAGGTGTACCTCGCTAGCGACGCGCCAGCGAGAGACCGGCTCGTTCGCAGCTCGGTGCCACAACCCCAGGATCCGAGGTTCGGGATCTACAGCGAGTTCGTGTCGTGGGAGCTCCTGCGGTACGCGATCGAGGACGTGACATGCTCGGAGTTCGAGACCGTGCTCAACCGCCAGATCCTGAAGCCGCTGCATCTGGACGAGCAGGTGGCGTTCACGATGGTCTCGAAGGACCCTCGGCTGGATCGGCTCCGGATCAATGTCGATCTCCGTCGACAGAAGGCGACGCCGCTGGTGTGGGAACAGCATCCGGCGAATCTCGCCGACCTTCGCGTTGCCGGGGGCGCCCACGCAAGCATGAACGGGTTGGCCCATCTCTACGCTCACCTACTCGACATCGAGGCGGGCCATGAGCGCTTCGGGCTCACGCGCCGCACCCTGCTTCAAATGACGGCCGCAGCGACCGCCGCCGCACACGATGAGGTGCTCGGCAGAGTCTGCCGGCACGCCCGCGGGTTCATGCCCGACCTAACTCATCATTGCCACGACTCGCGCCATTCAGAGCGCAGCTTCGGCCACTCTGGTCTCCACGGAATGACTTTTGCGGCGGCGGATCCGGCGACTGGGTTGGCCTACGCCGTACACCTGAACGGGGCGACTGCCTTCGACTCCGACGTGGACCCCGACCGATCTCCACAAGAGCGACGGCGCCTGATTTCGGGACGCATTCTCGACCTCGTCGCGTAGGACCTCACGCGCTGGCTCGGCGGAACCAGTGTTGCGTCAGGTCAACGGTGATCAGAGTTCGGTGGTTCAGGACGGCGGGCACAGTGTCCAATTCAAACCCACCAGCGTGCCCCCAAGCGGTGGAAGGTAACCAAGGCTCGACAACAGCCACGACACCGAGGTCCGCCAGCTGCTACGCGCCGACGTCCTCATCATCGATGACTTCGCGGTCCCGTGCGATGGACAGCATCGAGACCGCCGGGGTCTGCCCCCGCGCATCCAGCGCCCGAACGCATCGCGTCGATCATCGTGTTCCCGATCGCATCGCGCCGTGTTCCCGACCGCGCACCCAACGCAATATGGCCCATTGCACAGATTACGACCCAAGGGTGAACAGGCGTCGCGGCCGCATCGACAGCGGGGTGGGGTGCGTCGGTGCACCATGCTGTCGATCGCCAAACTCCGAGTCGGCCAAGAGGCCTACCACCTCTCCGGGGTCGCCCAATCCCTCGACGACTACACCGGCGCCGGCGAATCCGTTGGCCAATGGCTCGGCGGGGGAGCGGCACGACTCGACCTGACCGGCGACGTACGCCCCGACGATCTGCGCGCCGTGCTCG
>DAORTY010000096.1:0-13994 GCA_035432905.1 Ilumatobacteraceae bacterium | reverse complement strand
GGCCCATGCTGAACGGCACGACGTACATCGTGCGGCCCTTCATCGCGCCGGTGTAGAGCGTCAACATCTCGGCGCGCATCTCGTCGGGGTCGCGCCAGTTGTTGGTGGGGCCGGCGTCGACCTGCTTCGCCGAGCAGATGAAGGTGCGATCCTCCACGCGAGCAACGTCGGCCGGGTCGCTGTGTGCCCAGTAGCTGTTCGGTCGCTTCGCCTCGTCGAGCTTGGTGAAGATGCCTGCCTCGACAAGGCCCTGTGCCAGCTGTTCGTACTCCTCGGCACTGCCGTCGCACCAGTGGATGTCGGACGGCTGAAGAATGGCTGCCCAGTCCGATACCCACTGCTGCAATCGAGTGTTGCTCGTCGTACCAGTCATAGGGTTCTCCTTTGGGGAAAGGGCACAGCGCCGTGCTCGTGTTCAGTCTGCCAAACATGACCCTAAAACAAGAAAAGCCCGGCCTCGCGGCCGGACGATTCTTCGAGATGGTTTGTATCTCTACGGTCGATTGCTGGGGGCTCAGTCGCTTCCAGGCGTGTCCATGTCGACTTCGCTGCCGAGGCGAAGGCGAGTTGCCCGGCCCGACGCGTCGAGATCGAACACCACGCGCTGGCCCTGGCGCAGCATGCGGAAGATGGAACCAGCGAGGGCATCGGTGGCCAGGTCGTAGTCGGCCATGTCGGCGTCGCACATGACGACACCGTCAGCCGACGCCGGATCGAAGCTCTTGATGACACCCTGCACGGGGTTGCCTCAGCCGGCCTTGACGATCTTGCCGCTCTTGATGCAACCGGTGCACACATAGAGCCGCTTGGGCGAACCGCTGACGAGCGCGCGCACCCGCTGGATGTTCGGATTCCAACGACGCTTGGTGCGACGGTGGGAGTGCGAGACATTCATGCCCCAGCTCGGGCCTTTGCCACACACTTCACATACTGCTGCCATGACGTAACTTCTTCCACGAGCGATCTACGAGCGCAGAGATGCTACCAGCGATCGTCCAGCAACCGCCAAGCCGTTGCAGCCATCTCGGCAGGGCGTGCCGTCATCGGTCGTGTCAGTAGTCTTGCGAGGTGCCGACCCTGGAACATTTCAGCGCTGATGCGCTGCGCGACACCGTGATCACCTTCCGCGACGCGATGAAGGCGCATGCCCCCGGCATCAACAAGCTCAACGTGTACCCCGTGCCCGACGGCGACACCGGCACCAACATGGCGCGTACGCTCGACGCCGTCGTTGCCGAGATGGATGGCGCCGATCGAGCGATGGGCCCCACCTGCGATGCCATCAGCCATGGCAGCCTGATGGGCGCCCGCGGCAATAGCGGGGTCATCCTCAGTCAGATCCTGCGTGGCGTGGCAAGCACCATGAAGGACGTCACCGAGGGCACGGGCAGCAAGGTCGCCGACGCCTTGAAGGCCGCGTCGACCGCCGCCTACCAGGCCGTCCTCAAGCCCATCGAAGGCACCATTCTCACCGTGGTCCGCGAGTCGGCAGACGCCGCCCAGGCTGCTGCGCACGATGGCGCGTCACTCGTCGCGGTACTGCGAGCGGCTCGCGCTGCCGGGAAGGCTGCCCTCGACAGCACGCCAGACCTGCTGCCGGTCCTGAAGGACGCGGGCGTGGTCGATGCGGGTGGCGCAGGGTTCTTGCTGCTGTTGGATTCGGCGCTGCACGTGGTTGACGGCGTGGCCATCCCTGAGCCCGAAGACATCGCAGGCCCCTCCGCCGAGCAGCTCGACGCGGTCGCCCATCGCCGTGCAACCGACGGCGGCGTCGATGTCAGCGAGCTGCGCTACGAGGTCATGTACTTCCTTCATCTGGACGACGGCAAGATCCAGAACTTCAAGCAGGACTGGGGCGAGATCGGCGACAGCATCGTGGTCGTCGGTGGCGACGGCATCTGGAACTGCCACGTGCACACCAATGACATCGGCGCGGCGATAGAGGTGGCCATCGACCTCGGTGGTCGTCCGAAGCAGATCCGGGTCACCGACCTCTTCGAGGAGATGGCCGAAGAGCACGCACATCGTGAGGCGGCGCTCCTTGGTGGCAGCCATGCGCCCAAGGCGGGCGCCGGCCTGCCGCCCGTGACGTGTGCGATCGTTGCTGTCTCCAGTGGCGATGGTCTTTCCGAGCTGTTTGCTGCACTCGGTGTGCAGGGTGTGGTCACCGGTGGTCAAACACTGAACCCGTCGACCGCAGAGCTGTTGTCGGCAGTCGAAGCGGTCAACGCGCAGCAGGTCGTGGTGCTGCCCAACAACAAGAACATCATCCCGGTGGCACAGCAGCTCGATGCGCTCACCAGCAAGACGGTGTTCGTGGTGCCGAGTAAGTCGATGCCCGAAGCCTTGGCTGCACTGGTGGTGTACGACCCGGAAGCCGATGCCGTGGTCAACGCCGAGGAGATGTCGCAGGCAGCGGAGTCGATGGCCACGGGCGAGGTGACGCAGGCCGTGCGCGCCACCAACAGCGATGCCGGCCCCATCGAGGAGGGCGACTGGATCGGCATCGTTCGCGGTGACGGCATCGTCGTCGTCAGCGGCACGCTCGACGGTGCCACTGTCGCATTGCTCGAACATCTGGTCGAGCCTGGCCGCGAGATCGTCACGGTCGTCGAGGGTCGCGATGCCAGCAGTGGTCATACCGATGTCATTCATGCATGGCTCGAAGAAAGTCGCCCCGGCGTACAGGTGGAAGTGCATCGTGGCGGTCAACCGTTGTACCCCTACCTCTTCGGCGTCGAGTGAGCGAGATCACCCTTCGCGAACTGTCTGCGATCGGTGTCGATCGGCTGAAGGGCGTTGGCGACAAGAAGCTTGCGTCGCTTCGCGAGGTGGGTGTCGAGAACGTGCTCGATCTGCTCACGACATATCCGCGGCGATGGGTCGATCGCACCAACGAATGTCGCGTCAGTGATCTGAAGGCGGGGCAGGAAGCGCTCGTGCTGGTCGCCGTCCGTTCGGTCACCAAGCGCATGGGGCGCAACCGTCGCTCGATCGTGGAAGCGCTTGTCGGCGATGGCAGCGGACGCTTCCACGTCGTGTTCTTCAACCAACCGTGGCGCGAGAAGCAGCTGCGTGAGGGCTTGCAGATCGCACTGTTCGGCAAGGCAGAAGTGTTTCGTGGTGGGCTGCAGATGACGAACCCGATCGTCGACATGATCGGCGACCGGACGGGCCGCATCGTGCCGATCTATCCGCAGAGCGAGAAGGCTGCGCTCAGCACGTGGGAGATCGCCGGCTGGGTGGAGGATGCGCTCAAGCGGTGCGAACCCCGTGGGCTGGCCGACCCCGTGCCCTCAGCGGTGCGGGTGCGGCTGGGCTTGATCACGCGCAACAAGGCGCTGCACGACATCCACCTTCCCGAGACGATGGGGGAGAAGGAACTCGCTCGCCGCCGCCTCGCGTTCGACGAGTTGCTGCGGGTGCAGACGGTGTTGGTGATGCGCAAGCGGGCCATCGAGCGTGATTCGCGCGGTATTCGTCACACGCTCGACGGTGAGCTGGTGGGTCGGCTGCGTGCCGCGCTGCCCTACAAACTGACGGGCGCGCAACAGCGAACGATCGCCGAGATCGAGGCCGACCTGGCCGGCCCGCACCCGATGCACCGGCTGCTCCAGGGCGACGTCGGGTCGGGCAAGACATTGGTCGCCGTCAGCGCGATGCTCACGGCGGTGCAGGGTGGTCACCAGGGCGCGTTGATGGCGCCCACAGAAGTGCTGGCAGAGCAGCACGCAACCGGTGTGCGTCGGCTTCTGCAAGGGGTCACGGTCCCAGACCCCGGCAATCTCTTCGGTGACAGGCCGCTGCGCGTGGAACTGCTGGCCAATCGAATCACCGGCAGTGACCGGCGTGATGTGTTGGCCGGATTGGCCGACGGCACGGTCGATATCGCGATCGGCACGCATGCGCTGATCCAAGATGGCGTCCAGTTCCACAGTCTCGGTGTTGTCGTCGTCGACGAGCAACACCGCTTCGGGGTCGAGCAGCGCGCTGCGTTGCGGGCGAAGGGCGACGGCGACGTCGTACCCGATGTGCTGGTGATGACGGCCACCCCGATTCCGCGGACCGCGGCGATGACGGTCTACGGCGATCTCGATGTCAGCGTGCTCGACGAGCTTCCGCCCGGGCGCACACCGATAGTGACCAAGTGGGCCAACGGCCCACTGATGGAGCAGGGCGCATGGGCAACAGTGCGCGAGGAGGTTGCCGCGGGTCGTCAGGCGTTCGTGGTCTGTCCGCTCATCGAGGAGAGCGAGAAGCTCGAGGTCGCCAGCGCACAAGAGATGCACGAGCGCCTCCATCACGACGAACTGAAGGGGCTGCGCATCGCGCTGCTGCACGGGCGCATGCCATCGGCGGAGAAGGAATCCGTGATGGAGTCCTTCCGCCTCGGCGCTCTCGACGTGTTGGTCGCGACGACCGTCATCGAGGTTGGCGTCGACGTGCCCAATGCAACGGTGATGGTGATCGTGGATGCCGACCGCTTCGGCATCGCGCAGTTGCACCAGTTGCGGGGGCGTGTCGGCCGCGGTGCACACCCGTCGACGTGCTGGCTGGTGACCCAGGAGGTGGAAGGCCGCAACCCGCGAGTCGAGGCGTTGGTGGCCACGACCGACGGCTTCGAGTTGGCCGAGGTGGATCTCGACCTGCGCGGTGAGGGCACGCTGATGAACACTGCGCAGAAGGGCCGCAGCGATCTGCGGCTGGCCTCGTTGCGTCGTGACCGCGAGTTGGTGGCGTTGGCCCGTGAGGTTGCCTTCGAGATGGTCGACCCTGACCCGATGCTGGATGACAACCCGCTGCTGCTCGACGAACTGCGATTGCTGTTCACCGCCGACGACGAAGCATTTCTGTTCAAGAACTGACGTCAGTCGCGAGCCCGGGTCGTGCAGACTGCGCAGATGCGCCGTTCACTTTCCGTTCTTGCCGTCGGGCTCGTTCTGTTCTCCGCCTGCTCTGATTCGGGCACCGGCGCCGACACGACTGTCACGCTCGCGCCTGGCGAGACGACTGCGCCTGGCGCCACAACGGCACCCGATGACTCGGCTGCGCCGACTCCCGGTGAGCCGGAGGGGACGCAGACCTTCACCGGCCTCGAGCGGACCCATGTGGACACGCCGGTGGACTATCCGCAGACGCCGCCGGTCGGCGGTCCGCACAACCCGGTGTGGCAGACGTGCGGCTTCTACACCGCAGAGTTCCCCAACGAGCGCGGCGTGCACTCGATGGAGCACGGCGCAGTCTGGATCACGTACACCGCCGGGCTGTCCGCTGCCGACCTGGCGGTGCTGAAGTCGTTCGCCGACAACGGCAAGGAGGTGTTGGTCAGCCCGTACACCGGCCTGCCGTCTCCGGTCGTCGCCTCGGCCTGGGGCAAGCAGTTGCAGTTGCAGTCGGTCACTGATCCGCGCCTTGCCCAGTTCGTCGAGGTCTTCGACGACGGCCCGCAGACGCCGGAGAAGAACACCCCCTGCGCCCAAGGCACCACCGACACGAACTGACTACCAGTCGGTGCGGTCGGGGGAACCGTCTTCGTCCTCATCGGGTAGGACGAGGTCCCAGCGGTCGCGGCAGTCTTCGCAGCGGTAGGCAACGATGTCACCTGGCAGCCAGATTCCATCCTCGGTGGGGTGGGTCAGCAGGTGGCAACGGCCACCGCAGTCGACGCAGATGATGGTGGGTTCCGGTTGCAGCACACCCGTAGTCTGGCCGAGATGGAAGCGGTGACGACATGCGAGTGATTTCAGGCGAGTTCGGCGGGCGGCGACTGGTCACCCCGGAAGGCGAGACCACGCGGCCGACCACGGACAAGACCCGCAGCGCGGTTTTCAACTCGCTGTCCAGCATGGGCATCGTGGAGGGCGCGGTGGTGGCCGACCTGTACGCGGGCTCGGGTGCGCTGGGTATCGAGGCGATCTCTCGTGGTGCCGCCAAATGTTTGTTCGTGGAGCGCGACCGGTCGGCATTGCTGGCGCTGCGCGAGAACATCGCCACACTCGGTATCGAGGACCGGTGCACGGTGCACGGCACCGACGTGATGGCGTGGGTGCCTGCCATGCGCAACGTCGACATCGCGTTCATCGATCCGCCGTACGCATTCGACGCCTGGCCGGCGCTGCTGAAACTGATCGATGTCGGCCTTGTCGTTGCGGAGGCAGACGACCCAGTAGCGGCCCCCGAAGGGTGGACGCAGATCCGCACGCGCCGCTACGGCCGAGCATGGATCACGCTGCTGGAAATCAACGCAGTGTGAACGGCTAGCGTGCAGGTGCCATGGCGACCGTTCTCTACCCCGGAAGTTTTGATCCGCTGCACCTCGGCCACATCGACGTCATCGAGCAATCGGTGGCGTTGTTCGGCAAGGTCATCGTCGGTGTGATGCACAACCCGACGAAACTTGGCGGCATGTTCTCGCTGGAACAGCGCAAGGAGATGATCCGCGCCAGCATCTCCTATCTGCCCTCGGTGAGGGTGATGGCCTTCGAGGGTCTGGCGGTTGATGCCGTCAAGCAGGTGAAGGCCGCCTTCATCGTGAAGGGTCTTCGTACCGGCGGCGACTTCGAAGTCGAGCAACAGATGGCACATACCAATCACATGGTCAGCGGTGTGCGCACCGTCTATCTCCCATGTAAGCCAGCGCTGGTGTCCATCAGCAGTCGCTTCATTCGTGAGATCGCCCAGTACGGTGGCGATGTCACCTCGCTCGTTCCGGCACGGGTAGCCGCCGAACTTGCCACGCTTTTTCCTACCTCCTCGACCACTTCTGAGACCTCATGAGCCACGACGACCAGTACGACGACGGATACGACGACGACGACGAGCTTGACGACTCCGACGCGTTCGTTCGTTCCACCAATGGTTACGTCGGCGATGCCGAGGCGCTGTTGCGTCGCGCCGTCGACATCATTGCCACCGCACCGACCATGCCGCTGTCCTCGTCGCCGCGCATCGATCGCGACGAGATCATCGAGTTGCTGGAAGAGTCATTGCATCGCCTGCCCGAAGAAATGCGCCAGGCACGCTGGATGATCAAGGAGCGTCAAGAGTTCGTCGCCAAGACGCGCCGCGAGGCCGACGAACTGCTGGAGGCTGCGCGCGTGCACGCGGAGCGCATGGTGCAGCGCACGGAAGTGGTGCGCGCCGCCGAGCAGCGCGCACGTCAAATCAGCGAGGCCGCCGACACCGATGCGCGACGCCTGCGCCACGAGACCGAAGACTTCCTCGACCAGCGGTTGGGAAGCTTCGAGATCCTTCTCGACCGGGTGACCAAGACGGTCCAAGCCGGCCGCTCGCGGTTGGCGATCGGCGAGCACAACGAGGCCGACATCGGTGAGGAAGAAGACCCGACCAAGGGTTTCTTCGATCAGGATCGGTAGCGACGGCCGTGAATCCGCTGCGTGTCAACGCCGCCGAGTTGCTGCGGCGACCGGGCAACCAGAAGTCCGTCGAGTTGGTGACGACGCTCGCTGACCTCGAGGTGATCGATCCGGCGCGCTTCACCGATGATGCACAGGTGGCTGTGCGGTTGCATCTCGAGGCGCTCAGCGATGGCATCGTGATCGACGGCGAGCTCAGCGTGCCGTGGCACGGTGTGTGCCGTCGGTGCCTCACGGACACCGGCGGAACCCAGGTCAGCGAGGTGCACGAGCTCTACCAGCGCATCGTCACCGACCCGGAAGCGTTCGAAATCGTCGGCGATCAGTTGGATCTCAGCGAGGTGGTGCGCGAGGTCGTCCTGCTCGATGTGTCGAGCACACCGCTGTGTCGCCCCGACTGCGCCGGGCTGTGCCTGACGTGCGGCGCGAACCTCAACGACGATTCGTGTGGATGTGCTCCGGCTCGCACCGATATGCGCTGGTCGGCCTTGGACGCGTTGCGAAATCAGGGCAACGCGGCCAACTGACAGCCGGTGCAGGTAGCAAGCCGCCCGTCTGCGCCGCTAGTCTCTCATAGCTCGTGTGCCGAGGGAAGCGTTCCCTCGTCCGATTCCGGGAGTCCTCATGGCTGTTCCCAAGAAGAAAAAGTCGAAGATGAAGACCCGCAGCCACCGTGCTGGCGCGTGGAAGCTGGCCGCCCCGTCGCGCAGCATCTGCCCGCGCTGCGCAGCTGCGAAGCTGCCGCACACGGTGTGCCCCAGCTGCGGTTGGTACAAGGACCGCGTCGCTGTAGAAGTCGGCTGAGCCGAAAGGCTGCCATGCTGCCGATCGCCGTTGATGCGATGGGTGGCGACCGGTCACCGGGCGAAATTCTCGCCGGTGCGCATGCCGCCGCTGCGCTGGGAATTCCAGTCGTTCTCGTCGGGCCCGAGGGGCTCGACGGGTGTGGTGATCTCGCGCTGATTCACGCGTCGGAAGTCATTGCGATGGACGACGACGCTGCCCAGGGGGTGCGTCGCAAGAAAGACTCATCGCTCGTGCGCGCTGCCGAGGCCGTACGCGACGGCAAGGCCAGCGCAATGGTGTCGGCCGGTAACACTGGCGCAACGATGGCATCGGCGCTGCTGCGCATGGGCCGCGTGAAGGGCGTCAACCGCCCCGCCATTGCCACCCCGATCCCGGTCCCGGGCGAGCGTCCGAACATCTTGCTCGACGCTGGTGCCAACGCCGAGGTGCAGGCCGAGTGGCTGGTGCAGTTCGCCACGATGGGTGCCATCTACGCCCGCCACCGGTTCGGGATCGAGCGCCCCACCGTCGGGCTGCTGTCCATCGGCGAAGAGCCGGGCAAGGGCGACACGCTGCGCAAAGAGGCCTACGAGCTGCTGGTCAATGCACCAGGCATCGACTTCATCGGCAACGTCGAGGGTCGCGACCTGATGAGGAAGACCGCTGATGTCATCGTCACCGACGGTTTCACCGGCAACGTTGCGCTCAAGACGCTCGAGGGCGGGCTCAAGACGCTGTTCAACGCACTACTCACCGCCTTTGCCAGCAAGCCGGAGTACAAGGAGCCAGCCGATGCGCTGCTGCCCGCGCTGCTGCCGCTGCACACGGAGATGAGCCCCGACACGCAAGGCGGCGCGGTGCTGCTCGGTGTCGACGGCATCTGCATCATCAGCCACGGTTCCTCCGGCGAGACTGCGATGGTCAATGCCATCAAGTTGGCCGAGGAAATGGTGAAAACCGGCTTGGTCGCAGAGATCACGGCTGCGTTCGCGCCGACGCCGTAGCTGTCGCGGCGGGTACCACGACGGCACTCCAGCAGGCGCTAACCTCGATCGTCCCACGACTTCCAGGAGTATCCGGTGCCCGACGAAACCAACGCTGACCAGCCGCTCGACCGCGAAGGCGTCTTCGAGATCGTACGCGCCAACCTCTCCGACATTCTGGAGATCGACCCGTCGTCCATCTCCGAGGGCCAATCCTTCGTCGACGACCTCGATGCCGATTCACTCGCACTCATCGAGTTGGTCGAAGCGCTCGAGGAAGATCTCGCAGAGCGTCATGTCGGGTTCCGTATCGAGGATGAAGACCTCGTTGATCTCAAGACCGTGCGTGATGCGGTCGACTACGTGTTCGACCGGGTCAAGGGCAACTGACATTTCGGTTCGGTCCGAACCCGATCTCTCCGAGCTTCGGCGGCACCTCGGCTACGAGTTTCAGGACCCGGAACTGCTCTTGCGCGCCCTCGCGCATCGCAGTTGGTGCGCGGAAGTGGGCGGGCTACCGAGCAACGAGCGTCTCGAGTTTCTCGGTGATGCCGTCCTGGGCTGGGTGGTCGCCGACCTGGCGTTTCGGCACTTCGGCGACTTGAGCGAGGGCCGTCTCACCGACCTGCGCAAGAGTGTCGTCAACGCCTCAGCGCTCGCGGAAGTGGCGCAGGAGATTTGCCTGGGCGACTGCATTCTGCTGGGCAAGGGGGAGGCGGCAGCCGGCGGGCGCTCCAAGCCGTCCATACTCAGTGATGCGTTCGAGGCGGTGCTCGGTGCCGTCTACATCGATGGTGGGCCGGCCGCGGCGTTCGACCTCGTCGAGCGGCTGTTCACGGAGCGGATGGCGGTCGCTGCACTGCGGCTCGACCGGCTTGATTACAAGACCGTGCTGCAGGAACTGACCGCTCGCCTGCACGACACGGCACCGGTGTACGTGCTCAGCGACACCGGCCCGGACCACGACAAGCTCTTTTTCGCGACCGTCATCGTTGCAGGGAAGTCGGTAGGTGCCGGTGAGGGCCGTTCGAAGAAGACCGCCGAGCAAGCTGCGGCCGAGCAGGCGTGGCTGGTGCTGACCGCTGCCGCCGAGTAGACGGCCGTGCCTGAGCTACCGGAGGTGGAGACAGTTCGTCGTGGCCTGGAGGTGCAGGTGCTCGGCCGGCGAATCCTGCGCGTGGAGGTGGGTCGTGAGCGGTCGGTGCGGCGCACCTCGCGCCAGGCAGTGATCGACGGTCTGACCGGGGCGACGATCCTCAGTGTCAACCGGCGCGGGAAATACCTGCTGTGTCCGCTGGACACGGGCGATGAACTGATGATGCATCTGCGGATGAGCGGACGCCTGCTTGTCGCTGATGCGGGCACCGAACGTCCGGCGCACACGCACGTGGTGATGCATCTTGCCGGCGAGCCGGCGCAGGAACTGTGGTTCGTCGACCCACGCACGTTCGGTGAAGTTGTGGTGTTCGACCCCGCCAACGTCGCCGTCGAGCTGCCGGAGTTGGCGAAGATGGGTGTCGACCCGATTGCCGATGGGCTGACCCGCGCGCAGTTCGCTGGCCTGCTGCGCAGCAGGTCGCGGCAGATCAAGGCGCTGCTGCTGGATCAACACGTGATCGCCGGCATCGGAAACATCTATTGCGACGAGAGTCTGCATCTGGCCGGCGTTCGATGGGACCGGAGGTCCGACGCAATCACGCCGCGTGAGATCACCAAGCTGCACGCCGCGATCATGACCGTGTTGTCAGAGGCGATCGAGGCCGGTGGCAGCACACTTGCCGACACGCAGTACGTGGGTGTCGACGGCGAGAGCGGGTGGTTCCAGCTGAGCCACCGGGTGTACGACCGTGCCGGGCAGCGCTGCATCACCTGCGGTCGGGCGAACATCGTCAAGGTCGCCGTCGCCGGCCGCGGCACCCACTTCTGCCCTCGCTGCCAGCGGTAAGGCACCCCCCGCCCCCTTTTTACGTCAATCACCCCGGTTCACAGGCCCAGGCCACGGCCCGACAGCGGTTACGTACAGCGGGAAGCGGCGGGCGCGGCTGGGCCTTGATAACGTCGCCGACGCTGTGTTTCTGAAAGCCCTCACCCTCAAAGGTTTCAAGTCCTTCGCCGACGCCACCACGCTCCAGCTGGAGCCGGGGGTGACCGTTGTCGTCGGTCCCAACGGGTCGGGTAAGTCCAACGTGGTCGACGCCATTGCGTGGGTGCTCGGCGCGCAGGCACCCAGTGCGGTGCGCAGCCAGAAGATGGACGACGTCATCTTCGCCGGAACCGCCAAGCGTCCCGCCCTCGGGCGAGCCGAAGTGACGCTCACACTGGACAACTCGGCGGGCCTGCTGCCCATCGAGTTCACGGAGGTAACCGTCAGCCGCACACTGTTCCGCACCGGTGAGAGCGAGTACGCGATCAACGGTGTCAACTGCCGTTTGCTCGATGTGCAGGAACTGCTCAGCGACGCCGGCGTGGGCCGTCAGCAGCACGTGATCGTCAGCCAGGGTCAGATCGACGCCGTGCTCAATGCCCGGCCCGAAGACCGGCGCGGCATTGTCGAAGAAGCCGCCGGCGTGCTGAAGTATCGCCGCCGCAAGGAAAAGGCCGAGCGCCGCCTCGACGCCACCGAGGCCAGCCTGTTGCGCGTGCAGGACCTGCTGCGCGAGGTTCGCCGTCAGCTGCGCCCACTCGAGCGTCAGGCCGACGCCGCTCGTCGCCACGGTGCGCTGGTGGCCGAACTCGACGGGCTCCGTGTCTTCCTTGCCGGCCGCGAGATCGCTTTGTTGCGGACGCGCATGGTGGCGCAGGCAGGAGAGAAGGTCACGCTCACAGAGGCGGAGCGGACGTTGCGCACCGAGCTCGCAGCTCTGGACACCGGGGTGATGGCTGCCGAGGCTGAGCTGACCGCTCGCGGCGACACCGACCTCAGCGATGAGATGGTCCGCGTCGAACAATTGCGTGAGCGTGCACGTGGCATCGCCGCGGTGTTGGTCGAGCGTCGCCGGTCGATGGAGCGTGACCGCGGGCAGCTGATGGACAGCGGTGTGGTCGCCAACCTGGAGGCTGACGCGCAGCGTCTGCGCGACGAACTCGCCGGGGTGGAGGCCGACCTCGTTGCGGTTGGCCCTGAAGCCGAAGAACTGGCCAACGAGGAAGCACTCTTCACCGACCAGCGGCGCGAGACGCTGGCATCCATCGACGGAATCTCCAACAGCACGTCGGCAGCCAGTGCCGCTGCGGAGGTTCGCGGCGAGCTGCGTTCCATGCGCGGCAGCCTCGAGCGCGCCGATGTCGAGCTTCGCCGGCAGCGCACTCGCCTGGATTCATTGCGCCAGCGTGCCGAGCGGCTCGACGGTGACTGCGAACGCCTGCGCATCGAATGCGAGTTGTCGCAGTCCGCGGAAGCCGCACTGGTGTCCGACGTCGAGGCGGCCGAAGCGCGACGCCTGGCTGCCGACGCAGCGCACGATTCCGCACTCAGCGGCCGCCAGGAAGCTGCTGAGGAATCATCTCGTTGGAAGGCCCGCGCGGAAGCACTGAATCTGGCACTGGAAGGTGCTCGGGCTCGTGCGGGCGCCAAGCACCTGGCTGGCGTCGAGGGCGTGTTGGGCACGTTGCTCGACGTTGTCGAAATCGATCCTGGCTGGGAGCCGGCGGTGGAGGCGGCGCTGGGCGAGGCGTTGCAGGCGGTCGTCGTGGCCAGTCCCGCCGCTGGTCGCAACGCGTTGCAATCCCTGCAGGCCAACAACGTGCACGGAGCTGTGCTGGCACTGGGTGCTCACCCGGCCGGCGCGCCGGCAGCGCCCGGCGGCGGCGACGCCGTTCGCACCCACGTTCGCAGCCGCCATGCGGGCGTACCGGAGCTTCTCGACGCGGTACTCGGCGGAGCCGTGCGCGTCAGCCGCTGGGACGAAGCACTCGACCTGGCCCTCGACGACCCGCTGGCAGTTGTCGTCACTCCCGACGGCGACCGGTTCGGCCCAACGGGTTGGCGCATCGGTGCCGCCGGCGGTGGGGCAACGGCAGCCGCGCTGGAAGAGGCCCAGGAGCGCTCGGCGTCGGCAGCAACCGAGCTCGCCGAGCGTGAAGCAGCCCTCGCCGCGGCGAAGACGGAACTGCAGTCCGCCCGTCAACACGAGAACGAACTCACTCGCAAGCTCGATGCGCACGATGCTGGCTTCTCGGCCAACAGTGAGGCCCTCACCCGTTCGCAAGGCGAGCGCCGCGAGGCCCAAGCGGAGATCGAGACAGTCGAGCGTGGCCTCGGCGACGCCGAGGAGCGCGCCGAGCGCGAGCGTGCCCGTATCAGCGAGCTGGAAACCTTGGTTCCCGCGCTGGAGGCCGACGAGGCCGCCGAGGCGGAGGCTGCCAAGGCCCGCGGCGAAGCACGCGCCAGACTTGATGCGCAGACGGCGCGCCTCGCCAGCAAGCGCCAAGACCTCGAGGTTCGCAACGCCGGCCTGCACGAGCGGCACACGTTCTTGGAGCGTCGCTTGGAGGAGACCGAACGCCGACTGGAAGCCGACACCGTCGCCCGCGCCGAGGCGGCCCAGCGCCGACTCGCAGTGGAGCGCAGCCTGGAAGCCGTCGAGCGGTTGGCGGCCCTGGTCGACAGCCATCGCCACATCGTCGAAGTGCGCCACAACGAGCTGCTCGAGATCCGCCGTCGGCAGAGCGACGAGGTGCGCGGCATCGCGCAGCGTCTCGATGCGCTACGCCGCCGTCGCAGCGCTGCCGAGAAGGAACTGGAAGAAAGCCGCGAGCGCATGCGCCGCGTGGAGATCGACGAAGCCGAAGGGCGCATGCGCATGGAGGGTGCCGTCGAGGCGCTGCGTCGCGACCACGACCTCGAGCC
>DAORTY010000095.1:0-14261 GCA_035432905.1 Ilumatobacteraceae bacterium | reverse complement strand
TTCAGCATCAACGGCTTCTCCGGCATCATGATGGTGTACATGTACTTCCAGATCCCACTGATGGTGCTGGTCACACTGCCTGCGATCGACGGTCTCAAGTCGTCGTGGCGCGAAGCCTCTGCCAACCTGGGCGGAACCACCTTCACCTACTGGCGCAGGGTGGGCCTGCCCGTCTTGGCGCCGTCTTTGATGGGCGGCTTCCTGCTGTTGTTCGCCAACGCATACAGCGCCTTCGCCACTGCGTACGCACTCAATACCCAGTCCAACCTGGTCCCCATCAAGATCAGCTTCTACCTGCAGGGCGACGTCACCGGCCGCTCCCCGCTGCCGTACGCGCTGGCGACATGGATGATCATCTTCATGGGCATTTCGATGGGCGGCTACATCCTGCTTCGTCGGCGAGCGGAAAGGTGGCAACGATGAGCAATCGCCTCACTCGCTGGCTGGGCCGTGTCGGCCCGACCCTGGTGCTGCTTGCTGCGGCGGTGTTTTTCATCGCGCCGCTGCTGACATCGTTCCGCGCGGCGTTCCACAAGGTGCCCACCATCCTCCTCGACCGCCACACGTGGTTCGAGAAGTGGTCGTTCGAAGGTGTGCGTCGCGCATTCCACGAGCCGCAGTTCTGGCCCACGTTGTCGCTGTCGCTGAGGTTGGCGCTGATCACGGTGGTGATCACGATGTTGCTGCTGGTGCCCACAGCGCTGTACGTGCACCTGCGCCTGCCCAAGGCGCGAGCGCTGGTCGAATTCTGCACGCTGTTGCCCTACGTGGTGCCACCGATTGCGTTGGTCGCCGGTATTGCCGCCTTCTACCGCGCGAATGCTCGATGGTTCCTCAACACCGACTATGCGCTGGCGCCGTTCTACGTGGTGATGGCGATGCCATTCACCTATCGCGCGATCGATGCCGGTATCAAAGCGATCGACGTGCGCACGCTGGTGGATGCCTCACGCAGTCTCGGTGGAAGTTGGCCGATGACGATACGCAAGACAATTCTGCCCAACATGTCGACCGCACTGCTGTCGTCTGCGTTCCTCACCGCGACGATCGTCATCGGTGAGTTCACCATTGCCAAGACGCTCGCGAAGAACACGTTCGCCACTTTCGGCTTCGAATACTTCAGTCGCGATGCCCAGGGCGGTGTCGGCTTGGCACTGCTGACCTTGTTCGGTACCACGGCAATGCTGGGTGTACTGACACTGCTGACCCGCACGAAGGCTCGCAAAGCCATGTCATCGAGTACCCGCTTCTAGCGCGCTGTTCTGGCGTGCCGTTTCTATCAACTAGGAATTTGACCGTATGAGTGCACTTACCTTCACCAGCGTTCGCAAGACGTTTGGGCCTGTTGTGGCCCTGCACGGATTCGACCTCGACCTGCAGCCGGGCGAATTGGTCACCCTGCTCGGGCCGAGTGGCTGCGGTAAGACCACCGGGCTGCGCATCGCCGCCGGGTTCGAACGTGCCGACAGCGGATCGGTCCTGGTCAAGGACCAAGACATCAGCAAGGTGCCGCCGCACAAGCGCAACATGGGCATGGTCTTTCAGAGCTACAGCCTGTTCCCGAACCTGACCGTGGCCGGCAACGTGGAATATGGGCTGCGTACCCGTCGCATCCCGAAGGCGGAGCGCACCAAGCGGGTGGCCGAGATGCTGGAACTGGTCGAGCTCGGTTCGCTCGGCAATCGCTTTGCACACCAGATCTCCGGCGGGCAGCAGCAACGCGTCGCGCTGGCCCGCGCTCTGGCGGCGCAGCCCGAAGTGCTCCTTCTCGACGAGCCACTCAGCGCTTTGGATGCCAAGGTCCGAACCACATTGCGTGACGAGATTCGACGCATCCAAACCGAGGTGGGTATCACCACCCTGTTCGTCACTCACGACCAGGAGGAGGCCCTGGCGATCAGTGACCGCATCTGCGTGATGTCACAGGGTCGCATCGAGCAATTGGGCACCCCCACCGAGGTGTATCGCCGTCCCACCACAGCATTCGTGGCTCGTTTCGTTGGCACGATGAACGACTTTCCCGCCGAAGTGACAGGGCCTTGCGAAGTCACCGTCGGCGGCAAGCGCCTCTCTGCGCCCGGGGCAGCCGACATGGCCACCGGCAGTAGCGTCAGCATGCTGGTGCGTCCCGAAGATCTGTCCCTCGCCGAAGACGGCCTGCCCGGCACCGTCACGTCGATCACCTTCCGGGGTGCCACGACGTTGGTCGGCGTGCGCCTCGACGTGTTCGACAACTTGGTCAGCGCCGATGTCGGACAGGGCGATGCCGACCACCTGCAGATCGGCCATCGCGTTGGAATCAGCATCAACGGCTCGAACGCTGTCTGCGAACCAGCCAGCGTTGGCAGGCCAGCAGATCTGGACGATTCAGCCGCCTGACCTCAGGTACTTCTGATCTCCACCGCGGTGCGTTGCACGGCGGCGACGATCTTGGTGTAACCGGTGCAGCGGCACAGGTTGCCCGACAGCCCAATTCGAACTTCCTCCTCCGTGGGCGCAGCGTTGCGATCCAGCAGGGCAGTAGCCGAGAGCAGCATGCCTGGCGTGCAGAAACCGCACTGCACGCCGCCTTCCTCCAGCAGGTTGCGCTGCAGCACGCTGAGTGCGTCGCCGTCGGCGAGCCCTTCGACCGTGGTGATTGCGCGGCCCTGGGCCTGGACTGCCAGAAAGCTGCACGAGTTCACCGGTTGCCCGTCGAGCAGCACCATGCACGCGCCGCATTCGCAGTCGTCGCAGCCTTCCTTCGTTCCCGTGAGGCCGACCTCGGTGCGGATGACGCTGAGCAGGTTGCGGCCCTGCTCGACAACAACTGGGTACTCGCGACCGTTGATGGCCAGGCTGATGTGATGGGTTGTGTCGCTCATGACGCTGCTCCGATACCGATGGCGCGATTGACAGGGATGGCGATGACTTCACCGCTGGCGCGGCGGGCGGCGGCTTCGACAGCTCGTCTGGCCATGACGCCGACGGTGTGACGGCGATAGCGGTCGCTGGCGCGCACGTCGCTGATCGGCGTCGCTTGAGCGGCTGCGAGTTCTTGAATCGCTGCCGCAGCCTCGGCGACGCTGAGACCCACGACCGACTGCAAGTCCGTGACGCCAAGAATGACTGGAGCGACGGCGGTCAGAGCGACGGACACGGCACCGACCGTGCCACCATCACCCAGCGTCACCGACGCTGCGGCACCGACGACCGCGATCTCCATCGCCCGACGATATTCGAGCCGGAGATAGGCGCTGCCGCTGGCGCTGGCCGGCCGAGGAATGTGGATGGCGACGCAGAGCTCGTCAGCTGCAGCCGTCGTCTGGCCGGGACGTGCCCACAGTGAGGCGATTGCAATGCGCCGGCTGCCACGAACCGACCGTAACTCGACCTCGGCGTCCAACACCTGCAGGGCCGCACCGGTGTCCATCGCGGGTGAGCCATTCATGAGGTTGCCGCCGAGGGTGCCCATGTGACGGGTGGACGGCGAGCCGACCAGCGCGCTGCCATCAGCCAGACCGGCATAGACGGTGGTGAGGAGTGGATGCGACTCGATGCTGTGGTGTGTGACGAGCGCGCCGATGCTGATGCCGTGCTCTGTTTCGGTGATGGTCGTCAACTCAGCCAGTCGATCGATGGATACGAGCGCCTCGGGCAATGGCGCCTTTCCGTGCCGGGCGCTGACAACCAGGTCGGTGCCGCCCGCGATCGGCCGCGCTCCCGCAGCGAGCGCGGAAAGGGCCTCTTCGACCGACTGTGCGATGAGGAAACTCATACGGATGCCTCCTCATTCGCGATGTGCTGGTCGGTGAGGGCTTCCCAGACACGTTCGGCCGTCATCGGCAGCTGTCGAATGGGTCTGCCGACGATCTGCGCAATTGCGTTGGAGATGGCGGCGGCCGTGGCGACGTTCGGTGCTTCGGCAAGACCCTTCGCTCCACGCGGGCCGGCGTCGGGTGTGTTGATCTGGATGAAGTGCACGTCGATGGGGGGAGCGTCGGCGCAGGTCTGCAGCTTGTATTCCAACAGCGCAGCATTGCGTTGTCTGCCGTCGGCGTCGTAGGTGGTGCCTTCCGTGAGCGCCTGCCCGATACCCATCAGCACGGCTCCCTCCACTTGGCCCGTCGCCCCGACCTGATTGATGATGGTGCCGCTGTCGTGCGCCGCGCTGACATGAACAATGCGGGCAACCCCTGTGTCGCGGTCCAGCTTCACGCGCACCGCATGGCAACTGAACTGGGGTGCGACCCAGGCAGCCATGCCGAGGTCGCCCACGCACACCGCGCCAACGATCGGCGGGGCACCAGGTGGAGTTCCCGAGCCGTGCCCGATCAGCAGTTCGCCACCGGCGGCAATGCCCGCCAGCTCGGCAATCGGCACGCCCCTGTCCGGGCTGCCGGCGACGCTGGCCACGCCGTTGGCGAGGACGATGTCGGCGGGGCTGGCCTCCAAGTGTTCGGCTGCGAGGGCGCGGAGTTGGTCGGCTATCTGGCCGGCGGCTGCCACCACCGCGCGACCGTTGTTGAACAGCGTCTGCGAGCCGGTGGCGCCCATGTCGTAGGGGGCGACGCTCGTGTCCTGGTAGACCAGCTCGAAGCTCTCCGCGTCCATTCCCAACTCGTCGGCCGCCAACTGGCGAAGCGTCATCACCGCACCGGTGCCGCACTCCTGAGCTCCGGTGATGATCTGGCCGCTGCCGTCACCATCGATCTTCACGTACGCCCCTGACGGTACCGAGAAGCTGGGCCACCAGCCGATGGCCACGCCAATCGCTTCATCATCCGGGAGCTCCTGGCCGTACCCCGCGCCGGCAATGGCGGCGTCGATGCACTGCTGGATGCCGATCTCGCCGTACGTCTGACCACTGGGGCCTTCGATGCCGGTGTCGACGGCATTCAACTTGCGGAACGCGACCGGGTCCATGCCGACGGCGCGGGCGACCTCGTCGGTATGAGATTCGAGGGCCCAACACGTCTGCGGTGCCGTTGGTGCCCGAACAGAGCCCGATGGCTGGTGGTTCGTGTACACCAGGTGCGCCTCGACCGATGCGTTCGGGATGCGATACGGCCCCAGCGCGTGCATGGCGGCGAGTTGGCTGAAGAAGCCGGCATCGGCCGTGTACGCACCATTGTCGAGGGCCAGCCACGCGCGGCGAGCGGTGATGGTGCCGTCGGCCGTCACGCCGGTCTCGAAATCGTAGACGATTCCTTCACGACGACGATCCGGCGCCAGGAACTCCTCGCGGCGGCTGAAGACCAGACGGACAGGGCGTTTGGCTGCACGGGCAAGCGCGGCAACGTGTGCTTCGTAGTGGAAGCCGCACTTGCCGCCGAACCCGCCGCCGAGATGCGGCACGATGATGCGCACCCGGTTGTTGGGGATCTCCAGCGTCTCGCACACACCGGCGCGAGCGTCGAACGGCACCTGCGTGCTGGACCAGATGGTGACCTTGTTGCCCTCCCACTGCGCGACGACGGCCCGTGGCTCGATGGGAGCGGCGTGGCACCCGTCTGCCACGTAACGGCTGCGTACGACGTGGTCGGCGGCGGCCATACCCGCGTCGACATCGCCCTTCTCGATGGATGCGAACGAGGCGTCGTTGCGGTCGCGGATCATGGAGCTGCCGTATGCGGCCCACTGCGTGTGCACGAGCGGGGAATCGGGTGACAGCGCAGCCTCGACGTCGTTGACGATCGGCAGCGGCTCGTACTCGACGACGATGGCGTCGACTGCTCGCTGAGCAGTGGCGGCGTCAACAGCGGCGACGGCCGCGATGACCTCGCCCTCGTAGCGCACCACGTCGTTGGCGAACAGCGTGCGGTCCTGCACGAACGGGCCGAACTTGACGTCGGGAACGTCGGCCTGGGTGAGGACCGCGAAGACGCCTGGCAGGGCCCGTGCCGCGCTGACGTCGAGCTTGGTGATACGAGCGTGGGTGACGTCGGCGTACTTGAACTTGGCGGCGAGCGCCCCGGTCAAGGTGAGGTCGGCGGTGTAGCGGCCGCTGCCCGTCACCTTGTCGGGGCCGTCGGCGCGTACGAACCGAGGGGATGCGGTGGTGGTGTCGTTGGCTGTGACGGTCATCGTCGTTCGATCTCCCTGCCGAGAAGTGGCGTCGTCCAATATGGCAGATCTGAGTGCCCTCGGCACGCGTTGTCGTCGCGGTTCACCATGAACTCACGTGCGACCGAGACGTTGCAGCACTCGTGAAGCAGCGGCCCGGCCGGCCACGATCGCCCCCTCCACATAGCCCTGGAAACGGGCGGCGAGCTCGGTGCTGGCGAACGTGACCAGTGGTAGCCCGGCTACCAGCGTTGAAGTGGCCTGGGGCGCGTGGACGATCTGCACGTTGCTGTACCCGCCGCCGCCCCACTCGTCGGGCGCCCACATGCGCTCCACGACGCCGGTGGGTCGCAGGGCAGCGTCTCCGAATGCGACCGACGCATGGTGAACGATGGCATCGTGGCGCTGACCATGTGAGTGGCGGATCCACTCGATCGCTGTCGTGCCGCCGACGAATCCGACGAGCGTCGCGGCGTCGGCGGCCGATGCGTCGGTCAGGTAGAGGCCCGGCGGACCGATGAACTGGGCGGTGCCGTTGAGGCCATGATCGAGCCAGAAGGCTCGGGGATAGCGCAGCAGGTACTTGATCACGGTCCCGGGGGTGAAGGACAGCGCTGCCTGCGTCATGTCGTCAGGCAGCGCGGGAGTGAACCCGAGGGTGCCATACACCGATGGCGGCGTGGCAATGACGACTTCTCGCGCGTGCCAAACCTGGTCGAGGGCCACCACGTCGACTGACGCATCATGGAGGTGGATGGCACGGACAGGGCAGTCCAGCCGGAGCACAGCCGTGAGCGGCGCGGCGAGATGAATGGCGAGCGAATGCAGTGTGGCGGGGAACCACGACTGGAGTTCATGGACGTGGGTGGGTGTCGTCCGGTTCAGTTCGGCAAGGTATGACACCGGAATCAGGTTGCTGTCGTGGCAGGTGACGCCGTTGACCACGGAGCGCACAGCTTCACGCGTGGCAGCGGACACGTCGACGCCATCGTCCGCCAGCCCTGCGAGCCACTGGGTGATCGTTCGGTCGTCGCCGAGGTGGTCGTCGCCGAGCATCGAGAGCAGGGCTTCCGCGTCGTTCCAGGGATGGTCCGCTGACTGCTGCGGCACCGTCGTCGCCCGACCCGGATGAAGGGAGTTCGCTCGTGACGCCCCCACGTCAGCCGCGAGAGCCAGCACTTCGCTCATCTCGTCATTGACGAACTGGGCGCCGGTGTCGACCAGCCGTCCGCCGTCGTCCACCACCGCCTCGACTTTGCCGCCGACTCGGTCGCGCGCTTCCAACACGACCACCGAGACACCCCTGCGCTGCAGGATCGAGGCAACCGTCAGCCCTGCGAAGCCGGCACCGACAACGACGATGTCAACGTCGAACGGATCGGTGGTCATCCGCTGAGCCCAGCGAAACCCCCAGCCGTGCCCGAGTCCTCACCCCCTCGGCGTTGTATCGACTTGAGGATCGCGGCTGTGATTGCAACAGCGGTGAGTGTCAGCACCAGCATCACCGTCGCGAGCGCGTTCAGTGCGGGAGTGGAGCCGGCCCGAGAGCCGGAGTAGATCTTGATCGGCACCGTCTCTGTGGACGCGCCCGTGGAGAGGAACGAAGAGATGACGAAGTCGTCGACCGAGGTGGCGAACACGACCATCACACTCGCGAATATTGCCGGGCTGAGCAAGGGGAGCAACACCAGTCGAATCGCCTGCAGACGTGACGCGCCCAGATCGCGCGCGGCCTCCTCGTACTGCGTTCCGATGGCGGCCAGTCGTCCGCGCACGATGACGACCACGAAGGAGATGGTGAATGTCACGTGGCCCAACAATTGGCGGGTGAGACCATCGGGAAGACCTGTGTACAACTGTGTGAAGACCAAGAACAGGGCCACGCCGAAGACGATCTCCGGCGTCACGATAGGAACCAGCATGAGCCCGTTTGCAGCGTTGGACGTGCGACCGCGCCAACGCTGCAGGCCGATGGCCATCGCCACACCAATCGGGGTCGCGATCAGCATGCATCCGCCGGCCAGCTTCAGTGTGTTGATCAGCGCGATGCGCATGGACTCGTCGTGGAACAGCGAGGAGGTGGGGTCCCCCCAGTACCAGCGGAATGACATCGGCTGGAACGATGACCGGCTCTTCCCGTCGTTGAGCGAGATGCGCACGGCGATGAGCACTGGCAGCAGCGACCACAGCACGTAGACCCATGTGACCATGGCGAGCACCGGAGCCTTGCCGTGGCGGCGACGGAAGGGGTTCATCGCTCGGCCGCCCGCTGCTGGCGAATGGTGGTGACCATGTAATAGACCATCAGCACGAACAGCATCGCCATCAGGATCAGCACCAGCGACGCACCCGTCTGGGGTTGGCTGGTGTTGCGCAGGTAGTTCTCGATCTGGTTGCCCACCATCTCGGTGCGCGGTGAACCGCTGGTGAGGTACGAGTTGGTGTAGTAGTCGCCGAACATCGGCAACACAGTGATCACACTTGCCGCCATCAGGCCGGGCACCGACAGCGGCAGCGTGACGCGAAGGAAGGTCTGTCGCGCAGAGGCGCCGAGATCACGGCCGGCTTCGATCAACCGACCATCGAGCCGTTCGAGGGTCGAGTACAGCGGAAGGATGAAGAACGGCACATATCCGTAGGTGAGGCCGATGACCACCGTGTACCAGTCGCCATCGAGCCAGTTGCGATTGTCCGGCAGGCTGAACCAGCCCAGCACCTGGTTGACCAATCCATCGGGCTGCAGCAGGTTGGTCCACGCCAACATTCGCATCAGATAGCTGATCCAGAAGGGCAGCACCAGGGCAGCGAGTAGCAGGCCCTTGTGGCGCCCGGCCTTGCGCGCGGCGTAGTACGCGACCGGGTACCCGATGGCGATGCAGCCGGCCAGCGCGAGGCCCACGAAGGCGAAGGTGCGCAGGAACACCTTGCGCAGGTAGCCGTTGAAGACTTCGTGGATCACATTGCCCATGGAGGTGACGTCCCACTCGAGGGGGTTCCAGGCAGGTATCGACGTCTTCAGGAATGGGTCGACGCCACCGAAGGCCACGGCCATCACCGCATACACGGAGACAACGAAGAAGACGAGCAGCCACCCGACCCCCGGCATCGCAAAGGCCGCCCAGACACGGTTGCTTCCATGCCGGCGCGAAACGGCAATCGTCATACGGTCAGCCGCCGGCGGTGAACTTGGCCCACGCGGTCTCGTACTTCGCGTCACCCTGGGCGCCGAGCGGCTTGAGGTAGATGGCCTTGCTGATCTCGTCGTTGGTGGGCACGCAGCTGCGCAGGTGCTCGGGCACATAGCCGGCATCGATCACGAAGTCGGCGTCGAGCTTGGTGATGGCTGGGAGGTAGCCGACCCAGCTGAAGTTCTTCTCGGCGACGTCGTTGTCCAGCATGTAGTTCAGGTACAGGTGTGCCAGCACCGGGTTCTCCGCGTTGGCCAGTACACCCATAGCGTCGTTGGTCACCACGTATTCGCCGGCGGGCGGGTGCCAAAACCCCAGGACCTCGTCGCTCACTCCCTCGGGAAGGTAGCCGGCGGCGCCGGCGATGAGGTCGGCGCTCCAGGTCTGAGCGATCGACGTGGTGCCCTCCGGGATGTCCTTGTAGCCCTCGATGTTGACCTTGACGTTGACCAGGCCGATGAGCTCGGAGATGTCGGCCAGCGCCTGGTCGATGACCTTCTGGTCCGTGGTGTTGACGTCGGTGATGCCCTTGCGCAACATCGCCATGGTGAGGGCCTCGCGCTCGTCGTCGAGCACGGACACCTGACCCTTGAAATCGGTGGCGTTCCAGATGACGTCCCAGCCCTGTGACTCCACGAGGGCAGGGTCGATGCGGTCGGTGCGGTAGCCGATGCCGGTGCCGAAGAACGTGTACGGCACGGAGAACTTCGCACCCGGGTCGTACCAGGGATCGTTGAAGGTCTCGATGACGTTGGCGAAGTTGGGGATGTAGCTCTTGTTGAGCGGTTGGATGAGCCCGCCGGCCATGAGGTTGCCGATGGATGTCGGCGACAGCGAGTGGTGCACATCGGCCTTGATCGCGCCGGAGGCCAGCTTGGTGGTGGCCTCCGTGTCGGTATCGATGGTGCTGATCTCCACCTTCACCCCGTACTTCGCCTCGAAGTCAGCGATGACTTCCAGGTTGATGTAGTCGGCATAGTTGATGATGCGCAGCGGGCCCTTCTCGGGCTCGAGACCGTCGGCGATCGTCTTGGTCACCGTTGAGCGTGTGTCGTCGTCACCGCCACACGACTGCAGCAGGGGCGCCCCCGCGCCCAACAACACACTCAGCTGAACTGACCGAGCGAGAAAGTCGCGACGGGACTGGCTCATGTGGTTCCCCCAGAGTTGATTGACTCGTGAGTCAGATTAGCAAACAAACGCGAGGCGCCCGAGAAGCCCGTTGCCCGTCGGCTCGTTGGGCTATCAGTGGATTGTGCACACAACGGAGTACTAATGTGGACACATGAACGTTGGTGTGCGCGAACTGAAGCAGCATCTGTCGGAGTATCTGGACCGCGCAGCTGCTGGTGAAGTGGTGCAGGTGACCGAACGCGGGGTCCCAAAGGTGCAGATCGTGCCGGTTCCCGGCGCGGGGGCGATGGCGTTGGGTGTCGAGCAGGGTTGGCTACGCCCCGCGTTGCGGTCGGACGGACTCACATCTGGTCGTCGATTCGTTGGCCGACGGAGCGTCGCCGACGCTCTCTCCGAAGACCGTGGCGAATGACCACGTACGTCGACTCGAGTGCGTTGCTCAAGATGTACGTCGAGGAAGCGGATTCTGAAGTCGCCGAACAACTGCTCGGCGCCGACCCTGTGTTGGTGACGTCCTGGGTCACGTTGGTGGAGGTTCGCCGCAACTTGGCCCGCCTGGTCGAGCCACAGGACCTCCCCGACCTGCGCCGCCGCTTCGAGCGCGATCTCGACGAGTTGGCGCTCGTCAGCGTCGATCAGGTGGTCTGCGAGTCTGCTGCCGATATCGGCGAGCAATTGGGCGTACGTTCGTCGGATGCCATTCACCTGGCGTGTGCTCGCCGCCTGCAGGTTCCCGGCCTGAGTTTCCTCACGTTCGACCTCCGCCAGGCACAAGCGGCGAGGTCGCTGGGCTTTACAGTGCTGGGCGCATGACCCGGGAAGGTGAGCGATGACTTTTGTCCAGTTTCATCAGATGAAGGACGGCACCAAGGCCGAGTACGAGATGCTGCACGGCCTCGAACGCGAGTACATCGCAGGGCTGCCGGGTCGCATCATCGAAGGGATCCGCGCCCTCGATGATGGTCTGGGCGGGTACCAGGTCACCAGGCTGCAGCATTCGCTGCAGACAGCGACGCGGGCGGAGCGCGACGGTGCCGACATCGAGTGGGTGGTTGCCGCGCTCGTGCACGACATCGGCGATGCGCTGGCGCCGGAGAACCATTCGCAGCTCGCGGCCAGCATTCTTCGCCCCTATGTCCGCGCCGAGGTGACGTGGGTGGTCAACATGCATG
The DNA here is from genome assembly GCA_035432905.1 of Ilumatobacteraceae bacterium. Lineage (GTDB taxonomy): Bacteria > Actinomycetota > Acidimicrobiia > Acidimicrobiales > Ilumatobacteraceae > UBA668. The sequence continues at coordinate 2,722 of DAORTY010000095.1, read as the reverse complement.
GGGTCTTCCAGCAGTACTACTACGGCCATCACCTCGGCCTGGATCGCGATGCGCGGGATCACTATCGCGAGCACCGGTGGTTCAACAGTTGCGCGGATTTCTGTGAGCGTTGGGATCAGGCGGCCTTCGACCCGACGTACCCCACCGAGACGTTGGAGCACTTCTTTCCGATGGTGCGCGAGATCTTCGGCCGGGTGGCCTTCGACCCGGATACGGGGTGCGAGTAGCTACTTGCTGGTGATGGTCACCGGCGTGCTGTACTCGCCGGCAACATCTTCGCCCAGTCCAACAGACTCGGTGTCGATGCCGAACAGGTTGCGCACCCACGCCGTCACAGCATGGTTGATGATGGGGAAGGTGGTGTTGACGTCGATGGCCGGCGGCACGCACCCATCCTCGCCGAGCGTCCTCGTCTGCGGGTTGGCGTCGAGGAAGCCGCCGAGGCCACTGGCCTCCGCGATGCCGATGATGCCCGTGCCGTTACCGAACGTGCAGAAGTCGTCGAACGCGTTGTGGCCGGCGCCGTCGATCTCCCACAGCAGGCTCGGAGACGGGGCTGCGTCGAAGGCCGGCTGTGTGACCGTCGCGAAGGGGACCACCCCGTCGACGGATCCACCCATGAAGAACGACGGTTTGTCGGGCAGCGGGGGAGCGGTGGTCGTGGTCGACCCTGCAGCAGCGGCACCGCCACGGAAGGCTCCCGAAGCCAGTGAGACGTACCCGTCGATGCGCGGGTCACTGGCGGCGGCCAGCACGGTTCCGCCGCCGGCGGAGTGGCCCACCGCAGCAACTCGCTCAGCGTCGACATGGCTGCTGAAGCGGCTGGCGGCATCTGCGCCCTCGGCAGTGATCAGCTCCAGGCCCTGCAGCAGTTCGTCGACGGGATTGCCGGTCTGGGCCGCGGCGGTTCCGCCCAGCACGTTCTCCATCGAGCGTGACGGGTGATCGACGGACACCACGATCATCCCCCAGCTGGCCAGGTTGGACGTGAGGAACGAACTCTGCACCCTCATGCCGGTGAACCCATGGCTGAACATCACGACCGGAAACGCGCCATCGGCAACGTCGGCGTCGCGACCCGCCGGGTAGCTGAATGTGGAGGGGACGTCGCCGGTGAGCAGGGCGCGGATGCCGTCGCCGACGAAATCGCGCACGTCGTAGGTCTCGGTGCCGGTGGTGCCCGCGACCGCTGGATACCAGACCTCCACCTTTGGGCCGCTTGCCAGCTGCAAGGTGGTGACACCCACCGGGTAGTCGCCGTATTCGCTGTAGGCCATAGCCTGCGCGGCGAGGTCGACGGTGGTGGTGGTTGCTGCCTGCGAGGTGGCGGGCGCCTCGGTGACCGGGGTGGTGTCGGGTGTCGTCTCGGGTGTCGTCGCCGCGAGGGTCGTGGTGACCGCACCGGTGGTGGCTGTGGACGAAGAGTCGTCGCTGCACGCAGCGAGCAGGAGGATGGCGGCGACCGGAAGCGCAAGGCGTCGTGAGAGCATTTGTCGAGCCTGTCACGCCTGGCGGCTGGGTGCGATGTCGGAGCACACCTGCATGATGGGCTGATCACCCGCTATCGTGCAGGCGCCGTGATCCGGGCAACCGGAGATCGCATGGCGACGTGGCCGAGTGGCTGAGGCAACGGCCTGCAAAGCCGTCCACATGGGTTCAATTCCCATCGTCGCCTCCACAGCCTCTGGCCGGGTCCGCCCGGTCAGAGGCTGTTTCGCGCCGGAGCAGGTCGCCCGTCGAGCCAGGCGCGAACCTTTCGCAGGCCCCGGCGCGCAAGTCGCCAGAGCAGGAACGCGACGATGACGCCGACGATTGCTGCGACGGCGGCCGAGACAGCGGCGAGGCGTGGGTAGGCCATTGCGAGTGCGGTAAGCCCGGCGACGACCCCGTCTTCGGCGAAGCTGGCAATGATGTTGGTGAACGGCTCGGGCGACATGTTGAGGGCCAGGCGGCTTGTCGTCTTGGTGAGGTGGCCAATGAGGGCGAGCCCGGCTGCGAAGGCGAACGCCGTTGGCCGCCCCAGCTGGCCGGCGGCGATGGCCGCCCCCGTGAGCCCGCCGATGATGGGCCGAATGAACGTGTGCGCCAGATCCCACACGCTGTCGAGCAGTGGAATCTTGTCGACGATGAACTCCACGAGAAAGGCCGCACCGACAGCACCCAGCACGAGGTTCGTCTGCAGTCCTGGCGGCGTGTTCGCCCAACCGAGGCGACCAGAGACGCCGAGGATCAGCACCGTGAGATATGCGTTGAGCCCCGACGCCCACCCAGCCGCCACCAGTGCAATCGACTCCACGCTGCGATCGTAGAGGACGAAGGGCTGCCGTCAGTCGGGGCCGCGCGTGGGTGGTGCGCCGCGGGGTTCGGAGGTTGTGCGTCGGCCGTCGTGGGTGGTGAAGAACGCGTCACCGGTCGGCATCAGATCAATATCGATCGTCTGTTGGTGCACGTAGTGGTGGTGTCTGGAGCACAACAGGATCAAATTGTCGTAGCTGGTGGTTCCGCCGTGTTCCCACCAGTGGATGTGGTGGGCGTCGGTCCACTTGACTGGTCGGTCACAGCCCGGGAACCTGCAGCCGCCATCACGCGCGGCGATCTGTTTGAACAATCGTGATGGGACCAGCGGGAATGTTCTGCCGAAACTGTGCGGTGTGCCGTCGGCGTCGCACAGGATCACATGGATACGACAGTCACACAGGTAGGTCGCCGTGCACTCGGGTGA
>DAORTY010000094.1:0-14404 GCA_035432905.1 Ilumatobacteraceae bacterium | reverse complement strand
CCCAGCGTCCGATCGATTGCGCGAGAGCGATCGCCGGTGCACCGAACGTGAGCACCACAGCCGGACGGATCCCCCGCCGTCTCGCCTGCCAGGCACCGGCCAGGATTCCTGCGAGGAGCCCGCCAGGGATGCCGAGGCCGCCCTCCCAGATCTTGGGGATCGCACTGAGGTTGTCGTCGAACTTCGACCAGTCGGTGATGACGTGGTACGCCCGCGCGCCGATCACACCAGCAACGACGCCCCAGATCGCGATCGAGCTGGCGTCGTCGCGGGTTCCGAGCTGAGACTTCTCGAGCTGTTTGCCGAGCAACCAGACACCGGCGATGACGCCGAGTGCAATCATCAGACCGTAGGCGCGCAGCTCGAGCGGGCCGATCGAAAGCGTGCCGGAGGAAGGGCTCGGGATCGACGCCAGCAGCGGGATGGCTTGGCCGGTCATCTAGCCGTCGTCCCTGTAGCGCAACAGCGTGGCCATGCCTGATTCGAGGTGGTAGGCGTTGTGGCAGTGCAGCATCCATTGCCCGGGGTTGTTGGCCTGAAAGACAAGCTCGGTGGTGACGCCGGGAAGAATGTTGACGGTGTCTTTGCGGGCGCCGCCCGGCGTACGCCCAATTTGTGCTGTGTGGCCGTGGACGTGGATGGGGTGCCACATGGTGGTGTCGTTGGTGATGTTGAGCGAGTACCACCGGCCCTCGACGATGTCGATTGGGACGTGGTTCCCGTATGCGCGGCCGTCGATGCCCCAGTCGGTCATCATCATCCCGCCGGTGAGAGCGACGTCGATGTCGACGATGTCTTCGGGCGGCGGTGTGAGGCGGGCACGTTCGTGGGCGGCGAGATCGGCGTAGCGCAGCCAGCTGCCGTCAAGCTCTGTTGCCTCGAAGCGCACGACGCCACCTGCGTTGGTGTCAGAGGTGCGCATGATCGCCCCGGCGCGTTGGTCTTTGCCTTCGGCGAGGGCGACGATTGGCCAGGCACCCGATTCGACAACAAACGTCACGTCGTAGCGTTCGCCCATGCCGATCAGGAACGCGTCGACGTCGATCGGCTCGATCGGGTACCCGTCGGTGTGTGTCACCGTGAGGCGGTGGCCGCCCACCGCGACACGGTAGGCAGTGTCCGCTGACGCGTTGATGAATCGCAGGCGAACCCGGTCACCGGCACGTGGCAGCGGGTCAAGCGTGGCGGGATCCACCGACGGGCGACCATTTATGAGGTGATACGGGTGGATGGCGTCGCCAGCATCACCGCCCAGTAACGGAGACGTCGCCATATCCATCATGGAGTGGTCCCCGCCAGACATGTCCCCCATCTCCATCCCGGCCACACGGATCCGTTCGTACTCGTCGTGCGGGCTGGTGCCGGTGCCGTCGAGCCAGTCGTCGAGCACGATCACATACTCCACGTCCGACACGACGTGTTCGTCAGGGTCGTCGATGATCAGCGGGGCGTACAGCCCACGTTCAAGTTGCAACCCGTGATGCGGATGAAACCAGTAGGTCCCTGGGTCGGGGACCACGAACCGGTACGTGAACTGCGCACCGGCCTCGATGTCAGGCTGGGTCACACCCGGCACGCCATCCATCGCGTTCACGATCGCGAGGCCGTGCCAATGGATCGACGTCGCTTCGGGGAGTCGGTTGTCGATGGTCACCTCGACGAGATCGCCGGCGGTCGCACGCAGGACCGGACCGGGGAGCAGTTCGTTGTATCCCCACGTCGCGACGTCGTTGCCGGCAATCGACCAACGCATCTCACCCGCCGTGTAGCGAGCGGTGACGTCGGCACGGCGACCGTCGAGCGATGGAACTGAACGCGGCGGGTTCGACGTCGAGCCGCCGCGCGAGCAGCCAGTGACCGCACCGAGACCAGTGACGGCACCGATCGTGACGAACTGTCTCCGTGTCCACATAGTTACTCCATTACGTAAGAGTGGGACGGTCAGCCAGCAAGCGCATTACAGGGCTCGACTAGTCCGTCCACTGGAGCTGCTCAGATCACCCTGCGAGCAGGGTGTTCATCTCTGCAATCTCAGCCTGCTGTGCCAGGATGACGAGGTCGGCGAGGGCGAGAGCATCAGGACTCGAGCCTGCAGCCTTGACCGTTTGAGCCATGGCGATGGCCCCCTCATGGTGCCGAATCATCATCTGCATCCAGATCGTGTCGAACTCAGGTCCTGTCAGCGCGTCGAGCGCATCCATCTCTTCGGTGGTCATCATTCCGTCCATCGAGGACATGTCATGGCCTTCGGACATATCCATCTGTACGGGCTGTCCCCACGACTCGAGCCACGCCGTCATCATCGAGACCTCAGGGTCTTGGCCGGCTTTGATCCGTGTTGCGATGTCACGCACGCCGTCGCTCGATCCTGTAGTCGGATCCAAAGCCATATCGGCCATTTCTATCGCCTGCTCATGATGAGGGATCATCCCCTGAGCAAACGTGACGTCCGCATCGTTGAAGGTTGCGCCAGCGGTCGGATTCGATACGCCGGTCTGAGCGGCCGGCTTCGCCGCATCGTCGCTGCCACATGCAGCGAGTCCGAATACACCGAGGAGAGCGACGGTAGAGAGAGTGAGGAGTTTCACGTGAATGCCTTTCGATGTGCAGTGATACTACACAGTGTAGTTTGAGGGGGAGGGTTTCAGCAGTCAGCTGGGCCAAATTCCGAGTTCGGACGCCGTGACTCGACCGACGATGCCGTCGACGACGAGGCCCCGCTGCGCCTGTAGCGCGCGAACTGCGGCGTCGGTCTTGGTGTCGAAGGTGTCTGAGGTCTGGTTGTCGATCAAGCCAATTGCCTTCAGCGCTTGGTGCAGACATGCAACGTCTGCCCCGGCCGACCCGATCTGCAAGGCCGTGCCGGACAGCACACATCCGGAAAGGGGCACTGTTATCAGCACCGAGGGCAATGTCACTGCGGCAACGCTCGTAGAGGTCGACGGCGAGAGACCTTCGGCGGCTGCTGAGGGGGTGGGCTCCTGCGAAACAGCTGGTGGTGACACGACCAATGCCGCCGTGACCCCAATGACCATGAGACCCACCGCAAGCTCTGTCCCCATCGCTCGCCTCAGGTTTTCGACCACCCGCGGGGTGGTGACACCGTTCGAATTGAACCGGCGACTCACTCGCTGACGGTTGATGTCGGCGACCTTGAGCATGGCGCCGAGCACGAGCACCTTGACGAGTAGATACTTGCCGTGGTCAGCCGCCAGAAGCTGAGTGGGGCTACCCACGAGACGAATCGCCTGCAGCACTCCCGTGGCAACGATCACAGCAACCGATGTGGCGGCAACCTTTGCGAACCTATTGACGATCTGCGAGAGCTCGTCGAGGTCCGATTCGCGCACGGCGATGAGCCCGATGATCGCAAGTCCGCCGATCCATGCCGCCGCGGCGGCGTGGTGGGCGACATCAAGCGGCACACCAAGTACCGGCCACCGCATGGATCGCGAATGCCCGGCGTAGGCCCACGTTGCCAACAGCCCAAGGAGCAGCAGCGAAGAGAGCGACCAGCGCCATTCGTCGCTGCGTTTGGCCATGAACACGACCCACGCCAGAGCAGCTACCAGCGAAATCCGCACTGCGAACGCAGCACCGGCATCCGTCTCAAACGCAGCGGAAATGCCACTCCAGGCGTCCCACGGGGGCACTGCACGGATGTCGGAAGCAATGACGAGCAGTTGTGCCAGTGCCGCGGCGAAGGTGAACCCGAGAGACCAAGCCACCGCTTGCCGAATGCGCCGGTTGCCCCAGGCATCGCCCCATACAAATGCAGTCGTCGCCACTACGCCGCCAATAGCCATGATTGCCACGTAGGAGCCGAATCGCAACAGCCATCGAACAAAATCTGGTGTCGACCATGGCTCTTCAAAGTCGACGCGTGTCGCCGGCGCCACGACGGCTGGCGCCGGAAGTGCCGTAGTGGAAGTGACGTTGGTAGTCGGATCAGCGGGCGCTGCAACTGCCGGTGCCAGTGTGGTGACTGGTGCCACCGAGGTAGCCGCCGGTGCGGCAGCAATGGAGAACGATACTCGTCCGGTAATCGGGTGACCATCCGGGCCAACGAGTCGCCACCGTAGTGTCACGTCACCGGCACTGAGGGTTGGTAGCGGCGTGATGACTTCGGTGTCCCCGTTTGGCCCGTACGCGGAGCCAACCAGATCCGAAATCACCCCACTGGCGTCGATCAATTCGATCGTGAGAGTCTCCAGCGGTACGGCCTTACCGAAGACGAGGGTCACGCTCGTTGGCGCCGAAGCCAGTACCTCGCCGTCAGCCGGATTGCTGGACAGCAGAGTGTTGTGGGCAGACGCCGGGCTAGCGAACAGCAGAACGCTTGCGAGGGTCGCGACGAGGAGAAGGATGATTCGGCGTGGCATGTGTCTGAGGGTTCGTGTCCAGGCCGCACGTGAGCTGGTCAACTACACCATGTAGAACTCTAGCGGATCAGAGTCGGCTAGGGTGATCACGGAGGTTTGTCATGACGAAGCGGCCCGACGGAGCGTTAGAACACGACATTATGACGGTGCTGTGGGCAGCAGATGCCCCCCTGCTGCCTGGCGAGATCAAGGATCGGTTGAGCATCGCGCTGGCATACACGAGCGTCGCCACGGTACTTGGCCGGTTGCAGACCAAGGGCCTGGTAGAACGCTACGAGGCGGGGCGGGCCTTCGCATACCGCGCAGCAATTGACGAGTCTCAGTTGGCCGTTCGGCGCATCGGCGAGGTTCTTTCGTCTGCCTCGGACAAGGGCCAGGTTCTTGCTGGATTCATCGGGAGCCTGTCGAAGAAGGACATGAACGCGCTTCGTTCGATGCTGGGCGAAAGCGAATCGTGATGACTGCTGCGCTGGTGGCGCCATTGGCCGTCGCAATGATTTTGGCTGTGCTTGTCACCGCCGTGCACCGGCGACTACCGCCTGTGATTGCGGCTCGAGCCGTAACGACCACCGTGGCCGTTGTGGCAGCGGCGGGCGTTCCGACCATGTGGATCTTGTCCCTCGGGTACGTAGCGCATGTGCCGCTCCTCGGTGGGCGATTGGATTGGTGCGCCGAGGCGTTCGGCGTTCACGACCCAATTCCGGCATGGCTCGGTGTGCCCGCCTTGATGATCTCCATAGCCGGCATTCTGCGCGTCCGGACGGTCCTGAGGAGCTACCGACGCCTACGTCAGAATGAACCGGGCGCCGTCGAGTTCGCCGAGCATGCCCTGCCATTTGCGTTCACGTTGCCGGGTCGCGGTGGTCAAGTTGTGGTGTCCACCGGGTTGGTCGACATCCTCGACGAGCACGAGCAGCAGGTAGTGCTGGCGCACGAGCGCGCCCATGCAGTTCACCGACACGACCGATACCTTCTCGTCACGCAGGTCGCCGCCGCACTGATGCCGCCGCTTCGCACGCTGGCGAGCCGGCTGCAATTTTCGCTCGAGAGATGGGCGGACGAGGCGGCAGTCGACCATTGCGGAGACCGCCGGTTTGTCGCACGCACTCTGGGCAAAGTCGCCCTCAGCAGCGTGAGTCCAGCGTCGGCAGCGTTGAGCTTTGCTGGGCTCGGGGTACCGGCTCGCGTTGCGGCACTGTTGTCGCCACCGCGGCCGCCGATGCTCCCCCGCTACAGCGGCACTCTCTGGAGCGCAATCGCCCTCACCGGCGTATTGGCAGCGTTCCAGATTCATCACCTCGCGCTGCTGCTGACGGCGCTCTGCCCGACATAGCACGCGAAACATTACTACTGCGTGTAGTAGGCTGGGCTGGTGGGACGAGCGCTTCGAGACGACGAGCAGAAGGCACCCCTCGTCACACGAACAAAGGTTGTTGCCGTGATCGTGATGGTGGCAATTGTCGGTTTCGTAGTGACCCGGCCTGCAGCACGACCCGAGTTCGAAGCGAACGGGTCGCCGCTTGCGCTGCCGGTCGCCGGCAAACTCACCGACCTCTCCGCGGACGACTTCGAGGGGGTACTTGTTGGCCTGCGCGGCACACCGGTGATTGTCAACATCTGGGCATCATGGTGTTCTCCCTGCCGCACGGAGACACCACTCCTCGAACGAGCATGGAATGCCCACAGCGACGAAGTAACGATCATCGGTGTGGCATCGAAGGATGTGGCTGCTGCCTCGCTCGACTTCATGGACGAGTTCGATGTCACCTTTCCCAACGTGTTCGACAGCACTGGCGAGATCCGAGCAAGGCTTGGCCTGCGGGGTTTCCCGACCACCTATGTCTTCGGAGCCGACGGCACTCTGCGCACCACGATCGTTGGGGGGCTCACAGAGCAACGCCTGGCCGCTGTTCTAGAAGATCTCCGCGGATGATTGACCTCGGGCTCCTCGCAACAATGGCAATCGTCGTCATCCTGCCAACCACGTTCGTGCGACCGTGGCCAGAATCCGCCGCGGAGGCCGGAGTGCTCGACGTCGCCGGCGGTGCTCTACTTCTCGGGATCCTCATCGGCCGCCTCACCACGGTGGCGCTGGACGACCCCGGTGCTCTCACGAATCTACGTGACCTTCTCATCATCCGAAGTGGGGTCGAGTTCTGGCCAGGTGTGGTAGCCGGGATTGCCTGGATCGCCTTTCATTCGAAGAAGGAAGGGGTCTCGCCAGCCCGTCGGCTAGCGGCCATCTCAGCCACCTCTCTCGTGGCCTGGGCCTGTTTCGAATTCACCTGTCTGCTGCGCGACGGATGTCCCGGGCCGCGCAGCAGCCTTGGGTTGCGGCCCGACGGCCTCGTCGAGCGGATGTTTCCTGTGGGTCTGCTCGTCGCAGCAGCTGCGGTGTCGGCTGCGTTCGTCATTCGCAGGCTTCACCGCCGAGGCATGCCGGACGCACAGGTGGTCGTTCTCTCGATGTTCGCCATCGCGATCATTCGCTCGGTTGCTTCCATCTGGCTGCCCCGAATTGGCCAGGGTCCGACTCGGCAACACCGCACGTCAATTTTCGTGGCCGCGGTGACAGCTGTGGCGTTCGTCGGGCTTCGCCGCCAAGCGAAGACATCAGAGGCAACGGCAACAGCGTGAATGGGCCGCTGCTCGCACTTGCCGCCGTCGCCGCCGGGGTCGTGTCCGCTACAAGCCCGTGCGTGTTGCCAGTCCTTCCCGGCTATCTAGCTGCCGTCTCTGCCACGGACGATTCTGGAGAGGGCAAGAGCAGCGCGAGAACCATCGGTGCGCTGGGCTTCATCGCTGGCTTCACCGCTGTCTTCACGCTCTTGGGGGCAACAGCATCGGCGATCGGGAGTCTGCTGTTCGAGCAGCTCGACGCCCTCCTACGCGTGGCGGGCGTAGTCCTCATCGTGTTTGGTTTGCAGACCGCCAGCATTTTCCACTTTATGGCCCTCGCCGGCGAACGCCGACCTGTGGAACTGCACCGCGTCGGCCGGGGTCCGAGGCGGGCCGCTGCGCTCGGAGCTGCCTTTGCACTCGGCTGGACGCCCTGCATCGGGCCGATCCTCGCCACTATTCTCACCAAGGCAGCTGCCGACCAGTCGTTGACCGAGGGCATGGTCCTGCTCCTTCTCTACTCCGCAGGCCTCGGGCTGCCATTTCTGGCGCTCGCAATCTGGTTCGAAAAGTCACACCGCCTTCGTAACTGGCTGCAGCGTCGTGCGGCAATGCTGCAACGAGTAAGCGGTGCAGTGATGGTGGTCGTCGGCATTGGCTACCTCACCGCCACCTGGGCCACCGTGTTCACCGGGCTACAAGGGTGGCTAGCGCGCACAGGCTGGCCGCCGATCTGATCTTGCGCCAGATCCATCTACGACATAGTGTAGTAAATGGCTCCATCGGAAAGAGAGGCTCAACCGATGCCACCAAATAAGCGACGCCAGTCGCCCGGCAGTGTCCAGCACCACGGACGAGTCACCTCCCATAGAGTCGAGGAAACGCTGCCCGCCACCTACGCGCCTCGGCCTGTCGCGAACAAACGGACAGCACGGTCTCAGGACGGTCCTGCCGCTTCCAGTCGTTACACCCCGCCACTCAAATCGGTTCGGCTCCGACCGGACTGGCATAAGTGGGTTGGACGGCTGATCCTTCTCGCAGGACTCGCCGTGATTGTCCTGAATGACCTCGTCCTGTTGGGCGGTCCGGAGGTGCGGCTGCCCGGAGGTCACAGTGAGTTGTACCTCCTGCTCGGCGTCTCGATTGCTGGCTACAGCACCTGGTGGTTCGGATGGTTCGACCGCGAGTCGTGAGCGAACCGTCGCGGCCAACGCAGTAAACGACGGTCTGACTTGCCCGCACCTCGGGTATGCGCCGACACATTCGGGCACATCAGACCGTCGTTCTCATCAATCCTGCATTGGTCAGCCGGTGGGGTCTCCAACTTTTACGGTCCGGCCGTACTTGAAGCTGACGATTTCTACTCGCTTTCCGGGCCGTGGTGACTGAAGTACCGCGCGTTCGGTTCCGAGCCACATCATGATGTGGCCTGGGTACTGGACCAAATCGCCGGGCTGAGCGGTCTCGAACGTTCGTGGCGACGCTGCACGGATCTGAGCCGTGCTCTGGTGCGTCAACGCGTAGCCGGCCCCCGACCACGCATACGAGGTGAGCCCCGAGCAGTCGAAGCCGACCCCTGGTTTGCTCATGTAGCGCCGGTACGGCACACCGACCTGAGTCAGACCCGTCAGCACGGCGAGCTGGTGCTCACTGTCAGCCGCTGCCCAGGACCGTGCGACCTGGTCTGGCTCGAGGCCGAGGCGTACGGCAGTCTCCGCCGCCGCCTGGTCTCGCAAGGCCGAGAAGGCGCTTGAGTTGCCGGTGCTCGCCAACTCTTGCAATGCGGCGCTCGCGAGAGTCGCGATCGAGTCAGCGCCGGCCGCGTCGGCGATCGTTGCTTCGGCGCGCGCACCGTCCGCAGGAATTGCGAACCCGACGAGTACTCCTGCGGAGGCGAGACCCGCAGCTTTCAGAAATGCCCTGCGACTCGAGGTTCCTGTGATCATCTGGCTTGGCTCCTTGTGTAGGCACGGGTCAGCGTGCGGTGGATCGGACTGGGTATCAGGCGCGTCGAAGCAGACGGTCGAGAACCGCGGTCTACTCGCCCTTAGTGGTGTGCAGTTATCAGCAGGCTTGCCGTACCGTCGAATACGGGTTGACGGCCGGTCCGCCATTCGGATGGATTTCGAAATGAAGGTGGTTGGCGTCGGTTTGCCCTGTCTTACCGACGTAGCCGATGACTTCACCCGCAGCGACCCGCCGCGACGGGCCTTCCCAGGCAGACAGGTGCCCATAGAAATATCTGTTGCCGTCGTCACCAGTCAACGAGGCCAGATTTCCACCGCGCTCACTGGTACTCAACTTGACGTAACCGGCGACCACCGCCACGAGGGGCGTGCCGGACGGGCTCATCATGTCGACGCCCTCGTGCTTACGGCCTCCCGGTCTCGGCGCACCCCAGGTGTCGCCAAACGCATTGAGGCCAGCGACCGGACACAGCCAGGAACCGTTGCTGATGAACGGCGCAGTCACGGCCGCGGCTGGTGCCGCCACCGGCTCTGCCGACGCGGGCGATGTCGGCGCGAGCGAGGACGACCCGCCGCCCCTGGCTGGAACGGCGGCCTGAGCCTGAGCTTCAGCCTGTTGCTGCGCGACCAATGCCGCCGCTTCTGCGGCGGCAACACTTTCCGCCTCGCGTTGTTGGGCCGCCAGCTGAGCTTCGTACTCGCGCTTGACTTCCTCTTCTTTGAGGTGCGTCTCCAGCTGGGCCAGTTCGGCGAGTCGGTCATTGATTGACGTCTGACTTTCGGCCAACACAGCCACCAGTCGCTCGTTCTCGACATTGAGTTCATCGAGGTGTGCTTGGTTCTGCGCGAGGTCGTTCTGTACCGCAGCAACAGTGTCCAGATCAGCGGCGCCCACGTCGAGAGCTACAGCCCGCAACGCGTCTCGCTCCATTGCCTCTACCGGGTTGCCACCAAGTATCAAGATCGTCTCGTTCGCCCTGCCCGTAAACCTGTCGATCGCGACTTGGGCCATCCGGCCCTGCAGTCGTTCATATTCGACAGAAGATGCAGACACCGCGTCGTTCGCTGCCTGAATCTCGACCGCAAGGGCCTCAGATTGCAATTCCGCATCTGCCCATCGGCGGGCTACAGCGTCGGCGTCCGCCTGGACTCTGAGAATCTCGGCGGCAACCTGCGCCGAAGTGAGACCTGTGTCTGACGCTTCGACGGCTCGAACTGACACAAACGACACCGTCAGCGAAGCCGTGATCGCAGCGCTCACCAGATGGCGCAGGCCCCACCGGTCCCGACTCGAATGTTTCAATCTCATTACGAAGAACACTAGCTTCTACATCGTGTCGTAACAACTCATCAATTCTCGACGATCACCACTTAGGGTCATCCATTGGGCCAGAACCCGTATCAGCTGCGTACGAGGCGAGCGACCGCAGCGATGGCTTCATCGATCTTGTCCTGAAGTGGACGCTCGCCCGTGTCATTGGCGCCGGCAACGCAGTGTTCGAGGTGGTCGTGGAGGAGGCCCAGCGACACCTGTTGCAACGCTCGGGTGATAGCCGAGACTTGATCGAGGATCTCAATGCAATAGCGGTCCTCGTCCACCATCCGCGAGACCCCACGGACCTGTCCCTCGATTCGCGCAAGCCGTCTGGCGAGGTCGGGTTTCTGCATGTCGTAGCTAGCCATCGTCGGCTCCGACCCCTTTCAGCTTGCTGACTTGAAGCGCCGTAGGCGCAGGCTGTTAGTGACCACGAAGACACTGGAGAACGCCATGGCGGCGCCCGCCAGCATCGGGTTGAGCAGCCCGGCCGCGGCCAACGGTAGGGCTGCGATGTTGTAGGCGAATGCCCAGAAGAGGTTTCCCTTGATCGTGGCAAGTGTTCGTCGCGACAGTCGGATTGCGTCGACAGCGGCACGCAAATCGCCCCTGACGAGAGTCAGGTCGCTGGCTTCGATTGCTGCGTCAGTCCCGGTGCCCATGGCAAGTCCGAGGTCCGCCTGAGCGAGGGCGGCGGCGTCATTGACACCGTCGCCGACCATCGCGACCACTCGGCCCTCGGACTGCAGCCGCCGGATCACTTCGACCTTGTCGACCGGGAGGACCTCTGCAAAGACCTCGTCGATGCCGACCTGTGCTGCGACGGCGTGTGCGGCGCGTTTGTTGTCACCCGTCAGTAGCACGGGACGTAGGCCGAGGTGACGAAGCCCGGCGATCGCTTCTGCCGAGGTTTCCTTGACAGTGTCCGCAACGACGAGCATTCCGTGTACGTGTCCGTCCCAGCCAACGAACACCGGAGTTCGACCGGCGCTCTCGGCGTCGTCACGTGCGGACCGCAAGGCCTCATCGAGGCGTAACGAGAAGTCGGCGAGGAACCGCTCGCGGCCGGCGACAACCGCATGACCATCGACGACGCCTTGCACTCCGAGGCCCTCAGTGTTTCCGAATGATTCGACCTTCGCCAGGGTGGCGCCTCGTTCGCGTGCTCCGGCGGCGATCGCCATTGCGATCGGATGCTCTGATGCGTCCTCCAACGACCCGGCGAAGAACAACACCTCCTCGACCGTGCTCCCCTCGCTGGGAACGACGTCTACCAGCGACATACGTCCAGTGGTGATGGTGCCGGTCTTATCGAGCACGACGGTGTCGACTCGGCGCGTGGACTCCAGCACTTCTGGCCCCTTGATCAGGATGCCGAGTTGCGCGCCTCGTCCGGTGCCGACCATCAATGCAGTGGGGGTAGCCAGACCGAGTGCGCACGGACAGGCGATGATCAGCACGGCGACGGCAGCGGTGAACGCCGTGGTGGCGTTGTCGGTTGCTGAAGCGGTGAGCCAGAATCCGAGCGTTGCTGCGGCGATCATGATGACGACAGGAACGAAGATCGCAGAGACGCGATCAGCGAGGCGCTGCACTTGCGCTTTGCCGGTCTGGGCGTCCTCGACGAGGCGGGCGATCTGGGCCAGCGCTGTGTCGGCACCGACGCGCGTGGCGCGCACGATGAGGCGACCACCGGCGTTCACCGTCGCGCCTGCAACGTTGTCGCCGGGACCGACTTCGACGGGTACGGGTTCACCGGTGAGTAGCGATGCGTCAATCGCGGAGGTGCCTTCCTCGACAACGCCGTCGGTCGCGAGCTTCTCGCCCGGGCGCACAACGAACAGATCACCGACGACGAGCTGTTCGATGGGGACACGCACTTCGATGCCGTCGCGGAGCACCGCAACATCCTTGGCACCTAGCTCCATGAGCGCTCGCAGCGCGGCCCCGGAGCGCCGCTTCGCTCTCGCTTCGAAGTAGCGGCCGGCGAGGATGAACACGGTGACGCCGGCGGCCACCTCGAGATAGATCTGACTCGAGCCCATGCCTCGCTGCGGCGTGAGCGAGAAGCTGTGTCGCAGCGACACCACCCCAGCATCGCCGAGAAACAGCGCATACAACGACCACCCGAATGCAGCAATCGTGCCGATCGAGATCAGGGTGTCCATGGTGGCGGCGCCGTGTCGGAGATTGGCCCACGCAGCACGATGGAACGGCCATGCTCCCCACACGACAACTGGGGACGCGAGCGTGAGCGACAGCCACTGCCACGCGTCGAACTGCAGCGCTGGAATCATCGCCAACAACACCACCGGCAGTGCGAGGACCGCCGAGATGACGAGCCTCTGTCGTAGGTTGCGCGTCGGATCATCCAACTCTGCGCCAGCTTCGTCACTCGACGGCGAAATCGCTGCTCGATTCGGCACTTCCGCCGTGTAGCCGACGCCTTCGATCTGTGCGATCAGTTCATCGGCCGTCGTGGCTCCGTCAACGAAGGTGATCTTGGCCTTCTCGGTGGCGTAGTTCACCGTTGCTGTGACACCGTCGAGCTTGTTGAGGCGCTTCTCGATCCTGGCCGCGCATGACGCGCAGGTCATCCCGCCAATGTCGAGCTGTACCTCGGTCGACATTGGCTCGCTTGTGTTCGTCGTCATGGTTCAGTGCTTTCGGAATGGTCGGGCATCGTGTCAACGGGCGCTGAGCCGGCTGTGTATCCGGTCGGCACCTCCACAGTGAACGATGCGGTGTGGACTGCGCCATCGTGAGCAAAATCGAAGAACAACCGGTAGTTGCCAGGCGTGGGGAACTCTGCGATGAAACGAACGCTGCCGCCAGCTGGGTCCTCCACGGGGTGGACGTGCAGGTAGCCGAGATCGCCGACACGGACCACCACGAGATGACCTGCTGAGCCGAGATACGGCTCCAACACGACAGGTGTGCCGTCACGGTCGACAGAGAAAGCGATCGAGCTCGTCCCGACAGCGACGTCGCCAGACCATGTGACGCTGTACCCGTCGACTTCGTTGATCGTCGCCGGCGCGGGGAGGTCGGTGACCGGCACCAATCCGGACACCTGCACATCGAACGCCAGCGTGATGCGGTCAGAATCCGTCGGCTTGAAGTCGGCGTACACCCTGTACGAGCCGGGAGCCAGCGACGGAACGTCGACCGACCAGGTGCCGGCCGGATCCATCGTCGGGTGCAGATGGTGGTAGGCGACGAGATCGCGCGAGAGCACGATCAGGTGCAGGCGCCGCTCGTGCAACTCATCGAACGCAACGTGCGGCTGGCCGGAATTGTCCTCGATCCGGAACGTCAACGACGACGGCACGCTTGCAGGAAGCGTGGCAACGGTGGGAACTAGGCGAAAACCGTTTGACTCCATGGCCAGACCGGCCATTTCCGCGATGGGTGCGACACCATCACTCTGATCCAGCATCGACGCGTGATCCGATGACGCACCAACGTCGATCGGCCCGAGACGGGTGCCAACAGCCGCTGCAAGGCCGAAGACAGCAACCAGCCCCAGACCGAAGACACCCAGTCTCGACGCCGTTCTCACGCGACGACCGCGAAGCCTGCTTCATCGATTGCCGCCGCGAACGCGACCGGATCTACCGGCTGATCGGACTCGACGGTCACGGCACCAGCAGCCAGGTCCACCTCGACGTTGGACACTCCCCTGAGCTTCGACACCTCAGCCGTGACCGCTGCAACACAATGGCCGCAGGTCATTCCCTCTACCTTGAACGATTCGACATTCATGAAAGTTCTCCTTGTCAGCTTCTGATTGGCTGGCGACCGGATCGGGTCGCCATACGGGGATGCATAGGCATCATAGTACCCCTGGGGGGTATATGCATCCTACGGTCTTTGGGGCGCCTGTCACGTCGATGCGCTCGCGGTTCGGCGCCGGAACACGTAGGCAGCTGCGATGGTCAACACCAGCAGCCATGCAACGGCAAGCAGCAGGTACCACAATTGGTCGAAGTGTTCGGTGAAGGCTCCGTCGATCATCACCCGCGACGCACCGCGCGCCGGCAGGTAGGCGCCCCATGCAGGAGGGCCGGACGGCAACATCACGTTTTGTCCGAACCCAACGTCGATGAATGCGAGCAGCA
>DAORTY010000093.1:0-14473 GCA_035432905.1 Ilumatobacteraceae bacterium | reverse complement strand
AGTACACCTCCTTGATCACCTCGCTGTGACGCAACAACAGATACTGCTGCACCGCGGTCGCGAGCGCGGCCACGGCAACCCCGGCGAGCACCAGGCTGAGGCTGCTGCCCCCGAACGATGCGCCGACCGAGTATGTCAGCAGTACTGCCAGCAGCGCACCGACGAATGCGGCGAGAGGCAGCGGGTCGACCAACCAGCCGACGGTGCTGCCGCGACCGTAGATGAACACGAGAGTGGCGCCAAGACCGGCCCCGGCAGCAGCACCGAGCAGGTACGGGTCGACCAGCGGGTTGCGAAACACACCCTGATAGCTGGCCCCGGCGAGGGAAAGCATCGAGCCCACCAGACCGGCGAGCGCCACACGGGGTAGTCGAATGTTCCAGATGATGTTCCAGTTCGCCGAGGAGATACCGCCGGCCGGACCAATCATCGCGCCGAGGATGGCGGCAGCGACCAGCAGCACGAGTGCTGCCGGCAACCACCACCGTCGAGCGGCGCGCTGATCGACCCGAACCTGCGACATGGCGGTCAGGCTTGCGCCGGGACCTTGCTCAAGGCCGTCGACACGGCCTGGATGAAATCAACCAGGCGTGGCCCCCAGCGGGACGCGATGTCGTCGTCGATTGCGATGACGTTGTCGTTGATGACCGCGTTGGTAGCTGCCCAACCGTCGCGGGCGGCGACCGTCTCGGGCGACTGGCCGCAGCACTTGCTGTCAGCCAGGAAGATGTAGTCCGGGTTCGCAGCGATGATGAACTCGGCGTTGAGCTGCGGGTAGTCGTTGCCCTTCTCGACACCATTGGCCAGGTTGACCAGGCCGAAGAGGCCGTACACCTGACCGATGAAGGTCGAGCTGGTGACGCTGTACAGCGTTGGGTCGAGCTCGTGGTAGAAGGTGGCCGGCTCGGCCATCACCGGGGCGGCCACAACGGCAGCCGTGATGTCGGTCTGCATCTGGCCAACGACCTCGGCGGCTTCACCGATGTGGCCGGTCGCCGCACCCAGCTGCTCGATCTGGGCGTAGACGTCGTCGAACGTCGTCGGCGCCGGGCCGGACCACACGGGAATCCCCAGCTTGCCCAGCTGCCCGGTGAGATCCTTGCCGTCATCAGCGATCACGACGAGATCGGGCTTGAGAGCTGCGATGGCCTCGACGTTGGGCTCGAAGCCGGACAGCTCGTGCGGCTTGTCCAGCGCCGCTGCCGGATAGTTGCTCTGGTCATCGACGGCGATGATCTGGTCGGCGGCACCGATCGCGAAGAGCATCTCGGTGTGCGTCGGCGACAGGCTGATGATGGCCATCGGCGCATCGGCGGAAGGTACCGTGTCGGTCACCTTCACACTGTTGGTGGACGTGGACGTGGACGTGGACGTGGATGCTTCGTCGTCGCCGCACGCGGCAGCGGTGAGCAACAGTGCCGTCAGAGCGGCAATTGAACTGAACCTTTTCATCGGTCAATCCTCCGTTTCTCCGGAGGATCGAGTCCTCCGGTTCAGGAGGACAAGCTGGGAACCGGGGGCTTTCGCCACCGCGAACCGCCCTTGCCTCGAGGGGTGAGTAACGCGCACGACAAGAGGCGACCGGACTCGTCGTGGACATCAACGTGACGCCACGAACCACCGTTGCGGGACAGTGCCGGGATCTCACCGGACTTCGCTGCAAGCTGTGCATCCAGCCGTTGGTGCGGCAGGACGGGGCAACCATAGCTTGTGTCGCCCTATGCTCCCAACCCCATGGACACCGATGAGACTGCTGACGACATCACGACGCAACCACTGACGGATGACCCGCGTCCGGATGGCTTGCGACGGGCACCGTCGCTGGTGCTGGTCAACACCGGTAACGGCAAGGGCAAGAGTTCCGCTGCCTTCGGCGTCATGCTGCGGGCCGTGGCGCGTGATTGGAAGGTGGCGGTCGTCCAGTTCATCAAGGGCAGCGATTGGAAGGTCGGCGAGGAGAAGATCGGCCGCCAACTGGGCGTCGAATGGCATGCGCTCGGCGGCGGTTTCACCTGGGATTCCGGCGATCAGTCAGCCGATATTGCGCTCGCCCGGAGCGCATGGGCGCAGGCAGCGGCGCTCATCGCCAGCGGCGACTACAACCTGGTCATCCTCGACGAGGTGACCTACCTCAGCACGTGGGGATGGGTGCCCACCGAGGAGATCGTCGCGGCCATCGTCAACCGCCCCAGCCACGTCAACCTCGTGATCACCGGGCGCGACGCCGCCCCCGAGATCATCGAGGTGGCCGACACAGTGACCGAGATGCGCGAGATCAAACACGCCTACCAGGCAGGCATCACCGCCAAGCGCGGCATCGACTTCTGATGGCGGTCGGGGCGCTCACCTTCCTCATCGGCGGCGCCCGCAGCGGCAAGAGCACACTCGCTGTCCAGATGGGCGAGCATCATGGCGGTGCGGTGCACTTCATCGCCACCGCCGAGCCATTCGACGACGATCTGCGAGAGCGCATCGAACGTCACCGCGCAGAGCGCCCGCCGGCGTGGACAACCGCCGAGGTGCCCGTCGAGCTGGCAACAGCAATCGCAGCTGCGCCCTCAGGTGCGCTACTCATCGTCGACTGCCTCACCGTCTGGCTGGCCAATCTTCACGTCCATGTCATCGATCCGCAGGTCCGTGCGCAGTACGGGCATGACATGGTCGCGGCACTGCGCGAGCGAGCGGCGCCGGTGGTGGTTGTCAGCAACGAGGTGGGAATGGGCATCCACCCCGACACTGTGATGGGCCGCGACTACCGCGACGAACTGGGCCGGCTGAACCAACTGGTGGCAGCGGCAGCGGACACCTCGTTGCTGATGGTCGCCGGTCGCGCGCTGCGACTCGAGAATGCCTGGGACCTCTTGCGGTGAGCCTGCTGGCAGCACTGCAGTTTCTGACGCGAGTCCCTATCAGGCTTCGTCGCGAACCGTCGCTCTCCAAGACGGTCGCCTGGTTCCCCGTCGCAGGTGCGTTGATCGGTGCTGCCGTGGGCGGCACCGCCGCAGGCATGTGGCACCTCACATCACCGCTCGTTGCCGCCGCTGTCGCCGTCACCATCGGGCTGTTGATCACGGGCGCGTTCCACGAGGACGGACTCGGCGACATGGCAGATGCGTTCGGTGGCGGCTGGACGATCGAACGCAGGCTGGAGATCCTCAAGGACAGCCGCCACGGCACCTACGGGGTCACCGCGATCTGCGCGTCGGTCGTTCTGCGGATCGTCTCGCTCGGCGCGCTGCCCGGCCCGCTGGACATGTTCACGGCGGCCATCGCGGCACACACCATGGCGCGGGTGGCGGCGGTTGCAATGGCAGGCTCGATGCGCCTGGCCACCAACACCGGACTTGGCGCCGACTATGGCCGCAGCAGCACACCGCTACGAGCGGGCGTCGGGTGCGCATCGGGAATCGCCATCGCCACCCTCGCCGTGGGCTGGTGGGCGGCACCGCTCGTGGTCGCCGCCGCTGTCGCAGCGACGGGCGCGGGGCTGCTGGCCCGCCGCAAGATCGGTGGGATCAGCGGTGACGTACTGGGCGCCGCCGAGCAGGTGGCCGAGTGCCTGTGCCTGGTGGTGCTCAGCGCGCTCGCGCTGCATCGCTGACGTCGCGGGCAACTGCTACGGCGACCGAAGGCGTCGTCGCTAGGCTGGCCACCATGGCTCGACGTACCCGCATTCTCCTGTACGTCTCGCTCTCGCTCGCGCTGTGGTTCGCGCTGACTGTTCGGTGGGCCACGCAGCCCCTCAGTGACGCTATTCCTGTCGGCAAGTACGCCGATGGCCGGGTCGCCGTCGAGAACGTGAAGTGTGGCACCGTCTTCGACAGCGACGCGATCGGCGGCAACCCGGTACCCGAGGTGGTCACCCCCGCCGACGTCACGTCGCCATGGGCGTTGCCGCGCACCCCCTGCTTGCTCGTCCACGACCAGGCCCAGGTGCTGTTCGGTCTCAACGTCGTCGTGTTCCTACTCGCTGCAGCCGCGGTCGGCGTGGTCGCGACGCGCACACGACGACCGCCCATCCCCCAACTGGCCACAGCCGCGTTCCACTAGTCCGCTGCCATCCGGTCGACGATCTGGCGCAGCACAGTTGACGATGTCGCGAAGTTGAGCCGGACAAAGCCATTGCCTTCAGCACCAAACTTTGGCCCTTCACTCAGCCGTACGCCGCGGTCCATGAACGCCACCGACGGGTCGTCGCCGAGCCCCAACGCTCGACAGTTCAGCCACGCGAGGTATGTGGCAGACGGCGGAACGTAACCCACCGAGGGCAAGTGCTCGGCCAACAACGACCCCAGCAGATCACGCTGACGAGCGAGGTGGGCCAGCACCGCCGTCAGCCATTCATCGCCATCGCGCCACGCTGCCTCGGCACCCACCGCACCCATCAAGTTGGTGGCGCCGAACAGGTGCGGCGGCACGGCCGCGAGCGCCGCGCTCACCGCGGGTGCATCGACGTGCATGATCGCAAAGTGAAGAGCCGCCAGGTTGAACGCCTTCGATGCCGCGTGGATGGTGACGGTGCGACCCGGTGCGAACAGATCCATCGGTTGGTGTACAGCAGGCGCATAGGTGAGGTCGGCATGAATCTCATCGGAGATGATCAGCAGGTCGTGGCGCTCGGCCAGCGCAGCCAGCACCCGTAGCTCGCTCTCGTCGAACACGTGACCTGTGGGGTTGTGCGGGTGACACAGCAGCAGCACCTTCGCCGACGACTCGGTCAACGTGGCATCGAGCGCGTCGTAGTCGAACATCCAACCGGTCGGCGACGAGTCCGACCGCTGGGCGGGTACCGGGACCACCACCCGCCCATCGTCCTCGACACTGTGCAAGAAGGGTGGGTAGCTCGGAGTGTGCACCACCACTCGGTCGCCCGGCTCGGTGCACAGGTGCAGCACGATCTGAATGCCCTGCACGACGTCGGCGAGCTCCCTGGTGTCGGGCTCGTCGATGTGCCAGCCGTAGCGGCGAGCACAGCGCTCGATGAAGATGTCGGTCGCACCCGTACCGCCCACGGGCGCGCGCCAGTCCGCATAGCCGAGATCACCGGTGGCGATGGTGCGCTGCAGCGCCTCGATGACGACAGGTGGCGGCGCGAAGTCCATGTCGGCGACCCACGCTGCAATCGCGCTGGGTGTGCTGTGCCATTTCACCCCTGGCTTGCTGTGCAGCCAGTCGAGCGAGATGGATTCGAAGTCGAAGTCGGGTGAAGTGCTCACCCGACTGACGCTACGCCGTCACCCACTCGTGGATGCGACGGATGCCTTCCACCATGTCCGCATCTGCCATGGCAAAACTGAACCGGGCGTAGCCGGGCGTGCCGAATGCCTCACCCGGAACGAAGGCAACCTTGGCTTCGCCGAGGATTGCGTCGGCCAGCTGCAAGGTGGTTGCCGAGACCGTGCCGTTCGGACCAAGCGGGCGGCCGAGCAGCGCGGAGAAGTTGGGGTAGCAGTAGAACGCGCCCTGCGGCACGATGGCTGTCACGCCAGGGATGTCGTTGAGCATGCCGTGCATGGTGACGGCGCGCGTGGCGAAGGCCGTACGCATCATCGCTACCGCTGACAGGTCGCCGCTGACGGCTTCCAGCGCAGCCTGCTGGGCCACGTTGGTGACGTTCGAGGTGCTGTGCGACTGGTAGTTGATGGCGGCCTTCATCACATCGGACGGTCCGATCATCCAGCCGACGCGCCATCCGGTCATCGCGTACGTCTTGGCGACGCCGTTGACGATGATGCACTGGTTGGCGAGCTCGGGCACGACGGTGGGCATGCTGACGAACGTGTTGTCGCCGTAGACGAGGTGCTCGTAGATCTCGTCGGTCAGCACCCAGACGCCCTTCTCCACTGCCCAGCGGCCAATGGCCTCCACCTCGGCGGGTGAATAGATGGCGCCGCTCGGGTTGTCCGGGCTGACGAACAGCAGCACCTTCGTACGTGGCGTGAGCGCCGCGTCGAGCTGCTCGACCGTCACCTTGAACCCGGTGGACTCATCGGTCTGCACGATGACGGGCACACCACCGGCGAGCGTGATGGCCTCGGGATAGGTGGTCCAGTACGGCGCCGGGCAGATGACCTCGTCGCCTGGGTCGCACAACGCCGCGAATGCCGTGAACACAGCGTGCTTGCCACCGTTGGTGACCAGCACCTGCGAGGCCTCGCACTGGAAGCCGCTGTCACGAAGCGTCTTGGCGGCAATCGCCTCACGCAACGCGGGAAGGCCGGCGGCCGGCGTGTACTTGTGGTTCTTCGGGTCGCGACAGGCGCGCACGGCGGCCTCGACGATGTTGTCCGGCGTCGGGAAGTCCGGCTCACCGGCACCGAATCCGATGACGCTCTGGCTGCCCTCCTTGACCGCCTGCGCCTGCAGCGCCTTCGCCTTCGCATCCACCGCCAACGTTGCGGACTCGGCGATTGCAGCAAGACGTGCTGACGTGCGGGCGACAGTGGGGTTCACGGGAGGACCTTTCGATTCACGGACGGTGCGATTCTACGGGCTCGGCTGCTCGGGCCGCTCGGAATTGATGCACCACACTTCATCCGCGACTGGCGTGAGGTTTTCGTCCAAGCTTCTTGGAGCGGCGGCCCTCGATGGCGAGACTGTGCGGGTGACTGTTGACCCGAGATCCATCACCATCCCCACCGAGCTTTTGCCCTCCGACGGTCGGTTCGGTTGCGGCCCCTCGAAGGTGCGCGCCGAGCAGGTGCTCGCGCTGGCAAAAGCCAACAGCAACTTGATGGGAACGTCACACCGACAGCCTCCGGTCAAGAACCTGGTCGGCTCGATCCGCGAGGGGCTGATGGAGCTCTTCGGCCTGCGCGCCGGTTGGGAGATCCTGTTGGGCAATGGTGGCGCAACGACGTTCTGGGATGCGGCCACGTTCGGTCTCATCCGCGACCGAAGCCAGCACGCCGTGTTCGGTGAGTTCTCCTCCAAGTTCGCCGAAGCCGCCGCCGCCGCTCCCCATCTCGGTCAACCCGAGGTGACCAAGTGCGAGCCCGGTTCGCATCCGACCATCACTGCCACCGCCGACGACATCGACACGGTCGCGCTCACTCACAACGAGACCTCCACTGGCGTCTCGATGCATCTGTGTCGGCCAGACGGCGGCGCGCTCGTCGTCGTCGATGCCACGTCCGCCGCAGGTGGTCTCCCGTGGGTGCCCGATGAGGTGGACGCGTACTACTTCTCGCCGCAGAAGTGTTTTGCCGGTGACGGCGGTTTGTGGCTGGCGGCCTGCTCGCCGGCCGCCCTCGAGCGCATTCGTGAGATCGGTGCCAGTGACCGTTGGCGGCCCGCCTCGCTGGACCTGGCCATCGCGCTCGAGAACTCGGTGGCGAACCAGACCTACAACACGCCAGCGTTGGGCACGCTGATCCTGCTCGACGAGCAGATCAAGTGGATGCTCGACAACGGCGGGCTCGACTGGTGCGTCGAACGCACTCGCTCGTCGGCCGCCACGCTGTACTCGTGGGCCGATGCCTCAGCCTTCGCCACTCCCTTCGTGTCGGTTGCTGCAGAACGATCTGCCGTCGTGGGCACCATCGATCTTGCCGATTCTGTCCCTGCGCTGGCGGTCAATGCGGCACTGCGCGCCAATCACATCGTGGACACCGAGAGCTACCGCAAGCTCGGCCGCAACCAGTTGCGGGTGGGTATGTTTCCTGCTGTGGAACCTGACGACGTCGCCCGCCTCACCGCGTGCATCGACTACGTCGTGGGCGAGTTGGGTGGAGCACGCGCGTGAGCGAGAACGTGCTCACCACCGCGTTCGAGATGCTGACGCCGCTGCATCGGCCGATCATGGTGATTGCGTTGCGCGGGCTGTTCGACATTGCTGAGGTGGCAACGGACGCGGTCGACACGCTGACCATCGATCGGGTCGCGCCCGTCGTTGCCTCCATCGACCCGGATCCGTTCTACGACTTCACGCAGGAGCGGCCGCAGGTCGAGTTCGACAACTCCGACATGCGCCAGATCCTGTGGCCGGAGAACGAGTTCCGCATCGCCCGCTTCTCCGGCGGCGCGCACGACCTGGTGCTGCTCGCCGGCGTCGAGCCCCACCTGCGCTACGCGACCTTCGCCGATGCGATCATCTCCGTTGCCCGCACCCTCGGCTGCGAGATGGTGGTGACGCTCGGCGCTGCCCCGGAAGCGATCCCGCACACGCGGCCGGCCCACGTGGTGGGCAGCAGCACCAACGACGGTCTTGTGCGCGCTCTCGGCCTCAGCCGACCCCAGTATCAGGGCGTCACCGGTCTGGTCGGCGTGCTCCAAGAGCGGCTCGACACCGCTGGCGTTCCTGCGGTGTCGTTGCGCGTCGGCGTGCCGCACTACCTGGGCAATGCCAAGCACCCGCAATCGTCGGCCGCCCTGCTGGCCCATCTGGAACATGTGTTGGGTGTGCCCACCGGCCACGCCACGCTTGCGGAAGACGCGATGCGGTGGCGCAGCCTGCACGACGAAGCCGTCGCCGAAGACGACCAGGCCGCGCCGTACGTGTTGATGTTGGAGCACGACTACGACCGTCGTATGGAAGCCGCCCTGCCCAGTGGCGACGACCTGGCCGCCGAGCTGGAAAAGTTTCTGCGCGACCAGCGCGACGACCCCGACGCCGAACCCTGACGTCGCGTCAGCGCCGGGTACGGTTCAACGCGTCGACGTGAAGCCGTCGATGTCGAGTCGCGCATCGAGCGCTGCTCGGTGGCTCGCCTCCTCGGCGGGAAACCGTGCGCCGGTTCCATCGGCGACGCGAGTCATCATCTCGAAGTTGGCCAGCACGGCTGCGGCGTCGAGCGTGAACGCCGCACCCGCTGCCTGACGCAACCGCTCGCGGGCCATCGCGAGCGCCTCGTCATCGAACCCTCCGGCAGCGTCGGCGAACGCGACCAGCTCAGCACCGTACGGCAACCCACCGTCGCCCGTCCCCTCCGCAATTGCCGCCAGATCGGCAGGTGTGCCCGCTTCGGTGCTGCTCCAACTGAGCATGCCGGCGTGTGCCGTTGTTCAAAAGAAGCACTCGCGTATCCTCGAGATCCGACCTGCAGTCAGCTCCATCTGCGGTCGGCTCAGCGTGCCTCGATTCCACCGCGGGTCGGCCATCTGTGCGTCGCTCATGTACTGCGCGCCAGCCAGACGCCACAGGTTGTCCCATTCGTCGGGCAGTGCGCTGAGCGCCTGCACCACCGAGGCAGTCCGGTCTGCCGGTGCGGCGACCGGCACCCAGTTCAGCGTCGCCGGTGCCAGTTCGTCGGCGACGCGGCCGTGCGGTACCCCCGGTTCGGGCAATGGAAACTCCGCGGGCGGCAACCCGGCAGCGCGGACGAACGAGACCACTGGCACGGTAGCGACCACTATTCCTACGATCTCCACCCACTCCAGCGGATGCATCCCTTCAGTGATGATCTGCTCGTACCACTGCTGCGTGATCGTGCCGGCGTGGCGGGCAATCCGGTACGCAACATCGAGCGCCGGCTCGCCGAACGGACGAACCCACGCGGGCGACGGTTCGCTCGCAAGATAGGCGTCGCGCGCCACTGCTGCGACACGCAATCGCTGCTGGGCGGTGAAGTGCGCACCCGGTTCGGCGATGTGACGCCACGACGCCGCGTGAGCATCCATCAGGTCTGATCTGGCCACCCCCACATGGGCCAACCTACCCTGTCGGCCACGTTGGCATTGCGACATGATGAACGTATGGACGACAGGCAGTCGGCATCCACGAGCGCCTCGACACGAGCGTTGATCGTCAGTCGTCTGCGCGGGCCGAGTGTGGCAGCGCTCGCCGCCGTCGCGGTCGCCGCCACCGGCTACTCCATCATCGAAGGATGGCCGCCGCTCGACGCGATCTACATGGCGGTGATCACGATCGGCCAAGTGGGCTTCAACGAGGTTCGGTCGCTGTCCACAGCCGGTCGCATCTGGACGATCGGGGTCATAATCAGCGGCTTCGGCGTGTTCGTGTATTCGGCTGCATCGCTGACTGCGCTGTTCGTGTCAGGTGAAGTCGCAGCAACGCTGCGCGAGAAGAGGAGGGCAAGGGTGCGATCACATCTTCGCGACCATGTCGTGGTGGCGGGCTTCGGCCGGGTCGGTCGTTCCGCAGTCGCTGCCGCGGTGCACAGCGGCAAACGCTGTGAAGTCATCGATACCAACCCGGACGTGGAGGCCGAGGTCAGTGCCCTCGGCGCAGTGTTCCTCACCGGCGATGCGCGCGACGCCGACGTGCTGCACGCTGCCGCCGTCGAGCGTGCGGTGGCGTTGATCAGTAGCCTCGACGACCCCTCCAACGCAGTGGTGGCGCTGACGGCACGTTCGCTTGCCCCATCGCTGCGCATCGTCACCCGCGTGACCGATCCCACGTGGCGCGATCGCCTGTTGCGTGCCGGCGCCTCACACGCGGTTCCCGTCTACGAGAGTGTCGGCGTAAGCCTGGCCGCGACAGCTCTCGACGCGGAGGTGTTGGGGGTGCTTGCGATCCAAGGCACCAATATGCGCGTCGAGGAGATGGAGGTCGGCGAGGGATCGCAGGCGCTGGGCACGAACCTTCGGGACCTGATGGCAGTTGCCGACGGTCTGCACATTCTCGGCTTGCGTCGCGACGAAGCGCTGACTCGCTGGCACGAGGCCGATGAGACACTGTGCGCGGGTGATGTCCTGGTGGTCATGGGTGATGGCCCGGCACTGAGCAAGCTGACCGCACTGGTGCGGCGCGACTCGCAGTAGCAGTAGCGCCGCACGTGCGCTTCAGCCGCCGGACAGGGCCTGCATGATGCTGATCTCCTGCGTTCCATCCAGGGCGGTGGACAGGTCACGACAGAGATCGAGATCGACGAAGACCTTCATGTGCGTTCGCAGTCGGCCCTGCTCGTCGACCATGCGGAAGCGCAGGCCCGGGAACTGATGGTCGAGATCCACCAGCACCTCCGCAACCGTGCAGCCGGTCGCATTCACAGTGGCGGCCCGCGTATATGAGCGAAGCGGCGTTGGAATGCGCACCACCGTCATGGCGCGGGCGCCCATTCGACCGAGTAGATCTCCGGGAGGTGAGCGGCGATGCACTGCCACGACCCACCTTCGTCTGCGCTCGCCCACACCTCACCGCTCGTGGTGCCGAAGTACACGCCCAACGGGTCGCACTGGTCGGTGGTCATTGCCTGTCGCTTCACTGTGAACCAGGCACTCTGCGGCAAGCCGCTGTCCTGTCGCTCCCACGAGCTGCCGCCGTCGTGGGTGACGTACACAGCCGGCCGTCCATCGGGACTGGTACGGGGCCACACGTCGGTGCCGTCCATCGGGAACACCCAGGCGGTGTCAGGATCGCGAGGGTGCAACTCGATCGGGAAGCCGATGTCGCCGATCTCGGCGGGCATGTTGTTCCCGATGCGCTCCCAACGTTGCGCCGGGCGGTCGAGCCGATAGATGCCGCAGTGGTTCTGCTGATACAACCGGTCGGGCGCTGCCGGGTGCATGCGGACGCAGTGAGGGTCGTGACCGAACTCGGGATCGGGGTCCGGGTTGAAGCTGGCTTCGCAGCCACTGTTGATCGGCCGCCAGTCGGCGCCCCCGTCAGTCGATTCGAACACGCCGCCGCTGGACAGGCCGATGTACATGTGGCCGGGGTCGCGCGGGTCCACATTGATCGAATGCAGCATCGAGCCGTCAGGCGTGTTCTGCTCGGGCCACTCTGCCCAGGTCGTCCACCGTGGGTGATCGTTCCAGCCGTCCACCGGAGCCCAGGTCTCGCCGCCGTCACGCGTGATGAACAGCCCCTGTGGTGAGCCGCCCGCGTACCAGACCAAGGGCTCGGTGGCGTGGCCCGGCGAGAGCCAGAACACTGCGTTGAGCGAGCGTTCGAGCACTTCACCGGCGTGGAAGGCGGGTGGCCGTGTGGCCTCGCTCCAGTTGGCACCCATGTC
The DNA here is from genome assembly GCA_035432905.1 of Ilumatobacteraceae bacterium. GTDB lineage: Bacteria > Actinomycetota > Acidimicrobiia > Acidimicrobiales > Ilumatobacteraceae > UBA668. The sequence goes on along the minus strand of DAORTY010000093.1, from coordinate 2,558 downwards.
GTCGGACCAAAAGACCGTCGGCCCGAGGTGGCCGGTGCTCATCGCTGCCAGCATTCGGCCCGACCCGCGCGGATCCAGCACCACGTGCTGCGCGATGTGCCCGAGGAAGTGCGGCGCGCCGATGGACAGCGTGCCGTCGCGCTGGTGCTCATCGATGATGAAGATGCCTTTGCGGGTTCCGATGAGCAGCGCCATGTCGCGACGGTATCTCGCCCCGACACGGCGCCCGGACAGGGCCGACACCTACTTGGCGGCGGCGAAACCGATTTCGAGATCGGCGAGGATGTCCTCGATGTTCTCCAGGCCGACGCTGAGGCGGATCAAGCCGGCGCGGACGCCGGCGGCCGCCTGCTCGTCCTCGTTCAGCTGGCTGTGGGTGGTGCTGGCCGGGTGGATCACCAGGCTGCGCACGTCGCCGATGTTCGCGACGTGGCTGTGCAACTGCAAGCCCTCGACGAACTTCTGGCCGGCTTCCTTACCACCGACGATGTCGAACGCAAGGATGCTGCCATAACCCTTTCCGCCGCCGTACTTCTTCGCCCGCTCGTGCCACGGGCTGCTCTCCAGACCGGCGTAGGCGACCGCTTCCACCTGCGGGTGTGCCTCGAGGAACTTGCCCACCTTGTCGGCGTTCTGGAAGTGACGCTCCATGCGCAGGCTCAAGGTCTCGAGCCCCTGCAGGATGAGGAATGCGTTGAACGGCGAGATGGCCATGCCCAGGTCGCGCAGCATTTGTACGCGTGCCTTGATGATGAAGGCGCCGTGGCCCAGGGCCGGGAAGTACGGCAGGCCGTGATAGCTGGGGTCGGGCTCGGTGAAGTTGGGGAATCGACCGCTGGCGGCGTAGTCGAACGTGCCGCCGTCGATGATGGCGCCGCCGATGCTGGTGCCGTGGCCGCCGGCGAACTTGGTGAGGCTGTGCACGATGATGTCGGCGCCCCACTCGAACGGGCGGATGAGATACGGCGTGGGCACGGTGTTGTCGACGATCAGCGGAATGCCGTGATCGTGGGCGACCTTGCTGACACCCTCGATGTCGAACACGTCGTTGCGCGGGTTGGAGAGCACCTCACCGAAGAATGCCTTGGTATTCGGTCGAATTGCGGCCGCCCACTGGTCAAGATCGTGCGGGTCGTCCACGAACGTCACCTCGATGCCGAACTTGGGCAGCGTGTAGTGGAACAGGTTGTACGTACCGCCGTACAGCGACGGGCTGGCCACGATGTGGTCACCGTTCTCCGCCAGCGTCAAGATGGCCAGCGTCTCGGCGGCCTGGCCCGAGGCAACGACCAGGGCGCCCGGCAGCCCGACCGCCGTGGCGGTACCGCCCTCCAGGCTGGAGATTCGGGCCTCCAGTGCGCCTTGCGTGGGGTTCATGATGCGGGTGTAGATGTTGCCGATCTCCGCCAGCGCGAACAGGTTCTGCGCGTGCGCAGAGTCGCGGAACTGGAAGCTGGTCGTCTGGTAGATCGGCACCGCCCGCGCGCCCGTCGTTGGGTCGGGCTCGCCGCCAACGTGAATCTGCCGTGTATCAAAACCCCAGGTCGTGCTGTTGGACGTGTCGCTCATGGCGGCAGAGCGTAGCGTCCAAATCCTGACCAAACAAGTCGTATTTACGCACCTTGCGCGAAGTGACCCAACTACGGCTGGGGTGACGCCCTTCGACGGCGCACCGTCACTACGCCGCCGACCAGCAGGACCGCGGCCCCGACGATCCAATACCAGTTGCGTGCGATCATCGATGGGTACGAGTCGTCCTCGCCGATGGGTGAACTGCCGGGCAGCACCGCAATCGCGGGCCCAAGTTCGGTCGGCATCTCACTGACGGCCAGGGCACGAGTGCCTCCGCACAGACCGGACTCGTACTCGCCGTCCTCCAGTGAGAAGGATGACTCACCGTGCGCGAACACCAGCGTCCGCTGCCCGACGGCTATTGCCAGGCCACACGACGCACTGTCGGAGCTGGACACCACCGATTGCACCTCGTGCACGTCGCCCTTGTACGCCGACTCGACATCGAAGACGAACCTGCTCGGGTCACCCGACGACAGACTCAGCGTCGGGCCACGCACCTCGCGCAGAGTGCCCACGAACACCGCCGACGAGTTTCGGACTGCCTCCGCGACCGTCAATTCGACGCAACTGCACGCGCACGCCGACCCTGTAGCAGCAGTCATCGTTGCCACCACGACCAGTACTGCACAACTCACCCGCGTTCCCCAGCGCATGTCCCCATCGTCTCACAGGTGCGCTCTCCGCGATTCTCAACGGGCGGCGACGCCTCGAAAACGCACACGGCGCCCTCCCGAACGGGAGGGCGCCGTGGCGAGGTACCTGTCTACGACATCAGCCGCCGCTGACGTCGGCGACCTTCTGCTTGCCGGCGCCGAGGAACGGCATCATCGCCCGCAACTGGCCACCGACTTCCTCGATCTGGTGCGCTGCACCGGCGGCCTGCTTGGCCTTCATGTTCGGACGGCCAGCTTCGCTCTCGGCGATCCATTCCTTGGCGAACTTGCCGGACTGGATCTCCTTGAGGATCTTCTTCATCTCCAGCT
>DAORTY010000092.1:0-14589 GCA_035432905.1 Ilumatobacteraceae bacterium | reverse complement strand
CCCGGCATCGCGGCCTCGCACGGCATCGACGGCACATCATGGCAGCAGGCTCATGATGGTTGGAATGCCCGCATTCAAGGCGACCCTGCCGTTGCCCGCGCCTTCTCCGACGTCTATCGAGGCGTCTGACATGGGGCTCTTCAAGGATCTGAGAACGATCACGAAACAGGCGAAGGAGATCGAAAGAAGTTCTCCGGGGGTGAAGGACTCGCTGGCCACGGGCACAGCGAGGATGTCAGCGGCGAACGCGATGATGGCCTCGATGGCGCAGGGTGGAGCACAGGCAAGCGCTGCCATCACCAACGGCGTTGCCGCTGTCGCGACGATCACTGCGGCTCGCCAAACAGGTGCCCTCATCAACTTCAGTCCGGTTGTGGAACTGGAGCTGCTGATCATGCTGCCCAGCGGCGTGCCTATGCAGGCAACGCGTCAAGAACAGGTGGACCAGCTCAACCTCGGTCGTTGTCAGCCAGGGATGCGACTGAACGTGAAGGTCGACCCGATCAACGCCAACAACCTGTGGATCGACTGGGCGACCCCGGTCTACTGAGCGTCGCCGAGGTACGGCCGTGCTGTGGAGCCAAGGTCGCCACTGCCGGGTTCGGTGGTGACCTTGGTGTCCGTGACGTGGTTGGACGTCTACGCTCCCGCTGCATGGCGACCCTCACCCGTAGTGACTTCCTTCTCGACCCAGATCTTGTATTTCTCAATCACGGCTCGTTCGGCGCAGTGCCCCGAGTCGTGCAGCAGGCCTACGAAGGCCTACAACGCGAGATGGAACGCAATCCCGTGGCGTGGTTGCAGCGCCGTGCACCGGAGCTGATGGCCGATGCACGTGCACGTCTCGGCGACTTCTTGAATGTCAGCGGCGACGACGTCGTGTTCTTCCCCAACCCGACCACTGCCATCAACATGGTCGCCCGCAACATCCGGCTGCAGCCCGGTGACGAGGTCGTGACCACCGACCACGAGTACGGCGCGATGTATCGCACCTGGCGCAAGCTGTGTGCCGAAGCCGGTGCCAGCTATGTCCGGGCCGAGATTCCGCTTCCGGTGACCACCGCCGACGATTTCGTGGAGCGAGTGTGGGCCGCAGTCACACCTCGCACCAAGGTGCTGTTCCTCGACCATCTCACCAGCGCAACTGCGCTCATCTTCCCAGTTGTCGAGTTGTGCCGGCGCGCCCGTGCGGCCGGCATCGTGTCCATCGTCGATGGCGCACACGTACCCGGCCACATACCGCTCGACCTCGCCCAGGTCGGCTGCGACATCTACACCGGCGCCCTGCACAAGTGGGCGTGCGCGCCGAAGGGATGCTCGTTCCTCTATGCGCGGGCAGACGCTCAAACGTGGCTCGACCCACTTGTCATCAGCTGGGGGTGGGAGAGCGACCACCCCACCGACTCGCAGTTCATCGACTATCACGAGTGGCAGGGAACGAGGGATCTCTCGCCGTTTCTCGCAGCGTCGGCAGCACTCGACTTCTGCGCCTCGCACGAGTGGCCCGCTGTTCAGGCCGAAGGCCACCGGCTGGCGCTGCTCACGAGATCGCTTGTGAACGAGCTCACCGGTCTCGAGTCGATCAGCCCCGACTCCACCGAGTGGATCGGACAACTGGCCTCGATCCGTTTGCCGGATCATGTGGACACGATCTCGCTCAAGACTCGGCTGTTCGACGAGTTCAACGTCGAGGCTCCGCTGCCCGAGTGGAACGGGCAGAAGTTCATCCGCGTCAGCTTCACGGCGCACAACACCGAAGCGGATTCAGATGCACTCCTCGTCGCCCTGACGCGCCTGCTCTAGGGTGGGCGACACGATGAGCATGGCGCTGACGTTGGCGATCGCAGCTGCCGTGCTGCTCGGGACTTCCGACTTCTTCGCGGCGCGTTCGGCGCGCACCACGGCCTCGCTCACTGTGACGCGCACGGCTGTCGGGGTGAGCACCGCGCTGTCCCCGTTGCTGCTGCTACTCGTCGACTCACGTTGGAGCGCACGCGACACGACAATCGGCGTGGTGTCGGGTCTGGCGATGATCATCGGTCTGATGCTGCTGTACCACGGCTACTCGGTCGCACGGATGGGCATCGTGGCGCCGTTGTCGTCGGTCCTGCTGGCGACCGTGCCGGTCGTATGGGACCTGTTGCACGGCGTCACCCCCAGCGGCTGGGCGGCGGTCGGTATGGCGCTCGGCATGGTTGCGTTGGTGCTCACCTCGTACACCCCCGGCGGCAAGGGAAGCGTCCGCCAGGGTGCCGTGCTGGGAATTGCCAGTGGTGTCGCGTTCGGTGCAGCGTTCACACTGATGGGTGAGGTCTCCACGGCGTCGGGGCTCTCGCCGGTGATTGCTCAGCGGGGGACCGGGCTGGTGCTGCTGGTGGTCATCGGCAGTATGCGGCGCGAACCATTCATCGCCAGTGGAGTCGGTCTTCGGTACGGTACGGTCGCCGGAGTTCTCGGGTTGGTAGCGATCGGGTCGTTGCAGATGGCGTTCCAGCGCGGCGACACCGGCCCGGTATCGGTGGCTTCCAGTCAGTTCGCGACCGTTGCGGTGATCCTCTCGGTCACCTTCAACCGCGAACGAATGCGCTGGTGGCAGGGGACAGGGGTTGCTGCCACCGCTGTCGCCGTAGCGCTGATCGCAGCCGGGGGCTGAAGCGCAGCCGCTAGCGTTGGCGCCCATGTCCGATAAACCCATCATCTCCATCCCCGAGGGCGAGCCGCCCGCCGAACTGCTCATCGACGATGAGGTCATCGGCGACGGCGACGAGGCCATCATTGGCAAGCGCGTCATCGTGCATTACGTGGGCGTGGCCTGGAGCAACGGGCAGGAGTTCGATGCCAGCTGGAATCGTGAAGAGACCTTCGACTTCCGTCTCGGTGCCCGTGAGGTGATCGAGGGCTGGGACCGCGGTGTCAAGGGCATGAAGGTCGGTGGCCGTCGCAAGTTGACCATTCCGCCCGACCTGGGGTACGGCAGCCGTGGTGCGGGTGGGGCCATCAAGGGTGGCGAGACCCTCGTCTTCGTCGTCGACCTCGTCGCCGTTCGCTGAACAGACTCGATCAGGTAGCCGGCAGTATCCGGCGGATTCCGATCACGCGAGTGGTCGGAATGTTGCCGACGCGCACGACGTCACCGGTTCTCGGGGCCTGAATCCACTGGGTGCCGTTGATGGCGATACCCACGTGGCTCACGATGCCGGAGCCAACGCTGGATTCCAGGAAGATCAGGTCACCGGCGAGGATCGGCTGGGAGGCCCTGTCGACGACCGTGCCCTTGGTGAACTGTGAGCCGCTGTAGTGCTGCAGCGAGATACCGATCTGGGCATACGCAACCATTGTCAGGCCACTGCAGTCGTAGCTGTCCGGACCGGCGGTGAACGCCTTGTACGGCTTGCCGAGTTGGGCCTGAACGAACGTGATGACGGTGGCGATACGGCCATCGGGCGTCGTTCCTCCGCTGTCTGCGGGGACCGCAGGGGTCGCCGGGGGAGTCGCCACGGGTCCGGCAGCCGGCGTGACGACGGTAGGGGCAGATGCTGCAGGCAGCGTGCCCCCTGGGGGAACCGTCAGCTTCATCCCGGGATAGATCAGGCTACTGAGGTTCAACTTGTTGACCGAGAGAAGTTCCGCAATACGTACCCCGAGCGCAGGGGCGATGCCAGAGATGTAGTCGCCCGGCTGCACGACGTATTGCAGGGGAGCGGCAGTGACGGACTCCGTTGCAGCAGCGGCGGCGGCTTGCGGTACAACCGCGCTGGGCAGCACGCCACCGGCGGGCACGATCAACAGCGTTCCTGGGTGAATGACGCTGGTGATCGTCAGTTTGTTGGCCGCGAGTAGTGCCGAGAGCTTGACGTGCATGCGACCGGCGATTCCCGACAGCGAGTCACCTGAACGAACCGTGTACGTGTTCGACGCATCTGCCACGACTGGTGCGGTGGCAGCGGGTGCAGTAGGAGCTTTCGGCGCGGGCTCGATGCCGCCGGCGGGCACCACCAACTTCATGCCGGGATAGATCAGGCTGGTGACCTTCAGGTGGTTGGCGTCGAGCAGCGCATGAAGCTTGACGCCCATTCGAATGGCAATCCCGGAGAGGTAGTCACCCGCCTGCACCGTGTAGGTCAACGGCGCGACGGCCGGTGAGGAGATGGCGGGGGCGTCCGCCCGAGCAGTATCCACCATGGCGAGTGCGCCGGTGGTTACAGTCAGGAGGATCGCTGCGATGGCTCGATTGGATCGGGACATGCTCATTTCTTCGGCACGAATCGTCGTCACCTTTACGGTTTCTTGACTGTGGAGACTATTTGGTGTGCTCCAGCGTGTCCAATGTGTGCCGTTGTTTCTGGCGGATGTGCGCTGTGAGCAGGGCGAATCGAGCCCGCAGCGGCCGTTCAGCAGCAGGACCCCAACCTTTGCCGTGGCGTGCGCTGCAGAATCCATATGAGCCGACGAAGGTCATTTCCGACGATCATGTGGAACATATCCATCGCTCATCGTTGGAGTTGTTGCGGACGACCGGGATGAGGGTTCTGCAGCCCCAGGCTCGCCAGATTCTTGCCGCCGCCGGGTGCGTCGTCGACGAACTCATGGTGCGGTTCGACCCTGAGATGATCGACGCGATGATGGCGCTCGCCCCCTCGTCATTCACGCTGCGTGCCCGCAACCCGGCACGCGATCTCCTCATTGGTGGGCGCAATGTGGTGTTCACTTCGGTCGGGGGTCCTGCGTTCGCGAACGATGTCGAGCGTGGCCGTCGACCGGGCACCCATCTCGAGCAGATGGAGTACCTGCGGCTCGTGCAGTCGCTCGATGTGATCCAACAGGAGGGCGGTGGCCCGTTCGAAGCGATGGATCTTCATCCCGAGACCCGTCATCTCGATCTGTGCCACTCGCTGATTCGGCTGCTGGACAAGAACTGGCAGGGCATCGCTCTCGGTCGTGATCGGGCCTCTGACTGCATCGACATGGCAGCCATCGCACTTGGTACCGATCGCGCCGGCCTGGCCGAGCGACCCGCGCTGCTCACGATCGTCAACACCAACACACCGCTGACGCTCGACATCCCCATGGCGGAGGGCCTCATCGAACTTGCCGGTGCTGGTCAGGCCGTGTGCGTCACCCCGTTCACGCTCGCCGGAGCGATGGCACCGGCGACGCTGGCAGGCGCCTTGGTGCTGCAGAACGCAGAGATGCTGGCGGTCGGCTCGCTCATCCAACTCGTGCGTTCGGGGGCTCCCATGGTCTATGGGTCGTTCACCTCGAACGTCGACATGCGCAGTGGGTCACCTGCGTTCGGCACGCCCGAATACACAAAGGCCGCCCAGGCCAGTGGACAACTGGCGCGGCGTTACGGCCTGCCGTTCCGCTCATCGAACACCACCACCGCCAACACAGTCGATGCGCAGGCTGCATATGAGAGCCAGATGTCGCTGTGGGGAGCGGTGATGGGTGGTGCCAACCTCGTCAACCATGCCGCCGGCTGGTTGGAAGGCGGACTCACGGCGAGCTACGAGAAGTTGATCATCGATGCCGAGATGCTGCAGATGATGGCGGAGTACCTGCAGCCCATTGTGGTCGATGACGAATCACTGGGCATCGACGCGATCAAGGCTGTCGGTCCCGGCGGTCACTTCTTCGCCTCGCCGCACACGCTGGAGCGCTACGAGACTGCCTTCTATTCGCCACTCGTCAGTGACTGGCGCAACTATGAAACCTGGGCGGAGGCCGGCGGCGTCGACGCCCGCGAGCGAGCCCATCGCGTCTGGCGCCGACTGCTCGACGAATCAGACTCGCCGCCGCTCGACGAAGCCATCGATGCAGAACTGAGTGAGTTCGTCGCAACGCGCAAGGTGGACCTGCTCCGCCAGCGCTAGGGCGCCGCCGTGCTGTCGATGCGAGTGCCAGCGCGTCGGTCCGAGTACCAGGGTTCAGTGCGAGTGGGTACTCGCACCCCGGGGTAGGAGTACCCACTCGCATCGGCACCGCGGTTCCCGGTTTACATGACATAACCCCTATTATGGGCGGAGCCCATAATACGGGGCTGCGGGCGGTCTTTGGGGCGGACACGGCGCACACGGGTCTGGCGCTCGCACTCTTGGCCGTCACTGACTTTCCTGCGGTCGCTCTGTCTTTCTCTGCGTCGTTCACTGCACATGCCAACACGTACAGCTCGTCGTGCAGTTCGTCCAACTCTTCCTTGGCGATGATCAGCTCGGACTCGTTCAGCTGGAGTTCTTCGGCTCTTTGCTTTCCGACCCAGTGCCATTGGCGACAGGCTTGCGAGCAGAACTGCCTTGGCCGGCCCATCTTTTGGGGCGGGAGCACTCTTCGGCCCACTGGCACCGCGATCGTTGGTCACTGGGCTCAAGGGCGACTTTCGTCATGACGAAAGTCTACGCGCTAGAGCGCATTCCTTCGGTCAGCAAGTTCGCACCGGCCGTCGTCGGTTGGTGCGGCCAGACAGCTCAACGACAGCCGGCGGTGACCTGGCTCGCGATGAATTCGCACATTTCACAACGCCGTCAGCTGGGTGTTCGTCGACCCGCGCACGATCGACGCATATCAAAGCACGCGACCCCACTGAGTGACCAATGCTGCTACTGTGCGTGCCAATGAACAACTCCCGAATGTTCGTCTCCAAACGAATGCTGCTGGGCACTCACGGCGGTTGTCTCATCGACGTTCGTGTCGAGTGAGGTGGAGGCCACCCGTACTGGCATGCCGCTCACCACGGTGAACACGAGCAGCAGCCCTGCCGTCGGCAACGATCCGGTGAGGTGGGTCGCTGCGGTCAGCTCAGATGGCTTTATAGGCGGGCTGGGAAATGCTGGCTGCTCCGCATTCTTCTTCGACAACAACACGGTCGCTACAGCGGGCCACTGCGTTTATCACGAGTTCATTCCGGGCGATGGTCGACGATGGATCACCAGCTATGGCACGCTCCAGATCAGCAGGGATGCCTACTGGAATGGCTCGGCAGCTGTGAAGCCTTATGGCACGTGCACGAGCCTGGACCTACCCTCGGCGTCAGCCGACTGGCAGAACACTGCCAACCCCGTCGCGGACTACGGCGCGATTCGACTCAACAACGGCTGCACGTTGCCATCGACCTGGTTTGCCATGAGTTCCGGATCACCGTCGCTCTCGGCCGGAGCAACGTATACCACCGGCTATCCCTGGGACATGGGCGGAGGTAACGGCAACCCTTTCAAGATGATCAAAAGCACGGGCCAGATTTTGGGGCTCTACACCGACCGAATTTGCTACAACGCCTCAACGTTTCCCGGCAACTCCGGGGGTCCGGTCTATCAGAGCAACGCCAGCGGAATTCAGGCGTTCGGAATTCACAACTATGGTTTCGCCAGCATGCCTGGGTGCGGCGACCAGAACGGCGCGACTCGCTTGACCAGCACCGTCATCAATCGACTGAACTCATGGAGGGCGTGAACTGATGATAAGGCCTGTCATCTCGTGTGGAGTTGCGCTGGTTCTTCTCGCCAGCTGCGGTAACGACCAACGCGTCGAGTCAGACTCGCCTGTTTCCGCTAGCGACGCGAGCACTGCTCCAGTTGAATCTGTCGCTTCGGCAACGAGTTCGGGCGCCGACTCCAGCGACCCCGATCGTCAGATCTCCGAAGGCCCAGCCGAGAATCTCAGCGGATCGTTGATCATCGTCGGCTCCGATGTCGCCGCAACAGGCTGTCGAGTGGTCACCGACTCCCTACCTCCAGCGTGCAGCGGCGGATGGAGTGTACGGCTGAGCGTTACCCGTGAAGATCTCCTTGCAGCAGGAGTAGAGGTTTCAGACGTTGACAAGGAGGCTGGGCTATGGATGTCGGCCACGCGAGTCGAAGTAACTGTCGCCCCGCCATTCACGTTCGAGCCGGGCTTGGGCTTAGCCGTCGGTTCCGTCGTTGAAATCGCGCCAGATAAAGACTCGGACGATCCGTACAAGCCACAGGAGTCATTTGAAGGGACAGGAGATCTCGCGCCTGGTGGTGGCGATTCTGAGGATGTCGAGAAGGCCCGGATTGACCTTCAGTACGCGTTGTCGCCCGATGGCACTCTCTTTATCGTTGATAATGAGACGCACTTTCTGGTGGTGACGATGCTTCCTCTTACTGGCAAGGCCCGCCAGCTTCTCGTCGACTCGCTCAAGGGTGAGATTCAGGTCACTGTTCTCCTGACACAATGACACGGTGGTCGCGGCTGCTCGCCGCCGCCCTTGTGCTGGTTGTCCAGTCCTGCTCTGAGCCCTCCGAGCCTTCACCGACAGTCGACAGGGTGACAGTCGGCCATCTCCAAACTGCGTCAGCCGAGTTGGCGGTTTACCGACGTGGCACCGCGAGTCGTCAGGCCGTGCCTGTCTACCCTCGAAGCGGGCTACATATGATGCTTCCCAGCGTCAAGTGGCAGCCCCCATCATCGTCTGCTAGGTACGTGTTACTGATTGTTTCGAGTTTTGGATGGCTCGATCAGTATTGGGAGCTCGCCCAGGGGATCGTTCTTCGGAGCGATCTTGAGGTCGTCGCAGTAATGCCGGGCGACGGCCGTGGACTTGTTCCCGCTCTGGGTCTCTCACCTGCCGCACCAGGAAGCGAAGTTGGAGCGCCACTCAACCTTGCAAGCCTGTTGCACGAAGCTGGCCTTGCCGAGCCACACTCAATTGTCGTGCTTGCTGGAGATGCCGACTTGGTGAAGGACATGCCGAGTTCGAGAGTGATCGCGTTTGACTCCAGCTCCCCACCCGCCGGCTCGTTCGCCCTATACACAACCAGCACCCCGTTCAGTCTCCTTGCCTCGCCAGCCGTCCCGCCACCCGAGGTCGACCTTCCGTTCGCCGTCGCCAACGTGGAGGCCGGCCTCGGAGTGATCGAGTTGAGCGCTGTCTGCGGGATCGAGCCGTCACTCGGAGAAACGATAAATGCGCAGGGCATCGGGAACGGGATCGGCGCTGCGGTAACGGCACGCTGTACCAAGGCGGGCAGAGCGGCGGCCGCCCGACTAGTTTCGACGGTGGCCGCGCTTGCCATGGATTACTGCGTTGTCCCAACCACTAGCGTCATCTTTGGAGTGTTCAATGAATCAAAGCTCGCGTTTCCATAACCAGTACACGTTGCGCTCCAAAAACCTAGTGTACGACCCGGTCCGTCCCGACGACATAGAAGCGATCTACGAACTCAGCGTCGAGGGCACCAACTGGACGCGATGGATCTTTCGTGGCGGCAACGTGTCTCCATCAGACGTTGCAGCGCGAGTGTTCCAACCGGGAGTTCTCACACAGATGGTCGCTCGCTCGCACATCGATGGAACGATCGGTGCCCACTTGATTGCCTACGAGGCGCAGCGTTACCACGTCAAGGTTGGAATCGTCACCTCCACTGCGTGGCAACTCACAGGTCTGCCCGTTGAATCGATGTTGTTCTTTATGGACTTCCTGTTCAGCAATTGGCCGTTTCGTAAGCTCTACATAGAGATGCTGGGATCTGAGTGGGAGCGCCAGCACAGCCTGAGTCGGGTTTTTGAGGTCGAGGGCAGACTGTCAGAGCACGACTACTTCAATGGACGGTTTGACGACCTGGTCATTGGAGCGTGCTCCCGTGATCGCTTTGTTCGCGACACTGCCGCGCTGAGGGCCCGATACCTGTCCTCGGCGGACCCTTCGTGATTGTGGAGTTCCGGAGTTGAGCACAGCTCGGAGCTAGCGAGTGCTAGCGGTGGCGGCGACCACGCTGAGCGCGGCAGTTCGGTATAGCCCGGGCCGGCGCTCTCTTCGGCACCAGGTGGACCGCGATCGTTAGCTCTGGGTCGACGTTCGTCATGACGAGGGTCTACGCGATCCGAGGCTCAGCGGTCGGTCAGTGCACCGGCGGCTTGCCATGCGGCTTCGGCGCGGTCCAGTCGTTCGGTGGCCTCACGGCGGAGGCGATCGGCGACGCCGGCCACTACGACGTTGACGAGCGCGAGCGTGCCGACGTGGCTGTCGAAGGGACCGCCGCCCGCGGCGGCGACCGTCAACGTCCGTTCGGCGAACGCTGCCAGGGGAGACAGCAGGCTGTCGGTGACGGCAACGCACCACGCTCCCCTGCCCTGCGCATCGCGCGCTGCCTCGACGACCCAACGGTCGTAGCGCCGCAGGTCCACGGTCACGACGACATCGGTCGATCGCAGTTGGGCGACCAGGCGGCGCACGGCGACGTCGTTGCCGTCGAGCAGGGTGACGTCGTCTCTCAAGGCGTGCAGGTCGGCGACCAACTGTTGGGCGATGCCCAGCGACGCATCTCCGGAGAGAACGAACACCCGGCTCTCGGGTGCGGACAGGTGTGCAACGACGTCGGTCAGCACTTCCCCATCGAGGGCACCCAATGTGGTGGCCACGTTGTCGATCTCCAGTTGCAGGTGTCGGCCGATGGCATCGGTGGCCGCTGGCTCGCGGATCCGCTGGGCGGCAGGTCGTAGCTGGCCCGCCAGGGTGTGCTGTACCGATGCCTGAAGCCCGGTGAACCCGTCGAAGCCCAACTTGCCGGCAAGGCGTACGACAGTGGCCGCACCACTCGAGGCGGCTTCTGCCAGGTCGGCGACGGTACCGAAGGCAACCAGTTGGGGCTGCTCGAGCACCACCTCGGCGACGCGGCGCTCTGCCGGCGTCAACGCTGTGCTCGCTCGACCTATGCGCTCTGCCACTTCCACGAGGATTCACCGTACTTGCTGGGCGTGATTGACTTGAATATTCCACATAATGATATACTTGGAACAGATATTCCAGCTACCGAGAGCGCCGAGGACCACGAAGTGAACACGCTGACCGAGCATGCGTTGCCGTCGATCGTCGAGTCGCCCCCGTGGCCTTCGCTGACGATCCCCGCAGGACCGTTCGGCAGCGAGCAGTTCGTCACTGCCGCAGGTCACGCAGCTCGGCTGATGCCACCGGTCGTCCACGATGCCCTGATCGACTTCGCCGACGCTCCCCCGCAGGCAGGTGCCGTCGTCCTGCGAGGCCTCCCCGTCGGCGATCTGCCGCTCACACCGCAGTCACCGATAGCGAGCTACGACAAGCCGCTGGTCAGTGAGTTCACGCTGCTGACGGTGGCGCGTCGCCTCGGCCAACCGGTGGGTTACCTGCCCGAGCACGGGGGCGACCTCATCCAGAACCTGGTGCCCACCAAGTCGAACGCTGATCGCCAGGTCAGCACCTCATCGAAGGTGCAGCTCATGTTCCACACCGAGGCTGCTTTTCACCCACATCGCCCGAAGTATCTGCTGCTGCTCTGCCTGCGCGGTGACGCCAGCGCCTTCACCACCCTCTCATCCATCTTCGAGGTCCTCCCCCACCTCGACGAGCGTGTGATCGACACCTTGTTCCAGCCTCGGTTTCGCACCGCCGTCGACGAGAGCTATCTGCATGGCCGCTCGAACGTGCTGGGCTCACCGATGCCGGTACTGCGCGGCGAACGCATCCGCCCGACGATGGTGTTCGACGCAGACCTGATGGTCGGTATCGACGAAGAGGCCGACGATGCATTGCGAACGCTGTCGGCCGCTGTGGAGACGCAGCACACAGGCGTCGCGCTGCAGGCCGGCGACCTGCTCGTCGTTGACAACAACGTTGCGGTACATGGTCGTTCGCCGTATCAGCCACGTTTCGACGGCTACGACCGCTGGCTGCAGCGTTCGATGGTGGTCGCCGACCTGGCCGCGAGTGCCGGCGAACGCGACGGTCGCGTCATCGTCACCCACTTCGGCGTCTGACGGATAGGTTGCGCGCGATGACTTCGCTGTTGGCACGCTTCTGGTTGCTCCTGTGGCGAATCAAGGCCGTCGAGCGCGCCGAGCCCATGCCGAAAAAGTGCGTGATCATCGCCGCGCCGCACACCACCAACTGGGATTTCCCGCTCATGCTGGCGTTGGCGAAGGTCACCGGCGTGAAGGTCTCCTGGTTGGGGAAGCGCTCCTTGTTCAACGGCCCGATGGGTTCGATCATGCGCCGGCTGGGGGGCGTTGCCGTCGATCGCGAGGCTGCGGGTGGCATGGTCGCGTCCCTGGCGGCAGAGTTCGACCAACACGAGCAACTCGCGGTGGTGGTACCCGCTGAGGGCACCCGTTCGAAGACCGACTACTGGAAGTCGGGCTTCTACCGCATCGCGGAACAGGCGAAGGTGCCCATCGTGCTCGCGTTCGTCGACACGTCGACCCGTTCCGGCGGCTTCGGTCCCGCAATCGAAGTGACAGGCGACCTGGTCGCCGACATGGACACGATGAGAGGGTTCTACGAGGGCAGGACCGGATTGAAGGCTGGACGATTCGGGCCGATCCGGCTCAAGGAAGAATCGGCGCTCAGGTAACTCAGGCGCCGCCGAGCGCCAACCACTCGCCGGCCATCTCGGCGTCGCCGCTGACGGCGACCGCACCGGCTGCCACGGGGCGACCCCAGAGGCACAACAGCACGTCGAACGCGGTTCCGTGCAGTTCGGCGTGCGGGTCGCCCGCTGCGCCCACCTGCACGGCACCGGAACGGCCATCGATGATCCAGCGTTGGCCGGTGTCGGTGGTGGAGGTCGCAATCACCGAATTGGGCACTGTCAGCTTCTCGCGAGTGATCAGTCGTGGCAGCATCACGGTCCAGTACTCGTCGATGCCGTCTGCCGCGAATGCTGCCTCGATCACCGGTGACAGCCCTGTGGCGCGCTCTGCATCCCACCGATGGACCGATGTCTCGTGTGCCTGGCGGCGCTTCCACAGTCCCGCCAGCTTCGGCTCGACGGGGAACGGATGCCATGTGGGTTCCAGCGGGTTGATCTCACCGAGCGTCGCGATCAGCCGCTCTCCCCCATCGCGAACCCAGGCGGCGATTCCTGCAAGGTCGTTCGGTGCAGGGTCGGTCGCCGGA
Organism: Ilumatobacteraceae bacterium; assembly: GCA_035432905.1. Taxonomy (GTDB): domain Bacteria; phylum Actinomycetota; class Acidimicrobiia; order Acidimicrobiales; family Ilumatobacteraceae; genus UBA668. Next base: position 1,703 of record DAORTY010000092.1, on the reverse strand, counting down.
TCGAGCTGCGGCACAGCGCCGGTGATGATGGCGGCGCGGGCCCAACGATGCACGCCGCCGAGGTGTGCGCCCAGCGCCGGCAATGTCCATCCGGGGCATCCGGCAATTTCCGCCTCCGGTGCGCCCGTTTCCAGCGCGGCGGCGAAGGCCCCGATGTCGGTGGCCAGCAGCGAGAGATAGTCCAACGTCATGACATACGACAGTACGCCCGACAGAATGGCGAACGATGATCACTTCCCGTATCACCTCCATGCCGCCCGCTCCTTCGAGGGCGTTCGCCAGCGATAACGCAGCGGGAGCACACCCGCAAGTGCTGGCAGCGCTGGTGGCGGCCAACGAGGGCCACGCGCTGGCATATGGCAGCGACAAATGGACGCAGGAGGCCGAGGGCCACTTTCACGACCTCTTCGGGCCGGTCGCCGAAGCCTTCCTCGTCTGGAACGGAACCGGTGCCAATGTCATGGCGCTGGCCACGATGGTGCACCCTGCCGACTGCGTCGTGTGCACGGAATGGGCGCACATTGCGGTGGACGAGGCTGGTGCTCCCGAGCGAGCTCTCGGCGCCAAACTGCTGACCCTTCCGGCACCGACAGCGAAGCTCGTTCCGGCGCAGTTGGACGGCCTGGCCCACTTCCAGGGCGTGCAGCACCATGCCCAGCCGGGCGTGGTCAGCATCACGCAGAGCACCGAACTGGGCACGCTCTACACCGCTGCCGAGGTGGCAGCACTCTGTGAAACGGCGCACCGCATGGGCATGGTGGTGCACCTCGATGGTGCGCGCATTGCAAATGCGACCGCAGCGCTGGGAGGCACGGTGGCAGCCATGCGCAGCTTCACGGTGGATGCAGGCGTCGATGTGGTCAGCTTCGGTGGCACGAAGGCCGGGCTGGTGGGTGGCGAGGCCGTGGTCTACCTGAACCCGGCGCTGGCCCAGCGCGCCAAGTACGTGCGCAAGATGGTCAATCAATTGCCGTCCAAGATGCGATTCGTTGCAGCACAGTTCACCGCACTCCTCACCGACGACCTGTGGATTCAGGGTGCGAGCCACGCGAACGAGATGGCGATGCGTCTGTACGAAGCGACTCGCGACATTCCCGGCGTGGTGTACGACAGCGCACCACAGGTCAACAGCCTTTTCCCACTGCTGCCGCCCGAGGCAATTGCTCCTCTGTCCGAGTGGTGTTTCTTCTGGGACTGGGATGTCAGCCGCAACCAGGTGCGCTGGATGACCTCGTGGGACACCACACCTGAGGACGTCGACGGCTTTGCTGCGGGCGTTCGTCACCTTCTTTCCTGAAATCCGTCATCTGCTCTTTACGGGAGCGTTTCCATCGCGTATCCTGTGACTACTTGCTGTGTGCAAGTATTTCGTCGGCATGAATCTTGGGGGTTCCATGGCAGCGGTTGATCTCTTCGTCCAACGAGTTCTCACCGACGATCGGTGGATGAACGATGCGGCGTGCAGAGGGCTGACGCATCTGTTCTTCCCGCCGCCCGCCGAGCGCCCGCAGGCGCGTGAGCGCCGCGAATCCGGCGCCCGCGATGTCTGCGGCAACTGCCAGGTCAACGGCACATGTCGCTCCTTCGCCCGCTCGAATCACGAGTACGGCTACTGGGGTGGCGAGAGCGAGGACGAACGGCACGCCGCCGGTTTCCGTCTGATTGCGCCCATCGGCGTGCGCGCTCGCAACGTCATCTGACTA
>DAORTY010000091.1:0-14593 GCA_035432905.1 Ilumatobacteraceae bacterium | reverse complement strand
GTGGCTCCGTACCTCACGGACAAGGGGATTCCCTGGTTCAGCTTCCTCGGTGCCAGCCAGGATCTGGCGACGAAGGGTTCTGCGTTCATCTGGCCCGGCGCCGACGCGTTGACGGCAGCGCCGCTGGGTGAGTACGCGGCGAGCGATCTGGGATACACGAAGATCGCGACCTTGGCTCCTGACTACGCCTACGGACACGATGTGATCACCGGTGCTGCCGATGCGTTCACCGCTGCCGGCGGCGAGGTCGTGCAGCAGCAGTGGGTGCCGTTGGGTACCACCGACATGCTGCAGTACGCGACCTCGATGGACTCCTCGGTTGATGCTCTCCTGATGTGGCTGGTGCCGACCGACGCTGCTGCGTTCGTCCGGGAGTACCGCAACCTCGGTATCAAGGTGCCGCTGTTGATGTTCCAGGGTGTCTTCGATCCGACGTTCCAAGAGGTCGGCGACCAGCTGATCGGCGAAGTCGGTCTCAACGAGTACAACCCGAACCTCGACAACCCGGCCAACAAGGCTTTCGTCGAGGCGTACACCGCAAAGTACGGTGGAATTCCGAACCAGACAACGGCCTTTGCCTACACCGTCGTGAAGGTGATCGTCGAGGCCGTCACCAAGTCCGGCGGTGACACCTCGGTCGAGGCGTTGCGCACTGCGCTCAACGGTCTCTCGCTTGACACGGTCATCGGGCCGGCCAGCTACAACGCAGATGGCATTGCCAGCTCGAACCGCACCATCGTCAAGGCGGCCAAGGCGGACGACGGCACCTACATCTGGGAACCCGTCAAGACCTACGAGGGCGTTGGCGCCCCGAAGTGAGCTGAAGTGCAGATCTTTGCAAACGGTGTCTCTATCGGCGCCGTGCTCTTCCTGATGGCCGCCGGCCTCTCGCTCCTCATCGGAGCGATGGGCGTCCTGAACCTCGCGCACGGCGCGGTGTACATGATCGGCGCATACATCTCTTGGACGATCTGCGTCGACCATGGGCTGCCCTTCCCCGTCGCCGTCCTCGGCGCCGGGGTAGGGACAGCCCTGCTCGGCTTCGTGTTCGAGCGGCTCTTCCATCTGATCCCAGGTCGGGCGGACCAGCAGATCCTGCTGTCATTCGGCTTGATCTACGTGCTGGTCAATCTCAGCCAGTGGATCTGGGGTGCAGTTGCCAAGTCGCCGTCCCAGGTGTCGTGGCTCTCCGGTGCCGTGCACATCGGCGGAACGGTCATCCCCATCGCTCGCCTCGCGATCGCTGTCGTCGGCTTCGTGGTGGCCGGAGTGCTCTGGTTCGTGCAGGACAAGACCCGCGCCGGTGCGATTGTTCGGGCCGGCATGGATGACCCGAACATGGTGCGAGCTCTCGGCATCAACCTTGATGTCGTCGTGGCCGGCGTCTTCATCCTCGGATCAGCCGTCGCGGGTATCGCTGGAGCGATGGGCGGGCTCGTGCTCGGTGCGAGCTCCTCACAGGCGATGGACGTACTGCTCCTAGCCCTCATCGTCGTCGTGGTCGGCGGCGTCGGCTCGGTGGTCGGAACGTTCGCCTCAGCGATGCTGATCGGCGTCCTCGACGCCTACTCCCGCTCGTGGCTCCCCGAGATGTCGTCGGTGCTGCTGTACGCGCTGATGGCCTTGGTGCTGGTCGTCCGCCCCACCGGCCTCAGTGGGCGCGTGGCGCGATGAGTGCTCGCACACCCTCTCGCTCGAGCATGGTCTTCGTCCTGTTCGTGCTGCTCGTGTGCCTCTCGCCGGCCTTCCTCGACACGCCGCAGCAGAGCCTGCTCACCCGGGCCCTCATCTTCGGTCTGATGGCCGCCAGTCTCGACATCGCCTATGGACATGCCGGGCTCGCATCGCTCGGACACTCCGCGCTCGCTGGTGTCGGTGGCTACACCGTCGGCATCCTCATGGTGAAGCACGACATCGACTCCTTCTGGATCGGGATCGGCGCAGCTGTGGTCATGTCTGCTGCCGTCTCGCTCGTCTTCGGCATGCTCGCCCTTCGCGCCAAGGGCATCTATTTCATCCTGGCGACGTTCACGCTGGGTCAGATGCTGTCGAACCTCGCGCAACAGTGGTCGGCACTGAAGTCACCCGGCGTCGACGCCATCGTCGGCATCAGCTGGCCGTCCTTCGGTTTCATCGACGACTGGAGCCCCGCGGCCGTGCTGCGCGCAGTGCTCGTCATCGTGGTCCTAGCGTTCCTTGCCATGAAGCGCATCCTCGGCTCACCGTTCGGGCTCGCACTCCGTGGCGTGCGCGACAACTCCGAGCGGATGGAAGCGCTCGGCTACCACGCATGGGCCTACAAGCTCGGCGCAATGGTCGTGTCGGGCAGCTTCGCCGGGCTCGCCGGAGCACTTTTCGCCTATCACAGCGGCATCATCACGCCGAGCAACATCGGCATCGCAGCCTCCGGCGTTCTGGTGCTGATGGTCATTCTCGGCGGCAGCGGCACGACGTACGGACCGCTGTTCGGCGGCATCGCCGTCACCATCATCCAGTTCTACGCAAGTGAGTGGTCCGAGGCTCGTGCACCCTTGATCATCGGTGCGCTCTTCATCTTTACGGCGCTGCTGCTGCACGGCGGCGTCGCCGGAACCATTCGCCGCTGGCTCCGCAAGAAGGAGATGGCCCGTGCATCTGCTTGAGGCAAGCGGACTGGTCAAGCGGTTCGGCGGCGTCGCGGCCGTCAACAACGTCACGTTCTCCGTGCCGTCGGGCCAATGGCTCGGCATCATTGGACCGAACGGCGCGGGCAAGAGCACGCTGTTCAACCTGCTCGGTGGTCAGCTGCACCCCACCGAAGGCTCGATCCGCTTCGCCGACGCCGACATCACCAAGCTGACCCCTCATCAGCGTTTCCATCTCGGCGTCGGGCGTTCGTTCCAGATCACAAGCCTTTTCCAGGGGCTCAGTGTTGTCGATCACATGGCGCTCGCACTGCGCCGTCACGGTCGACGCAGCATCGTCCGGCCGTCGTTGGGGGACCGGAGTCTCTTGGCCGAGGTGTCGGACGTGCTTGCTGCATGGGACCTCGCCGGCGTTGCGTCCGGCACCTTGCCGGACGAGTTGTCGTACGGCGAGCAGCGACGTCTGGAGCTCGCCCTCGCCATCGCATCGGAACCTAAGTTGTTGCTGCTCGACGAGCCGAACGTGGGTCTGACGAGCAGCGAGTGCGACGAGTTGCTCACCAAGGTGCGCAAGATCGCTCACGACGTCACCGTGGTGTTTGTCGCCCACGACATGGAGATGGTGCTCGGCTGGTCGCATCGCGTTCTCGTGATGCACTTCGGTGAGCTGATCGCCGACGAGACGCCGGAAGAACTGCTGCACAACGAGTTCGTGGGCGAGGTCTACCTCGGCACCAAAGTGGAGAACCCCGATGCTGGAACTGACTGACGTCCACGCCGGCTACGGCCACACGCCCGTGCTCCGTGGCGTCACGATGTCCGCGCCCGCCGGGTCGATCACCGCGCTGCTCGGCCGCAACGGGATGGGCAAGACCACGACCATGCGTTCCATCGTCGGTCTGGTCAAGGCGACCTCCGGCTCAATCCGCTTCGACGGCACCGAACTGACCGGCATGCCCATCCACAAGCGGGCGCAGCTCGGCGTCGGCTTCGTTCCCGAGACACGCCAGGTGTTCCCTTCGCTCACGGTCGCCGAGCACCTCCGCGTTGGTGCGCGCAAAGGCCGCGACGGCGTGAACGCGTGGCCGACGGAGCGCCTCATCGAACTCTTCCCTGTGTTGCAGCGACGCGCTGACGCTCGCGGTTCGCAACTGAGCGGTGGCGAGCAACAGCTTCTCGTCATCGCCCGCGCCCTCACCACTAACCCGACGCTGCTGCTCCTCGACGAACCCACGGAAGGCCTCGCCCCGTCGGTGGTCAACGAGATCGGCGCGATGGTCCGCAGGCTCAGCCAAGAGCCCAACGCTCCGGCGATCGTCCTGGTGGAACAGAACCTGAACTTCGCATTGTCGATTGCCGACCGAGCGTACGTGCTGGTGAAGGGAGAGGTCGCCTTCGAAGGGCAGGCGTCGGCCCTGGCCGCCGACGCCGACCTCCAGCACGCCCTCATCGGCCTGGGCTCGGCGTGACCACCCTGCACGACCTGCGCTCGGTACGCGACCTCGCCGCCGCCTACCGCGCTCGTCGGCCGCTGTCGCCCATCGAGGTCACCGAGTACTTCCTCGAGCGGATCGACCGCATCGACAGCGACGTCCGGTCGATGGTCACCGTGACCCCCGAGCTCGCCATGCGGCACGCTGCAGCCGCCGCACGACGAATCGCACAGGGCGACCCGAATCCGATGCTCGGCGTCCCGGTCGTGATCAAGGACCTCATCGACGTGAAGGGCGTGCGCACCACCGCCGGCAGCGCCGTACTCCGCGACAACGTCGCGACCTCCTCGTCCGCCGTGTGGAACCGTCTCGGTCGCGCTGGAGCCGTACTGCTCGGCAAGGCGAACACCCACGAGTTCGCGTACGGCGGCACCACCGAACCGACCGTCAACCCGTGGGGGAGTGGCCACCTCGTCGGGGGCTCGTCCGGCGGACCGGCGGCTGCGCTCGCCGCCGGGCTGACGCCGCTGGCCGTCGGTACCGACACCGCCGGGTCGATCCGCATCCCCGCGAACCTGTGCGGCGTTTACGGCCTCAAGCCCACCCGTGGCGCCGTGAGCGCTTCCGGCGTGATTCCGCTCGCGCCATCGCTCGACGTGGTCGGCCCGATGGGTCACCATCCCCGCGACCTCGCGCTGGCGATGTCGGTGATGTCCGCGCGACATGCCTCCGCCGATCCGGCCGCCTCCCACGCAGCGATGCGGCGGCGGGCCAAGGCGCGACGTGTTCGATTCGGTGTGCTTGCCGACCCCGGGCGGATGACCCCTGGCGTCGCTGCCGCGTTCGAACGGACCGCTGCCATTTCATCGACGTTCGGGACGACGACGGAAGTGGACTTCGACGAGTTCGCCGACACCGTCTGGACGAACTTCACCATCCTCGGCGTCGAAGCCGTGCTGGTGCACGAACAATGGGAGCCGCTCCGCTCGATGTACACGCCGTACGTCCGAGAGCGCCTCGAGCAGGCGGCCCTGACCCTTGCCGTTGACCACGTTCGGGCCACGCGAGCCGCACTTGCGTACCGCCAGCGGGTCGACCAGTTGCTCGAGCACTGCGACGCCCTGATCGTGCCCGGCATCCCGTATCCGGCGCCGGCGCTGGGCATTACGTCGGTCGACGTCGGGGGTGTCGTCGAGGACCGAGACACCTCGATGTGCCGCAACACCGCGGTCGCGAACCTGACCGGCCATCCCGTGCTGGCGCTACCAGTCGGCTTCGAGGACGGACTCCCAGTCGGCGTGCAACTGGTCGGACGACGCGGTGGCGACGCCGATCTCCTCGCTCTTGGCGAGTTGTTCGCCGACGAGATCTCGGTGGCCACCGTCGCAAGCGCATTCGCCAACTGATCCGAGAAGGAACTTCATGACTTCCCACGCGTCCCCGTCGATCTCCTCCGTTGCCGTCGTCGGAGGCGGCCAGATGGGCTCCGGCATCGCAGAGGTGTGCGTACGTGCAGGTCTCGACGTCATCGTGCACGAGATCTCAACTGACGCCGCCGATCGCGCGATCGAGCGGGTGACCTCGTCGATGCAACGTGCCGTCGCCAAAGGCAAGCTCACCGCCGACGAGTTCGATCTCGCAGTCGAGCGACTCCGCGCCTCGAGCGACCTCTCGGACCTTGCTCCGTGCGATCTGGTGATCGAAGCGATCGTCGAGGACGAGCTCGCCAAGCGTGACCTCTTCGCGCGGCTGGACCAAGTGCTCGTCAAGGACGACGCCATCCTCGCCTCGAACACGTCATCGATCCCGATCATCAAGCTCGCGATGGCGACCAGTCGCCCCGACAAGGTCATCGGCATCCACTTCTTCAACCCCGTGCCAGTGCTGCGACTCGTCGAGTTGGTCACGTCGCTGCTCACCGGCGACGAGACACAGCAGCGCGCTGAAGCCTTTGCGAGCGACCTGCTGGGCAAGCGGGTGATCCGTTCGAAGGACCGGGCCGGTTTCATCGTCAACGCACTGCTGATCCCGTACATTCTGGCCGCGATTCGAATGCTGGAATCTGGGTTCGCCACCGCCGAGGACATCGATGCCGGCATGGTCGAAGGGTGCGCACACCCGCTCGGGCCGCTCGCGCTCTGCGATCTCATCGGGCTCGACACCACCATGGCGGTCGCCGAGTCGCTCTACGCCGAGTTCAAGGAACCGCTCAATGCGCCACCGCCACTGCTCGTCCGGATGGTCGAAGCCGGTCTCCTCGGCCGCAAGAGCGGTCAGGGCTTCTATCGCTATCGCTGATCGGTCATGGAGCAACGCGGTTCAACACCGCCGCGTCGTCCCAGTCCTTCGGCGCGAAGAACAACCGGAACCAGGCGCGGGTCGTGACCTCTGCGGCCTCCTCGAGGTCGACCTTCCTGGTGTGGATCGCCTCATGGCCGAACCACACGTAAGCCACCTGTTCCACCATGCAGGTCATCGCATCCGCAGCCAGCGACGTGTCGATACCGTCGAGGGTGGTGAGACCGAAGTGATCTCGAACCGCCTCGGTGAAACGATCGGAGTGCCGTGTGCGCATCTTCCACCAGATCTCCCTGAACCGCGGGTCCACCGCAGCCGCTTCGACGAGCGTACGCATCACGTCGCGGTGCTCGAAGTAGTGGCGGAGATAGCCGAGGTTCGCCTCGCGAAGCGCCGCGAAGGGTTCGGTGGAGAAGTGATGGTCGCTGGACCTGCTGGAAGTGAAGAGCTCCTCGTGGATGTCGGTCACGAGGTGTTCGAACACGCTCTCCTTGTTCTCGAAGTACCGGTACAGCGCGCCCATCGAGAGGCCCGCCTTCTCGGCAATGTCGGCCATTCGGGCGTTGACGTAGCCATCGCGGGCGAAGACCGCTCTTGCCGCTTCCAGCAACTGCTGCCAGGTGCGACGGCCCTTGGGTGTGGTGGGAACTGCAGGCACGGCACGAATGTAGTACGTCATCACGTAAAGCGACTTCAGTATCTTAAAAAAAGCGACGTCACTCTCTTGACTTCGGCGACGGAGTACTCCAGAATGACGAAGCACACAGTGGAGGGGGGCGCGTGACAACCGAGCAGACGATCCGCGACTACCGCACCCACGGGTGGTGGCCCGATGAGTCACTGTGGGATCGCTACCTCAGTATCGCCACAGCGCACCCGACCGGCCTCGCAGTTGCAGACGACCGTGGCGTCGAACTGACCCACGCCGGCCTCCTGGACGCCTCGCGCCGCATGTCCACCGGCCTCGCCGACGCAGGCGTGCAACCCGGTGATCTCGTCCTCGTCGTCATGCCGAACCGCGCCGATTGGCAAGTGGTCTTCGCCGCCCTGTTGCGGCTCGGAGCGATCCCGATGACGATCCCGGTGACCACCGACGGCCCGACCCTCACCTATCTGTGCGATCTCGCCGAGGTCGCCGCCGTGGTGACCTCGACCCGCCTTGGCAACACGTTCCTGGGCGACATGGCGATCGAGGCAGCATCGAAGGCCGAGCGGGCGACGCCGGTGATCGTGGTCGACGACGTCGCGCACATGGACGTCGTCAGCCCCGGACGACGCGAGCCTCGCGCCGTCGCACTCGACGACATCGCCCATGTCATGACCACCTCCAGCACGACCGGCAAGCCGAAGGCCGTCACGCACTCGAGCAACACGCTGGCGGCCTTGAACTTCGGCTTCACGGATCGCTTCGACCTCCGCGCCGACACGCCGATCTTCATGGCGTCGCCGCTCGGACACAGCGTCGGCGCGATCCACGGCGCCCGTCTGTCCATGTACCTCGGGGCGCCGTTGATCCTGCAGGAGCGTTGGGATCCCGAGCTGGCGATCGAGATCATCGCCCGGTACGGCTGTGACTTCACCTCCGCTGCGACGCCGTTCCTCAAGGACCTCATCGACGCGCCAGCGCCTGCGTCGCGGCGCAAGCTCGCCCCGATGCGGTCCTTCCTCTGCGGTGGCGCAGCGGTCCCTCCGTTGCTGATGGACCAAGCCGACCTTCAGTTCCCGGACACGTTCGTGTCGGTGCTGTGGGGCATGACCGAAGGTGGCGTCACCACCAGCACCTTCACCAGCACCCAGGAGCAGCGCAGGAACACTGCAGGCTGCGGTCTGCCGGGCCTGGAGCTCAGCGTCGTCGACACCGAGCTCGACCATCTGCCCGTCGGCGAGGCCGGCGAACTGGTGATGCGGGGCCCCGGAGTGTTCACCGGCTACCTCGGCCAAAACGACCTCCACGCCGCCTCCATGACCCCCGACGGCTTCTTCCGCACCGGCGATCTCGCTCGCCTCGACGCCGACGGCTACCTGCACCTCACCGGCCGCCTAAAGGACCTGATCATCCGAGGTGGCGTCAACATCTCGCCGGTCATGATCGAGGACGTCCTCGCCGGCCACCCCGGCGTGCGACGCGTCGCGGTCGTCGGCGAGCCCGACGACCGGCTCGGCGAGCGCCTCTGCGCAGTGGTCGTCCCCAAGGGCGACGCCCAACTATCGCTCGACGAGCTCGTCCAATGGGCCGGCACACAGGGACTGTCCCGGCGGTACTGGCCCGAGTCGATGCGCATCGTGCCAGACATGCCCGTCACCGCCGCCGGGAAGATCCGCAAGAACCAACTTCGAGACGAACTCTTCGGGAGCCAACCGTGACCCACACGCAAAGGATCGGCGACATCGACGTCGCCTGGAACCAGGATGGCTCGGGCGCTCCGCTCGTGTTCATTCACGGCCTCGCCGAGGACCGGCACACCTGGGCAGCACAACAGGCCGCCGTTCGTGACCACACCACCTACGCCTACGACCTGCGCGGCCACGGCGACAGTTCCGTTGGCGAAGGCGACGGCACCGCAGAGCAACTCGCCTCGGACCTCCTTCGGTTCCTGGAAGAGGTCACCGGCCCGGCGACGTGTGTCGGGTTCTCCCTCGGCGGCACCGTGGTGCTCGGTGCCGCAGCGAGCAACCCCGCCCTCGTTCCGCACGCCATCGTCCTCGGCACCTCGTCCGTCGTTGGTCGTTCGGCGGCCGAGTTCTTCGCCTCCCGCATCGCCATGCTCGAACACGGCGTGACCGACGAGTTCCGACTCGCGCTCCGAGCCGACACGGCAGCAGCGATCTCCAACACCGATGTCGACGTCGACGCGGTCACCGCACGACGCGTCACAGCGGTCGCCGACGGACGCGGCTACATCAACGCCGCCCGAGCGATGGCCAGGGTCAACACCGTGCCGCTCACCGACGTCCTGCCGAACGTGCGCGTACACGTCGACGTGGTCGGCGCCGACAACGACACCTTCTGCCCGCGCAAGGCAGCCGACCTGCTGATGGCAGGGCTGCCCGACGCCACCTACTGGGAAATCCCGGCCGCGGGTCACCTCATGAATGTCGACAACCCCTGCGAGGTCACTCGCCTGATCACCGAACTGCTGAAGGAGCACGAAGCATGAACCGTTGGGCCCTCTCCATGGGTGTCAGTCCGCGCGAGCCGCTATCGAACGTGGCAACCCTCGCCACTGCAGCCGAGTCCTACGGATTCGAAGGGCTGTGGTACATCGACTTCCAGCTCGGCATGAAGGACGCATACGCAGCAATGAACATCGCCGCGATGGCGACCAAGTCCATGCACATCGGACCGTCGGTGACCAACCTGGTCACCCGTCACCCCACGGTCACCGCGAACGCGATGACCGCGCTCGACGAACTCACCGACGGTCGGGCGATGCTCGGCATCGGCGCCGGATGGTCCGCTGTCTACGGTGCCGGCGGCCAACCGTCGAAGCTCGGCGACATCTCCAACGGCATCGACGAGATGCGCAAGCTGTTCACCGGCGAGGAACAGGACCTGTACGGCACCCGCGTGCAACTGAAGACGGCGCGCCGCCAGATCCCCATCTACATCGCCGTGTCCCAGCCCGGCATGCTGCGCCTGTGCGGCGAGAAGGCCGACGGCGCGATCCTGATGGGCGCCGCCGACCCCGAGTTCTGCAAGTGGCAGCTCGACTACCTCTACGAGGGACTCAAGAAGGCAGGTCGCGACCGCTCCGAAGTCCTCGTCGACCTCGTCGTCACGATGAGCTGCCGCGACGACGAACAGGAAGCCCTCAACGACGTGCGCGCGTGGGCCACCAGCCAGGCCGCGACCTTCGCCCCGTGGAAGACGATGCCGCCCGCGTGGGAGAAGTTCCGCCCCGAGTTCGAACGCGCCGAGAAGGAGTACCACCTCGTGGACCACCTCTCGCTCCACGCCGAGCACAAGCAGATCGTCAGCGACGAGTTCGTCCAGAGCGTCGCCATTGCCGGCAACGAAGCGACGTGCATCGAGCGCCTTCGTGAGCTCGTCGCGCTCGACATCGACCGCATCACCTTCGCCTTGCTGTCCGGCGGTCGCCTCGACCGCATGGAACAGATCGCAAATCGCATCATCCCCGCCGTCACGGCCGACTGACGACCAACCACCAAGGACTCACCATGACCACCACGAAAGTCGCGATCGTCACCGCTGCCGCGGGTGCCGGCATCGGAGCCGCCATTGCGAAGCGGCTCGCCAGCGACGGCTTCGACGTCGTCGTGACCGACGCCCACGAACGTCGCGCCGAGCAACTCGCCCAGACCCTGTCCGACGAGCACGGTCGCGCCTTCACCTCGGCTCGCCTCGACGTCACCGACCCCACAGCGGTCGAGGAACTGCTCAACCGTGTCGCTGCAGAGCGCGGCGGGATCCACGTCCTTGTCAACAACGCCGGGTGGAGCAAGATCGAGCCCGTCGCGGAGATGGAGCTCGAGACCTGGCGGCGATGCCTCGACGTCGACCTCAACGGCACCTTCTACTGCATGCGCTACGCGCTGCCGCACATGATCGCCGCCGGCGGGGGAGCGGTCGTCAACATCTCGTCGATCGCCGGATGGGAGATGACTGCAGAGCACGGCGCCGCCTACTCCACCGCGAAGGCCGGTGTGATGGCGTTGACACGAGTCGCCGCCGCAGAGAACGGCCGCCACGGCGTCCGCGTCAACGCAGTCGCCCCGGGCCTGATCTACAACGACTTCCTCACCAAGATCTACCCGCCCGAGTTCTTCTCCGGTTACGTGGAGAAGCGGTCCGTCGTCGGCCGAGTCGGAGCCCCCGAGGATGTGGCGTCGCTCGTCTCGTTCCTCGTCGGTCCCGAATCCGGCTACATCACCGGCGAGGTCTACGGCATCAGCGGCGGGGTCCACCCTCATGCCTGACGGCTCCCCGCTCAGCTGGCCCGTCGCCGACCTGGTGTCCGCGTTCCGGCGCAGCGAGCTCTCTCCGGTCGAAGTCGCCACGATGGCGCTCGACCGAATCGACAAGATCGACCACGAACTGCACGCGTTCGTCACTGTCGACCGAGTCATGACCCTGCAGCAAGCAGCGGAGTCCGAGGCGCGCTACCGCAACGGCGACCCTCGAGCGCTCGAAGGTGTGCCCGTCTCGGTGAAGGACGCCTTCCACGTGCAAGGTCTCCCCACGACGCTCGGCTCGCTACATCACCAGCACGACATCGCCACCGACGACTCCGGTGTCGTCAAGCGCCTTCGCGGCGCAGGCGCGGTGTTCACCGGCAAGACCAACACGGCCGAGTTCGGCCAGTCCGCCACGACCGACAACCTGCTCGGCCCCGACACGGGCAACCCATGGGACCCGAACCGAACCTCGGGCGGTTCGAGCGGTGGCGCTGCAGCGTCCGTCGCGTCGGGCATGTCGACGCTCGCTGTCGGCTCCGACGGCGGCGGCTCCGTCCGAATCCCCGCAGCGTTCTGCGGCCTGTTCGGCCTGAAGCCCACCCGCGGGCGGTGCCCCGACGAGGGTGGTTTCCGTGCGATGACCGACTTCGTCAGCCCTGGCCCGCTGGCATGGCGAGCAGCCGATGCTCGCCCCATGCTGGAAGCACTCGCCGACCGCGAATACCCGCGACGCGCGCTGCGGCCGCTCGTCATCGGCTATTGCGCACGTCCCGAGCATCGTGCCGTGCACCCTGGCGTGGTGGCCGCTGCCGATCGCGCCGCCGCACTGCTGGAACAGCTCGGTCACCGTGTCGTCCCCGTCGACCTGCCACTGACCGGCTGGAACGATGTGTTCGGTCCCCTCGTCCTCGAAGACGAAGCACGCGAACGTGGGCATCTGCTCGCCAAGCCCGAGTTGCTCACCGAGTACGAGCGCAAGTCACTCGAAGCAGCGCAGCGCCTCGACCCGGCCGACGTCGAACGAGCACGACGCGACCTGCCCGTCTACCGCCAACGGATCTCCGACATCTTCTTGAAGTTCGATGTGATCCTCACGCCATCGACCGCCGTCCCAGCCTTTGAGCTCGGCCGCCGGCCCCGCACCATCGACGAGCACGGCGTAGACGCCCTCTGGGGTGCGTTCCCGTTCGCGGTTCCCTTCAACGTCGCTGGAACCCCCGCAGCGACGACACCGACGGGACTCGTCGACGGACTGCCGGTGGGCGTACAACTCGTCACGCCGATGCACACCGAAGCGTTGCTGCTCGAAGTCGCGCAAGCGCTCGAAGAAGCGATCAACTTCGACCGCACGTCGGTGCTCGTCCGCTGGGACCGTATCGCCGTCAGCCCCCGGTCATGACCGCAAACTTCGCCGTCACCGACGGCATCGCCGCGATCGTGCTCGACGACGCCGCACGACGGAACGCACTCGGATTCGACACTCTGGCGTCCATCGCCCAGGCTGTCCGCCAGGCCGAACAGGCCCAAGCCGGCGCCATCGTCATCTCCGCTACCGGGCCGGTCTTCTCGGCGGGCGCCGACTTCAACGACCTCACCGGCACCTCGGCCGACATCGACTTCGACACCGCCGTCGCACGCGCCACTTCGGCGTTGCGCCGCACCCACATCCCCGTGATCGCAGCGGTGCACGGGCCGTGCCTCGGCGCGGCCGTCGACCTCGTCGTGTCCGCCGACGTCGTGATCGCATCAACCGCCGCACGCTTCGAAGTGCCTGCCGTGCGCCTGGGCATCCTCTACAACCCCGAGGCCCTGGCAGTCATGCGTGGCCGGCTCAACGGAGCGATGATGCGGCAACTCCTGCTGGGCATCAGCGTCTCCGCCACCGACGCAGCCATGGGCGGCATGGTCGCCCGCGTCGTCGACACCGACGAGCTTCCCGGCATCGTCGACCAGCTCGTTCGTCAGCTGTGCGCCGGCCAGCGCGGCGCGCTCGGCGCTACGAAGGAACTGCTCAACCAACTCGACGTCGGCCCTGTGCACCTCGACCAGTGGACCCCACTGCGCCGCTGCCTGCTCGACACTCCCGAACGCCACCAAGCCATCGCTGCCCGCAAACGTCCCACCCCCTCTTGACCCCCCAAACCGGCGCATGGAGGTGCGCACACGTGACCAACACCGCTTCTCGCGAACACACCAACATCAAGGGTGACGTCGACGCCCACGACCTGCTCCAGATCGACCGCCTGCTCTCACCGGAGGAGTCGCTGGTCCAGCAGACCACACGCCGCTTCGTGCAGGACCGCGTGCTGCCCGGCATCGCCGACTGGTACGACCGAGGCGTGTTCCCGAAGGAACTCGCCCGAGAGATGGGCGAGGTCGGCCTCCTCGGCATGCACCTCGAGGGATACGGCTGCGCCGGCACCTCTGCGGTGTCCTACGGCCTTGCGTGTCTCGAGATGGAGGCCGGCGATTCCGGCTTCCGCTCGTTCGTGTCCGTGCAGGGCTCGCTCGCGATGTTCCCGATCTGGGCCTACGGATCCGAGGAGCAGAAGTCCGAATGGCTGCCGCGCATGGCAGCCGGTGAAGCGATCGGCTGCTTCGGTCTCACCGAGGCCGACTCGGGCAGCGACCCGAGCAGCATGCGCACGAACGCCAAGATGGTCAACGGCGACTGGGTGCTCAACGGCTCGAAGATGTGGATCACCAACGGAGGCATCGCCGACGTCGCTGTGGTCTGGGCGCGGACCGAGGACGGCGTCCGGGGCTTCGTCGTCCCGACCGACACTCCCGGATTCTCGGCCAACAACATCCACCTGAAGAGCTCACTGCGCGCCTCGGTAACGTCCGAGCTCGTCTTCGACGACGTCCACCTCCCGGCCAGTGCCGTGCTCCCCGGCGTGGCCAGCATGCGTGGGCCGCTGTCGTGCCTCAACGAGGCCCGCTTCGGCATCCTCTGGGGCGTCGTCGGTGCCGGCCGAGCCTGCTACGAAGCAGCACTCGACTACACACTCGGCCGAGTGCAGTTCGACAAGCCGATCGCCGGGTTCCAGCTCACCCAGCGCAAGCTCGTCGAGATGGCGGTCGCGGTGAACCGTAGCTACCTCGTGGCGCTCCACCTCGGCCGGTTGAAGGACGAAGGCCTCATCACTCCCGCGCAGGTCAGCTTCGGCAAGCTCGACAACGTTCGCCAGGCAATGGACGTTGCCCGCGACGCCAGATCGACACTCGGCGCCAATGGCATCACCCTCGAGTACCCGGTCATCCGGCACATGAACAACCTCGAATCCGTGTACACCTACGAGGGCACCAACGAGATCCACA